>PLDW01000076.1 GCA_003136315.1 Gemmataceae bacterium | reverse complement strand
TCTTTTTTGCCGGGTTAATACAGGTCCATCTTGAAGCTGATCGGCCGACCGCTCACCAGGGCCATCCGGACCCCGGCCCAATCCTCGTCCGTCGGGTTCTCGATGATCGCCCACCCCTGGAGGTAGGGTTTCCCCTTGTTCTCCCCATCCAACACAAGGCGGTAGCTCGTCTTCCAGATTGGGGCCTCGACCACGTAGCCGACCTGGACCTTTCGCTTCCCCTCCCCGGCGAAGTGGAGGCTCACCGCTTTCTTCTGGCTGTCGTGGTTAAGTGCCAGGACTTCGAGGGCTCGACGGAACTCCGATTCGATCACTGGGTTGCTGAATCGCAGTTGCTGGACCTCGTTCAGCTTGACCGCTCGCAATCCTTCTGCACACCACATGTTGAGCACTTCGATCACGGTCGACTGGTCCTTCCCGACCGGGATCTGCTGGTGTTCGACCCCGACGATTGTCCCTGTGAGTTTGCCAGGCTGGTTCGCCGCGGTCGGCTGGGTGGTCACCTCGATCCGCTCGCCGCGGGCTTGCTGGAGGATGTCGGCAAAGGTCGGGTTCCCGTTCAGGTTGATCGCGAACGAACTGAGGGTGCGGGTGATCGGTTCCCGTGAGTCGTAGCTGACCGCGGCCACCCGTCCGCCACCGAAGTCTTCGAGGACCATGCTCTTGAGCAGATCGTTCACGTCAGATTCGGGAAACATGAGGTCGACCCGTGCCTCTCCCTCCACCTCTCCACTGCGGCTGAAATAGCCGACCCCGCTATTGAAGAGCACGACCCGGGTGACCGGGAGGGCGACCGCCGGCTTGAGATCTTGCTTCCCCTCGGCCGTAGCCTCGGCACCGAGCCAACGGTCGGCCCCAACCCCGACGGCCACCGCCACGGCAACCAGCATCGCCCAAAGCAACTTCCGTAACGACATGGCATCGTCTCCGCAGATGTGCCCCGAATGGGGCAGGGAAAGGTCTCGACCAGAGGCAACCCACCCCCGATGATACCCCTTCGGACCGTTCGTGGCGTGTGAAAGTTCCCAATGGGGTGGAGATGTTACACCGCGTTACGCTGTGATCCAGAGGCCAGGGCCATCCGATCGTGACGATGGGACTTGCATTGCTGGGGGGTTCTGCCAGAATGCCGCGATCGCAATCGCGGGACCAGAGTGAGGGCGGAAGGGATGAAAACGAAGACAGAAATCGTCACCGACTGGCTCCCACGCTATACCGGCCGCTCGCTCGATCAGTTTGGCCGGTACATATTACTGACGAACTTCTCGAATTACCTGGAGTTGTTTGCCGAGCGGTTCGGGGTGCCGATCCTCGGCCGCGACCGCCCCATGCAGTCCGCCACCGCCGAGAATATCACGATCCTGAATTTCGGGATGGGCAGTGCGATGGCGGCCACGGTCATGGACTTACTCGGCGCAGTCGAGCCCAAGGCAGTGCTGTTCCTCGGCAAGTGCGGTGGGCTCAAGAAGACAAGCGTCGGAGAGTTCATCCTTCCGATCGCTGCCATTCGTGGAGAGGGCACGAGTAACGATTACCTGCCAGCGGAAATCCCCGCCCTCCCATCGTTTCGCCTCCAGGCTGCGGTTTCCGCTGCAATCGTCAAGCGGGGGTTGGATTACTGGACCGGGACCGTGTACACAACGAACCGCCGGGTGTGGGAGCACGATGCGCGATTCAAGCAATACCTCCAGGACATCCGGGCGGTGGCAATCGACATGGAGACTGCAACGGTGTTCGTGGTTGGATTCGTGAACCACATCCCCAAAGGGGCCTTACTGCTCGTCTCCGATAACCCGATGACTCCGGAAGGGGTGAAGACTTCCAAAAGCGACGCAACAGTGACCGAGCGGTTCGTCCGGACGCACCTGGAAATTGGGCTCGATGCGCTGATCGAGTTGCGGGATGCTGGGGAATCGGTCAAGCACATGCGATTCGAGGAGCGCCCGCTGGGCCGGGAGAGGAACCTGGGCCTGTCAGGGACGAACCTGGACAACCCAGCTTACAGGGGCGGACCCGACCAATCATGAAACGGGGCATGGTCGGCGGCGTCATCAGGAAGAACAGGCAATACGGGTGTGACGCAGGGCTCTTCGACCCGGCCAAAGCGGTGTGGGCTGCCTGATCAACAGATACCGTTGCCTGGGCCATCCTGCCTCGGAGGGTAATTGCGAGAAATCCGATGCTGACGGGTTTCGTTCATCTGCAAAGCCTGTTAGCATCGGTAGGGCAATCTGTTTTCACTGATTCTGTGACCCCGAATCCGGAGTCCTGCTGTGATTTCCCTCGTCGCCACAATGGTCTTCTTCGCATCTGGTGCCGATCAGGAACCGAAACTGTCGGCC
Source organism: Gemmataceae bacterium (assembly GCA_003136315.1). GTDB lineage: Bacteria > Planctomycetota > Planctomycetia > Gemmatales > Gemmataceae > Urbifossiella. Next base: position 10,544 of record PLDW01000076.1, on the reverse strand, counting down.
GAGGCCCAGAAAGAACTGCAGAAGCTCGAAGGAAAGTGGAAAGTGCAGAAACTTGCCAGTGCTGGGCAAGAACTCACCCCCGGCCCACAAGATCGGGAAGTGATTGGAGAGTTCAAGGGCGGGAAGTGGATCTTCATGGGCCAGGACAAGGGTGTGGTGGTCGCCCTCGACCTGACCACGAAGCCAAGGTGTATGGACCTCAAGAGTCTCGAAAAGGGCCGCGGCGATGCGGTGGATGAGGCGATCTACGAGATCGATGGGGAGACCCTCAAGATCTGTTTCTACCAGGGGAGGGGCAAACAGCGCCCGACCAGTTTCGATGTCCCCAAAGAAAAGAACACCATTCTGGCCGTGCTCAAACGTGTCAAAGAGTAACGATCCCCTCGCACTGAAGTGCGGGGGCTTTCCGGCTCAGCCGACTTGGCTGTCCAGTTCTATGGCCACGCTACGATTGGCCAGAGCCCGTTGGTTACGGGCGGCGTTCTTGTCTGCATGTGCGGAGAGTCCGCACGATTTACAGACGAATTCGCTTTGGCTTTTCCTGTTGGAGCGTTCGGTATGACCGCATTCGGCACATCGCTGCGAGGTATGGCGGGGGTCAACGTAGACCACCGGCACCCCCGCCAACACAGCCTTGTAGGCAATGAATGTGGCAAGCTGCGCGAACGACCAACCCGAAAGCCTGTTGAACGCTTCCCCGCCCCTGGCTCTGATCCGGGTGCGAATCCCCTTGAGTTTCTCAAGAGCGATTCCTCTGCCGGTGCGTTTGGCGGTGTCGACGATCCTCCGACTGATTTCGTGGTTCAGGTGCCTCTTGAACCTGGATTCCTTGCGGCTGACCCGAACCAGTTTCTTCCTCGCTCCCTTCGTCCCCTTCCGTTGGAGCCTCTTGCGTTGGAGGTTGTTCTTGCGGCGGACATCGTCCACGGGCTTACCGCTGTGGATTGTCCCATCCGAATCGGTCGCGATATTCGCGACACCGAGGTCAACGCCCAGATGGTCGGTAACGCTGGCGGGCTCAGGCGCTGCATCGCAAATCTGAACGTGCAGATAGAAGCCTCCGTCACGTCGCCTGACCAGAGTGGCAGAGGTCGGGTTGCGGCCCTTGAGCATCGACTTCTGTCGTTGGCCCAGAACCGTGGCAATTCGCTCGCGACCCGAGAGGAGTGTCAGCCCGAAAGTCCAGTTCCATTCGTGGAAGGCGAAGATCCGCTAGTCGTAATCGATCGAGGTGGGCTCGAAAGCCGAGTGCATTTTCTCTGGCACTTTCAGGGCCGCACATGCCCGAGCAATCGCCCGGATCGCAAGGTTCGACGAAAGTCCCGTGGCCTTGCGAAGTGCCGGGTAGCCCTCCTGCTGAACCTTCACCTTGTTGGTGGAGTTGATCCGACGCGCCACGTCGGCGGCGAAGTCGCACCCCGCCGCAAACGCCACCAGTGTGGCATCCAGTTGGGTGGCCTGTTCAGGGGTGGGGGCCAGCTTGCAGACGATGGTTCGCACCGTTTCCATTGAGGGAAGTGTATCACATGGACTGCTCACATAACAAGGGCTAAAGCCCGAAGAAAAGCGTTTCCTCCGCTGGCATTGAAATGCCGCGGCTTCCACGGGCTAAAGCCCAATTAGGTGAACACCGTCGACTCGCCAGGGATGAGTGCAGACGGGCTGGGTGCGAATCATTCGGTTAGGAGCGATGCGACCGTGCGTCTTCTCCTCCAGAGCATCGTGCGAGCGACCCCGGAGGGCTCATCATGTCCATTCGCTTCGGTGTGTCCGCCATCCTGGCCGTCGTCCTGAGTCCTTGTGCGGCACAGACTGTCGAACCCGATCCTGCTGATATCATCGCTGCCCTCATTGACCGACACCTGGCGGCCGACTGGCAGGCCCGTGGTGTGAAACCCGCTGCCCCGGCCGACGATGCCGAATTCCTCCGACGGGTGTATCTCGATCTGGTTGGCCGTGCCCCAAAGGTGTCCGAGACACGGTCCTTCCTCGACGATCCGAACCCGGCCAAACGTGCCAGCCTTGTCGACAAACTCCTCACCCTCCCCTCACACGCGAACCATTTCGCATCCGTCACGCGGAACGCCTGGATGCCCCAGACGGCGACGAATCCACAACTCGCCGGTTTCGGCTTCCAGTTCGAGAGCTGGCTCCGGATTCGCTACCGCGAGAACACTCCGGCAGATGTGGTCGCCCAAAAAGTGCTCGGTGTGCCGCTCCAGTTCGCCGTTGTTGGCAACAACCAGCAGTTCGCCCAACCGCTTGGGAACGACCCGGATGGGTTCGGGCTCGCTGCGTTTTATCAGGCCAATGAGAGTCGGCCGGAGAATGTCGGAGCCGCCGTCAGCCGGGTGTTCCTGGGTGTCAAACTCGAATGTGCCCAGTGTCACGACCACCCATTCGCACCGTATACCCGAGGTCAGTTCTGGGAGTTCGCTGCGTTCTTTGCAGACCTGAGCCGATTGCCGAACACTCGGCCAAGTGACACCTCCACCAAAGGCCCTCAAGCGGACAAGAACCGGTTGACCATTCCGAATACCGACAAAATGGTGGTCGCGAAGTTCTTCGATGGGACCGACCCCGTCTGGTCAGACGCCCGGACCCCGCGACAAGAACTCGCTGGCTGGCTGACCCGCCGCGAGAACCCCTACTTCGCAAAGAACCAGGTCAATCGGTTGTGGGCACATTTTTTCGGCGTTGGGATCGTCGATCCGGTCGACGAACCGGGCGACAATAACCCGCCGAGCCATCCCGGACTGCTCGACGATCTCGGAGCAGTCTTCGCTGCCAACAAGTTCGACAACCGTCTCCTGATCCGGGCGATCACCCGCACACAGGCCTACCAGTTGACAAGCAAACTAACCCATCCGACTCAGGCCGACCCGAAGCGGTTCGCCCGGATGAATCTGAAGGGACTCACCCCCGCTCAATTGTTCGATAGTCTGGTGGTGGCGACGGGTTACCGAGAGCAATCCTCCAGGCGTGGCGTCCAGTTCGCCCAGTTCCCGCAGCTGGGGAATCCACGGAGCCAGTTCCTCAACCGATTCGCTTCCACCGAGAAGACGACCGAAACCAACACGACGATCCTCCAGGCTCTGATGCTCATGAATGGCGACTTCATCAACACCCAGACGGGGTTTGACCGGAGCGAGGTTCTGGGGGCGGTTGTCGACGTGCCAGGGTGGGACACCAGGCAGAGGATCGAGGCCCTCTTCCTCACCGCCTTCGCCCGCCACCCGACCGCGGAGGAGGCGGAGCGGTTCGCCAGTTACGTCGACCGCGGCGGCGCTATCGGCGACAAGAATAAGGCCCTCGGAGATATATTCTGGGTGCTGCTCAACAGCCCGGAATTTCTGTTTAATCATTAACGGCTGTGGAGCCACCCAGGGCGTTGCCCTGGGCTGAGGCCACCCAGGGCGTTGCCCTGGGCTGAGAGATCTCAGCCTTTCAGGCTGAAAACCGTCAATGTTTAGGCTTTGGCCTGACCGTCTTCACCCTGAAGGGGTGAGATTTCTCAGCCCAGGGCAACGCCCTGGGTTATGATGGGCAACGCCCTGGGTTATGATGGGCAACGCCCTGGGTTATGATGGGCAACGCCCTGGCAAGCGATTGATTAACTTTAAACTTCTTAAACTTTAAACTTTAAACTCTAACCCCGGGGTTTTCCATGTTCTGCTCCGACTCCATTCTCTCTCGTCGGCAACTGCTCCGTGTCGGGGCTGTCAGCACTACTCTGTCGGTCTCGGGCTGGATGGGCGAACTCGCACGGGCCACCGCGAGCGGGACGGGTTCAAAGCCCAAGCGATCGTGCATCCTGCTGTGGATGAACGGGGGGCCGGCCACGATCGACCTCTGGGATCTCAAGCCCGGGCACGAGAACGGTGGGCCGTTCAAGGAAATCTCGACCTCGGCTCCCGGGCTGAAGATCGGCGAACACTTGCCCAAAATCGCCAAGTTTGGCGACCGACTCGCTGTCTTGCGCGGGATGTCGACCAGGGAAGGCGACCACATCCGTGGCACCTACCTGATGCGAACTGGTCTGGTCCCCAGCGCTGCCGGGATCCAGTACCCGTCGGTTGGCGCGTTGGTGTCGAAGGAGATCGGCGACCCGCTGGCCGAACTCCCGAACTTCGTCAGCATCGCCCCGCAACGGTTCTTCGGGGTGGAAGCGTATGGCCCCGGGTTCCTGGGGCCGCAACACGCTCCCCTCGTCGTCGGCGACAACCAGTTCGGCCGGAACAACGGCGGAAATCTGGACAGCCTCCTCAAGGTGGAAGATCTCGACCGCCCGAAGGTGATCGATGAGGCCACCGCCGCGGCTCGGCTCGACATGCTCCGCGTTGCCCAGGAGGAATTCTCGGCCAACCGACCGGGAGCCGTGTCGAAGAGTCACGCGGCCGCCTACGACCGGGCCATCCGGCTGATGCAGTCGGCTGGGGGGAAGGTGTTCGATCTGACCGAAGAGAAACCTGCCGTCCGCGACACATACGGCCGCAACCTGTTCGGACAAGGGTGCCTGCTCGCCCGCCGGTTGGTGGAGCGAGGGGTGGCGTTCATCGAGGTGACGCTCGGCAACTGGGACACTCACCAGAATAATTTCGATCAACTCAAAACCCTCTGCGGCTCACTCGACTCCGCGTGGGGAGCCCTGATGGCCGACCTGAAGGAACGCGGACTCCTCGACACGACCACAATCGTGTGGATGGGAGAGTTCGGCCGCACACCGAAGATCAATCCGCAGAAGGGGCGGGACCACTGGGCCACCTCCTGGAGTACGGTCATTGCTGGAGGAGGTGTGAAGGGCGGGCAGGCGGTGGGGAAGACGAGCAAGGACGGCACGGTCGTGGAAGACCGGCCAGTCTCGTCGGCCGATTTCCTGGCCACCGTCTGCAAGGTGGTGGGGATCGACCCGGAAAAGCAGAACATGTCGAACGTTGGCCGCCCCATCCCAATCGCCGATCGTGGCGCGGCCCCCGTGACGGAGGTCGTCGCGTGAGCCACCGAACAATTGGACGCTCGTTACCACCTGCCAAAACGACCCCGAAACCCAACTCCCGAAGGGGAAGAGGGAGGATCTCACTCGCTGCGCTGGCGGTGATTGTGATCCTCGGCGGGACGGTGTTGGGGACCGCCGCCGAGCCGGCCCCGCCCCCGCGGCTGATCCGGAACACGGCTCCAGTCGCCCCAAAAATCGCCGATAGACTGGAGGTCATTGTCTTCGCCCCGCACCGGCCGATCCGGATCACGGTGACAGTGCAGACGGACGGGAAGCCGCTGCACGAGAGATGGCGGTCGGCACTCCGGAAAGCGTTTGATCTGTTTGACCGTGACGGCGACGATTTCCTCAACGGCTCCGAGGTCCAGTTCATCTTCCAGGATGCCGCATTGACCTCCATGATGGTCAACGGATCCTACGCGCCGAATCCCGCCGACTTGCCGACCATCGACGGTCTTGACACCGACGGAGATCGGCGCGTGTCGTTCGACGAATTCGTCGCCTACTACAAACGGTCGGCGGCCCAGGTGGTCCGCGGGTTCCCACCCCAGACGGAAAACGAGTCCAACGCCCAGGCGACTGAGGGCCTGTTCAAGCTGTTCGACCGGAATGGGGACGGGAAGTTGACCAAGGACGAGGTGACCGCCGTCGAGAAACTGCTCCCCTCCCTGGACGCAGACGAGGATGAGTGCCTGAGCCTTGCCGAACTACTCCCTAACAGTAACGGAGACCCCAGGCTCAACCGATTGATCGTTCGAACCCGCAGCCAGCCCCCACCGATAATCGTCGTCCAGAACGTGAGTGTTTTCGAGGCCGGTCGGATTCCCGGGACTATCACGCAGCGAATCCTCAAACAATACGACAAGGACGGAGACTTTGAACTGACGCGAGCCGAGTCCGGATTCGACCCCGAGACGTTTGCCCGACTGGATATCGACCGAAACGGAAAGCTCTCGGGTGAGGAGTTGGATGCCTGGCGGACCGGACCGGCCGACCTTGAAATCCGCCTGTCGTTGGCCCGAATCGTTGCGGATTGCCAGGTCGAAGTGATCACCGATCCCCGGTTGATCGAAGCCCGGGGCTTCACCCTGAGCCGGATCGGGAAGGGACGGGCCATGATCCGACACGCTCGCCAGCCGATCGAGTTCTGGGTTCCCAGGATTCTACCCGATTCCCAGCAGGTCGCCGTCAGCCGGCAGCAGTTGAGAGGGCTATTCCAGCAGGCAGCCGGGACCAAAGGCTATGTTCTGGAGAAGGATCTACTCGGCCCTGCCGTCCTGCAATATCAGCAGATCCTGGTCATGTTCGACCCTGCCGATCGGAACGGCGATGGAAAGTTGACCCAGGAGGAGTTCAACCGCTACCTCGACACCCAACAACCGTTCCTGGATTTGTCGGTCGGGTTGATTCCGATGGTCCAGACGCCAACCCTGTTCCAGTTGCTCGATGAGAACCGCGACGGTCGGCTCGGAGTGCGGGAACTGCGGACGGCCTGGGATCGGTTGACCAGCCTGGAGCCGCCGTTGCCCGACGGGAGGAAGGCCGAAGTGGTGACCAGGGCCGCGATCCAACCGACCGTGTCGATCCGACTGACCCGGTCGATTGACCGGACCGCCGACGCCCAGTTCGTGATCGCTGGGAACCCGAACCCATTCACGATTCCACTGAGGGGACCGGTGTGGTTTCAGAAGATGGACCGGAATGGAGATGGAGACGTGTCCCGAACCGAGTTCCTCGGTACTAAAGCCGAGTTCGATGCGATCGACACCGACCACGATGGGCTCATATCATTCGCCGAGGCCGAGGCGTATGACAAGATGATGCGGACAGCCACGAAGGAGTAAACCAGGGGAGATGCCGACTCGGAGCGGAGAGTGGTACGCTCAGCGTGATTTCAAGGCTCCGAGTCTTTCCTTCGAACAAGTGATGTCATGTTTTCGTCGTTCGTCGTATCGTAATTTTGATTTCAACGCTCCGAGTCTTTCCCTCGATCAAGTGATGCCTTTTACTGGTTGAGAGCCAGACTCGTCGGTACCATGCCGGTCCATCTCAGCAATGCGGATTACTTTGTGGGAGTGGTTGTAGCAAGGGCGGTGAGGGCATTGCTGGTCGCCACGATTGGGTCGTTCTCACGGACCAGTTCCACCGGGTTCGCCCAGCTTCCGTCCACCCGTTGGCGTTTCGTCAGAGACGCAGTCAACTCGGCGGACCAGTCCCGGCCGTCGGGGAGGGCCAGGTGACCCTCCCGAAAGGCCCGACTCACCGAGGCTGCGTAGTAGTAGTACACGGCTTCCCGGTTCCGCTCGTGGGCCGGGATGTAGTTCCCGGGATGCGTGTCGGCCCGGAAGTGGTACTGGAGCCACGACCCGGCGACCAGCGCCCGTTCCTGATCCGCCTCTCCACAAAGTCTCAAGGCACGGAACCCGTCGGCGGTGGCGCTCCCGTAGGAGTGGAACCGCTCCGGCTTGTCGGGCGGCGATTCGAGCGACCCGGCTTTGTTCCGAACAGGGTCGTCGTAGACGAAAAAGAATCCACCATCGAGGTGCGGGGGCGACATCGTGCAGCCGAGTGTGGAAACGAAATTCTGACACCGGCTGACGAATATCAGTGCCTTCTCGGAGACGCCCCAATCAGTCACCCCGGCTGTTCGGAGGGCATCGAGTGCGAACACCGTGGCAGAAAGGTTCGACTCGACGAGTGGAGGTGCGATCGCGTTTGGCTCGGGTTTACTTGGAATGAGCCGGCAGTAGCCCCATCCGCCATAGGCCTTGTCGTCTGACTTCCACCCGAGCTTCTCGGTCAATTGCCGATCGCGCAGGTACGTCAACCACGCATCTCGGGCCTTGATCGAGTGTCCGTTCTCGGGGTGGGACAGAGCCTTGACGGCCTGAGCAGCGGTGTACACCGGATAGTCCAGGCCGGACTCGCCGCAGTCGAGGGTGCCGTCGGCTTTCACCATTCGCGCAAGGTAGTCACTCCCCTTGCGGCGGGCTGCGGTGGAGTCTGGATCGCGTGTGCCGGCGTCGACTGCCGCCTGGAGCGCGCACACCACAAGCGGGGTGAGGGCCAAGCCGTCCTTGAACGTGGCGTAGATGTCCGACCGCCACGCTCCGTCCGGGGATTGCTGCTTCAACAAGAACGCCACCCCCGCAGCGAGTGCCTGGTTCCGGCTGCGGACGGGGTGCGGAGGGGGTGCGACCGGCAACGGGTTGGAGAGTGCCGCCGCTTCGGCCTCAACCTGCGCCAACTCGGCCCGGGTCTGTTCCTCCCGGGCCAGGTCCGCCTTCTGGATCGCCATCCAGACGAACAGCAGCACGATCACGCCTAACAGTCCAACCACCCAGACGGCCACGCCTGTCAGGTCTTTCCGCTCCATGATCGTCTCCGGAAACACGAATGGCGACCCCGGTTCCTGCTTCCACGGAACCGGGGTCGCCGGGATGCGCCGATCGGTTCGTGGAGTTACTTCTTCTCGGGCGGTGGCGTTTCTGGCTTCGGTTCGGCCTTCAGTTCATTCGTCGCAGCGCTGGCCTTGAGGACATCAACTGGGAACGGGGTGCGGTCGGCGGTTAGCACCAGGAGTGCAGCGGCGGTGCAGAATGTCTTGCCGGTGATGCAGTGGTGCCCGGACCAGCTCCCGTTTTGGTCCTGGGCCTTCTCCAGCCCCTTGGTCATCTTCCCGTCCCACTCCTCCCAGTCCTTGCCGCCCTTGACCAGGAGCGCTTCGCTGATGTTCAGGAAGCTGAGGAACTCCTCACCGCCGTTCGATCCGAAGCCAGCGACGAACCGGTCGTCGCGCACGGTCGCCGCGAGGTTTCGCTGCACCTCTCCGTTCTCCTTCTCAGCTTTCCGCAGCCCTTCGATCGTTTTCTCCGCCTTGGCCTTGTCCTCCTTGGTGGCCTTGGAGTCCTTGAGCACCTCCTGGGCCTTCTTGCCATCGACCCGGAGGCTGTTCACCACATCCTGGGAGTTCCCGGCCCCCTGGCCGACACTGTACAACCGGACTCCCGCGTCTCCGCCGCCAATCCCTCCACCGCCTAACCCGCCGCTCATGCCTCTCGCGGGGGCCGCCGCGAGGGGGCTGCTTGTGGCCCGGCCAAGGGCGAGAGAATCAGCCGGTTTGCTGGCCCCTGTGAAGCCTGGGGCCGGGCCGCCCGCACCCCCCACGCCGGACATTGTACCCGTCCCGGCGGCAGCCCCCTTCGCCTGGGCGAACGCCCGGTCGAACACTTTCTGATCGACCTCAACCCCGTTCTGCTTGGCCCGAGCGAGGCCCTTGTTGCAAATCCCAAGCGAGAGGGTCGGTGCCCACCCGCCGTTGTTCGCGAATCCACCCTCGGCGGTCTGGTGCTTGACGATCTTGTTCATCGTCTTTTCCAGCGCTGCGACAAGCCGTTTCTCCTCCGACCCGGCCTGTCCCTTCATCTCGGCGAGCACCAGATTCACGAGGAAGGTGTCGACATACGGCCCGATCTTGCTCTGAAGTTGCGTGTTGCGGACGTCGGTGACGTAAAGCGTCTCTTTGTCCGCCTTTTCGACCTTGGTGAGGACGAACTTGAGCCCCTTGCTCACGACCTCCTTGTGTTCGCCCTCGACGGGGGTATTCCCCGCCCGGAAAAGCGCCAGGAGGGCAAAGCAGGTGTTGCCAATGTCCGACGGATCTTCGACATTCGCGCCCTCGATTCGTCCGCCGCCTCCACCGACCTGGGTCCGCCACCCGCCGCCCTGGTTCCAGCCGCCGTCGTCTTGCTGGTTCTTGACGAGGTATTCGATCGCTTTCTTGACTGCCGGGCTGAGCGGCTTGGGGGTGACAGCGGTTTTCGTCTCGATCCTGGCATTGGTTACCTTGATCGGGTTGATCGGGGCTTCGGCGGCCGGAGTCGCCGGGGTGGCGGCTGGTGCCGCCGGTGGAGTTGGTTTCGGATCCTCGGCCACGAGGCGGGCACCGAGGGTGGCGGCGACCCCCCAAGCGGCCGTGAGCGCCAGAAAACGGGTCAGCTTCCTCATTGCGTTCCTCCCGACGACGGGGCGAGCGGGACTCGTGACCGGTGACAGGCGACGTGGCCCATCTCCCGCACGCAGTTTACCGTCTCCAACGCGAAAAGTGGGTAACGTGTTGGTAACAGGTGCGGTCGGGTGCAGGGCACAGCGAAGAGGGCACGATTGGAGCCGATACGAATGGGACCGGGGACGATCCGGATGCGGGTGCTGCCTGTGACTGTCGCTTCCCCGGCGGAAAGTAGGTCACTCGTTGTGCGAGTGACCGTTTCTGGAACGCCGACCCAGTGGGCAAGCGAAGCTTGCGAGTGAGTCGATCCGCATCGGTTGACCAGACACGGTGACTCGCACAGCAAGTCGCCTACTCTCACCTACTCTGACAACAAACGGGACTACCTTACCGGGCACATATATGAGTAGAAGTGAAACTGAGCGAGGGCAAGCGCGACAGCTGGTACAGAGAGTCCTCGACAGAGTGGAGGTGATCGGTGAGGCCGACGGACGATTTTCCGACCTTGCTCATTTCTTGGTGGTGCCCCAGCAGCGTGGC
>PLDW01000373.1:25176-60625 GCA_003136315.1 Gemmataceae bacterium | reverse complement strand
CGGAACATGGTAAACCCGTAGTCCTCCCTTCGGGGAAAGCGAGCCGCAAGGTGTGCCGATGGGACTGCGGGCAGAGGATTGGGGAGCAAGCGAATGCCGCCCTGTAATGGGGCGGATAGGGGTTGAGCCGCAAGGCAACATGACCTCACGGCGAAAGCCGGCAGACTTCCCCGCGGTGTGGACGCACGAGAACGCTCAGCCAACCGGCGTCAGGCAGTGACGCAGATATGTCAGCCCGGTCGCAATGATCGGCGCTGGTGCGACTGCCACCACCGAGTCATATCGGGAGCTGGCTCTGGGGAAGTATCGTGGAGGTTCCTCCAAGTCCAATGGGGTCAACCGCGTGCTGCCAAGGTGCGTTGTTCCATGCTTGAGCCGTATGATGGGAAACTATCACGTACGGTTCTGAGGGGAGGGGGTGGCGGCAACGCCACCTCCTTACCCGACCAGCAGACGACTGCCGCAGTACGGCTCTGCACGGTTCAACATCGCACAAGCGGCGGTCGCTGCTGAGCTTTTTCGTACGACGGCAGGGAAAGTCACTGCCATGAAGAAACCGACTTCGGGCGAATTGTCACCGCGTGGGGGTCACTGGCGGACAAGCCGCCAGTCGCACGGCTTCCCGAATGGATTGGCTTGACAAACCACGCCGACTGAAGGCGGAACTGCAATTCATCTCGCCGCCTTTTCGAAGAACTCGACGATCGGCGCCGGGTCGGGGAGGCTGTGCGGGTGATGGTCGCCGCCCTTCTTGATGCGGCGATCAACCGGGCCACCGAGCGCCTGGTAGCGGTCCCAGAGCACTTCGGAGTTTTTCTGGGGCGACACCACCTTGTCGGCATCGCCGTAGACGAGCAAGATCGGCACCTTCGCCTTGGCGAGCGGGGCAAGATTGTCGAGCGGCCAGCCCTTGTACGCGAGAGCCTCGGCGTCGTTCTTGAAGTCGTACGCCTTGAGGAGATTGTTCCATTCGCGGGCCGAATCGGTTCCTTTGAGTTTTTCGCCGGGCCAGATTCGCGGGTCGCAGAAGCCGTTGTCGAGGTCGATGGCGAGCGTCTTGTCGGGATGGGCGATGCCCCAAGCCAGCGCGTACATGGCCCCGCGGCTCATGCCGAGAATGCCGGGCTTGGGGCTCAGTTCGTGGTCCTTGACGAGTATGTCGTGGAACTTCTCCCACGCGGCCATCGCCTTCGGGCCGCCGAAGTGATTGGGGACGCCGAGATAGGCGAGGTGCCAGCCGCGTTTGACCAGTTCGATGTCGGCATTGGGGAAGGCGCCGAAGAATTCGGCCCGCCAGAGCCACGGCCGGCCGGGGGCGGGCTTTTCGGGGACGACCACGATCGCATCCTTGCCATCGACCTTCAAGTCGTAGCGTTTGAACGTGTTCCACGTGCTTTCCTTGCCACTGAACGGCTTCGGATCGGCGGCGGCCGCAGATGTCAAGACGAGCAGGATTAGACCGGCGAGGCAATGGATGCGAACCATGGAGGACCTCGATTCGGACGGGTCGATGGCAGTGGCGTTTTATGAAACGATCGATCGCAATCTAGGCGGGCCCTCTACCGTCCGACGGGCTCTGCTGGTGTCGTCGTGGACGTTGACGAAGAGGCTTCTGGCGTGGAGATCGACGCCGCAGTAGTATGAGTGCTGGGTCTTGGAGATACGCCTGGCATGACCTCGTTGGTGACGGGCCGGCCTGATCCCGCTTCGTGGTTGCCGGGCTTCGGCATCGGCTGAAAGATCCACGCCTGGGACTGGGGCAACCCAAGATCCCGCGTACCATTGACGATAGGTTCGGCCCGTCACCAACGTGGCCATGAGATTTATCCATCCACTGCACCTGTCCCTCACTGCTTTCGCGGTTTCGAGCAGGTGAGCAAGGCGTTAGGCAAAGAGTGGGGAATTGGAGGATACGCATGGGCAGAATACTCGGTGGTGTCGTGCTTTTCATCTGGGGCATGTACTCCGCAATAGGCGTGGTTCTCCGGGCTCTGAATCAGGATTTGACTGACGCTGGAGCGTTGGGGGAGCTAACAGGTGGATCAATCTGTAGTCTCATCCTTCTTGGCGGCGGTATAGCACTGGTTGCATCGGGCTGGAAAAGTACGGTAGACCCAACAATAATTGCTGACAGTCGTACAACCATGCTGATATCAACTGGCATTAGGTCGGATGCTCCTGGAGATCCGAAAGATAGTGAGCGGCGATAAGGGGGCCAAATCACCTGATGCATGGGTGGCAGTCCTTTGTAGGACAAATTCAACCCAGCGACGTGATATTGGAGCAAGACAGCCCACTGGCTGAGTGAAACCGGAATATGGAGGAGTGGCTGAATTGTGTGCCGGTGGTTGGATAGATGCGGCGGTCTGATCGGTCAAGGTGGCCAAGCCTGACCCGCTGCTGCACCTGACCCTCACCGCTGGCGCGATTTCGGGCAGGGGAGCAAGGCGTTCAGCGGCGTGGACAGACTGGGTGAAGCTCAGCGACGCACGATCCTCAACGCGTCCGAACAGCGGAGCTCAACGACGCTCGCTTCGCAGATGTGCAGGGCAAGCGGCCGAACTCTCCGCTGCAGCAATGCGTCAAGTATCGTACGGGGCTGAATCTTAAACAAGTCCGCGCGTCGCTAATCTCCGCTGTTTGGTCTTAGAGGACATGCCGATGGGCGAACACGATGACAGGTCTCTGGCACTGGCACGGCTCACCCCTGAGTTCGCTGCTGAAGTGCGCCGTAACCTCGGCGTTTGGCTGGCCGCCACAGTCGCATTTATGGCGGTTGTCAGCGCGCTTTTCGGGATTGTGGCCGATCCTACGCTGAGTGGGGTCACCGGTGGGGCCGCCGTGCTCGTTTTTGCGGTCTTCGCGGCGTTGTTTGTGCCGTGCGCTGGCATGCTGCTGGCGTTAGCCTACCTCTTCGACTGCTGGCCTGCCTTTCTCCGCGGCCGCTTCTTGCAAGAACGATTTGGCTTGCCCTCCGAGAGCGTGTCGAATCTGGCACGCCGCAAGGAGATGGGCTCGGGCGGGTACTGGGCAGCCCTCGCGCGGGGCGCCATCGTCGGGTGGGCCTTCATGTCGGCGATGATCCTGGTCTGGTGGCGTGTCACCGGCACGATGGGCTTCATCGTCCCGTCAATAGTCATTGCCCTTTCTGTCGGCCAAGTCTCAGCTCAGGCATGGGTGGTCCGCCGGGTGGTGGCCCGGCAAGTACCTCCGGCGGCCGGTTCTCAAGGCGCCGAACCAGGTAGCGTGTCGTCACCAGGCGCGGGCTGACTCGCGGGGGACCAGCCGAACCGGTGACTGCACCGGACCGGCGGGGCACGTAGGCTATCTGTGACGTGAGGCCCACCGAGCCCCGTCGGCCGGTGAGCAAGGGGTTCGGTAGCGGAGAATCAAAGGAGACTGCAATGATTTCGCGTGTTCTCGCGGTGGTGGCGATTTGCTCGCTCGGCTTCATGAGCGTCGCCCAGGACAAGCCCAAGGACGACTCCCTACTCGTCCAGGGCATTTGGGACTGGGATCCGGCCGCCAAGCAATCCGACGCGAAGCCCGTGGTGTTGCTGGAGCGGGTCGTCATCAAGGGCGACACCCTGACCTTCCACTACAGCCGCAACGGCAAGAAGTTTACCACCCCGACCGAGTTCAAGCTGGACCCGAAGAGGTCTCCCAAGGAAATCGACTTCACGCCGACTGAGGAGGGCAACGCAAACAAGGGCAAGACGTATCTCGGGTTGTACGAGGTCAAGGCTGGACAACTGAGGATCTGCTACCGCGGCCCAGGCTCGACCCGGCCGAAAAACTTCAACGACATGTCGGCTGGCAACGATGTCACAACTTTCCTGACCTTCAAGCCGTCACCGGGTCTGTGAGGCGATCTCGCCGAACCGCTCACATGGCCCACCGACTGCTCTGAAAATTTCCCTGTTGCAGTCGCTCAGGAGTCGCGACCCGGCTGGAGCCTCTGGGGGCACGGTCTCCTCCAGGAATCAGATAAGATAGTGGCGTACACCCAACAGCCACTGACGAAGTTCAGCTCGGAAATCTGGATGGGCAATGGAAGTCAGCAAGGCGCCCCGTTCGCGCAGACTTTTCCCATGCAGATCAACCGCACCGTATTCCGTCGCCACCCAATGAACGTGTCCGCGCGTCGTGACCACTCCGGAACCGGGAGTGAGTTCCGGCACGATTCGCGACACCGTTGATCCTTTCGCCGTGGATGGGAGAGCGATGATCGCTTTGCCTTCCAAAGAAAGCGCTGCCCCTCGCATGAAGTCCATCTGCCCTCCAATGCCGCTGTAGATGCGGCATCCGATGGAATCCGCGCAGACCTGACCTGACAGATCGATCTGGATCGCGGAATTGATGGCCATCACCCGGTCGTTTCTGCGGATCAAAGCCGTGTCGTTGGTTCGATCGCAAGGATGGAATTCGACGAGCGGATTGTCATCCACGAAGTCGAAGAGTCGCCGAGTGCCGTTCACAAAACTCGCGACAATACGGCCCGGGTGAATGGTTTTGAAGCGGTTGGTGATTGCGCCGCTTGCGACAAGATCGACCAGACCGTCTGAAAACATCTCGGTGTGGATGCCCAGGTCGCGTTTTCCTTTCAGCCGGCAAAGGACTGCGTCAGGGATGCCTCCGATCCCCATTTGCAGACAGGCCCGATCTGGGATCAAGTCGGCAACAATCTCGCCGATGCGGCTTTCGACTGGTGTCGGCGTCCCGGGCACATGCTCGTGGAGCGGGCGGTTGGTTCGAGTCAATGCTGCAATTCGCGCCAGTCGAACAACACTGTGTCCATGCGTTCGAGGCATCTGGTCGTTGACCTCGGCGATGACCAGTGGAGCCGAATCCACGGCGGCTCGTGCCGCGTCCACAGACGTGCCGAGGGTACTCAATCCGTGCCGATCCGGTGGGGAGAGCTGAACCAGTGCAGCATCCAATTTGATGCGCCCGGAGAGGAACAGCCCGGGAATGTCGGACAGGAAAACGGGAACGAAATCGGCCCGTCCGTCCGCGACTGCTTCGCGTAGCGGCTCCCCGGTGAATAGCGAAACGGCCCTGAACTGCCTCTCCTTTCCCGGTGCAGTATGGGGGTTCGGTCCTGCCGTGTGGAGATGATAGACGGTCACCCCTTCGAGATCATCCCGAGCGGCGAGCGATGCCAACAGCGGCGTGGGCGTGGCGCTGGCCCCGTGGAGGAACAGAGTCATCCCGCTACGGATGGCGGCGACGGCGTCGGTCGGGGAGACAGCACGTGCCGCCCAGTCGGACTTCATTCGTGGCCCTCAATAAGCCTCTCGATCACTAACACCGTTGCTTCCGTCGCAGATTCCGTTTCCTTCGACAATCCTTCACCGTGACCAAGATCGTGGGCGGGAACGGTCACGAGCCACGCCTTGGGGCTGACGCTGTGAATCGCTGCGGTGAGCCCGAGCAGCGATGCCGGATCACAGGTGTGGCCGAGGCACGACTGCCGACTCGCAGGTTCGGTCACTCGGACGGAGACCAGTGTAGCCGAAGCCGCAGCATCCACGAACACCACTCGCTGGCATACTGCGAGTTCGTCCGCCAGTTCGGGAAGAAGTTGATGGACGACGATCACCCTGATCCCAGGCCGCCCGGCAAACCGTTCCGCGACCCACGGACCTGCTCCATCGTCGCGCCTCAGTCTGTTGCCGTAGCCGATTACCAGCGTCTGAGTCACCGCTTGGCCTCCGCGACCACGGACCCGTCGGCTGCAATCAATCGAATGTGAAGGGGCATCTCACCGTAAGCATGAGTGGAACAGCTCAGGCAGGGGTCGTAGCACCGGATACCGTGCTCGACGCGGTTCAGGAACCCTTCCGGTATGTTCGCGGAATCGGTGATGTAGTGTCTGGCGATCTGGGCACAGGTCTGGCTCATGGCCAGATTGTTTTGCCCCGTGGCGATGATCATGTTCACGTAGGTCAGGAGGCCGTGCTCGGTCACTCGGTAGTGGTGGAACAGGGTACCGCGCGGCGCTTCGCTGCAACCGATGCCTTCGAGGTTGTTGACGCCCGCCTCGGAGCGGTGCCGGGTGGAATGGATCTCGGGATCATTCAGCAATCGTTCCAAGCTTTCGATGGCCGCGAGGATTTCGATGAGCCGGGCATAGTGAAAGAAGAAAGCGGAATTGGCGGTGCCGCCGGCCCGGGAGCGGAACTCCGCAAGTTCGGCGTCTGCCAGCGGCGTGCCAATTCCTGTGCAGATGTTCAACCGGGCCAGTGGGCCGACCCTGTAGACGCCGTTCGGATAACCCAGCGGTTTGTAGAACGGCGATTTCAAGTACGAGTCGTTCTCGATGTACTCGGTGATGTATTCGCGATAGTTCGACGGTTCGATGTCGTCGGCGATGACTTGACCCGTGTGATCCATGAACCGAAGGACGCCGTCATGGTGCTCCCAGCCGTGATCTTCTCGGCGAACGAGGCCCATGTAAAGGGTCGGGAAGTTGCCGAACACTGCGACTTCGTCCGGGTGCTCATTCATGTACTTTTTGATCAGGCCCAGACCAACCTGAGTGGTTGCGAGTGCCTCCGGTATGAGTGCGAGGAGTTCCCGGCAGACGTCTTCGGTGGGCGCCTCTCGCACTCCGCCGGGGACGGCCCACGCCGGGTGAATCTTCTTTCCCCCCAGTTTCTCGATCACTTCCTGGCCGAATTGCCGCAGGCGAATCCCGGCCCGGGCGAGTTCGGGGTTCGCCTGAATCACACCGAAAACATTTCGCTTCGTCGGGTCCGAGTCGTAGCCCAGGAGAAGATCGGGGCTGCTCAGGTGGAAGAAACTGAGTGCGTGGGACTGCGTGATCTGGCCAAGGTTCATGAGGCGGCGAAGCTTCAAGGCTGCCGGGGGCGGCTTCACGCCGAGAATCGCGTCGCCTGTCTTTGCCGAGCAGAGGATATGGCTGACCGGACAGATGCCGCAGACGCGCGCAGTCAACCCGGGCATTTCGGTGAACGGTCGACCCTGGCAGAACTTCTCGAACCCACGAAACTCCACGACATGGAAGCGCGCGTCTGCCACTTTCCCGTTGTCGTCCAGAAAAATACTGATCTTCGCGTGCCCCTCGATCCGTGTGACGGGGTCGATGATGATACGACGCATGGCGTCTCCGTGCAGTCAACCAAAGGTCAACTGAGCTGGGGTCGGGTGCGGTTCGTGGGCGGCAAGCAACTCCTCAAGTAGTGCGCGTATGCGGGCAGCCGGCGGAGGGCATCCCGGCAAGAAGTGATCTACCGGAATCACCACATGCAGCGGCTGGACTCGATCAAGGAGCACCGGCACAATCTCGCGATCATCCGGCAACCGGCAATTGGTGGTGCCCTCCGGGATCAGGTAAACAGGGCGAATCACCTCCAGCGCCACTCCGAGCGGATTTCGCATCGCCGTCACGTTCCCCGTTACCGCGCAATCGCCGAATGAAATCACGATTCTCGACCGCCGACGAATTGTCCTGGCGAGGTGCAGGTTCTCCTCGTTCGCCACCGCCCCTTCAACAAGTGCGATGTCCACCCCTTCCGGAAACGTCTTCACGTCCGCGATCGGGCTGTAAACAAGATCGGCGATGGTCGCGAGTTCAAGCAGCCACTCGTCCGTGTCGAGGAACGACATGTGACAGCCCGAACAGCCTCCAAGCCAGGCGGTGGCCAGCTTCAGACGCGCCATTGCTTGTCCCTTCTCGCAGCGACCAGATCGCCGAGCCGTGCCCGGTCCTTGGTCATCTCGGCGACGGTCATCCCCTGGCGGAAGATGGCCCCCGTGGGGCATGCCTGAACGCATTTCCCACACGAGGTGCAGGTGACGGCCTCGCCCCACAACCCACCCATGTCTGCGATAATCCGTGAGTTGACTCCGCGGCCGCTGACATCCCAGGTGTGAGCTCCTTCGATTTCGTCGCAGGCCCGGACACAACGGGTACACATCACACAGCGATTGTGGTCAATCCCGAACTGTTGATGTGATACATCCACGGGAAGCAAAGGATGCAGATACTCGTAGCGAACGTGATCCACTCCGGTGCTCGCGGCCAGTGTCTGGAGTTCGCAGTGCCCATTCGCCACGCAGACGGCACAGATGTGATTCCGTTCGGTGAACAGTAGCTCGACGATCATACGCCGGTAGTCCTCCAGTACCGGCGTCGAGGTGTGAATGACCATGCCTTCGGCCGCTACCGTGACGCAGGCTGCTTGCAGTTTCGGACGCCCCTCGATTTGAACGAGACAGAGTCGGCAAGCGCCAACGTTGGAAACACCGTCCAGATGGCAAAGAGTCGGAATCTTGACCCCGGCCTCGGCAGCCGCGACAAGGACGGTTTGCCCGGCCTGAGCCGAAACCGGGCGATCATCAATCGTCAGTGTCACTACTGCCATCGGTGGGAATCCTGGTTCATGGAATCACGGTGAGCGGGATGGACTTCGCGTGTCCATTACGGCTTGGGAATTCTTCGGGCATCAGCAGCGCCTCGTACTCGGCCATGAAATAGCGGAGCGTCGTGAGCACGGGGTTGGGGGCCGATTGCCCCAGCCCGCACAGGCTCGTGTCGCGTACCATGTAGCACAGTTGGATCATCCTGGTCAGGTCGCTCTTCGTTGCCTTCTTCTCGATGATCCGCGTGAGCAGGTGGTGGAGTTGAACCGTGCCGACGCGACACGGAATGCACTTCCCGCACGATTCGTCAGCGCAGAATTCCATGAAGAACCGAGCGACTTCCGGCATGTTGTCAGTCTCATCCATGACGATCATTCCGCCAGAGCCCATGATCGAACCAAGCTTGGCCAAGGTATCGTACTCGATTGGCGTATCGAGAAACTCGGCCGGAATGCAGCCGCCGGAGGGACCGCCGGTTTGTATTGCCTTGACCCTGCCTCCTCCGGGAACGCCACCCCCCATTTCCTCGACGACCTGCCGCAAGGTGGTCCCCAACGGGACCTCGACAAGCCCGGCGTTGACGACCTTACCCGTCAGCGAGAAGATCTTGGTTCCCTTGCTCTTCTCGGTTCCGATGGCTGCGTACCAGTCGGCCCCTTTCCAGATGATGGTCGGAATTGTCGCTAGCGTTTCGACGTTATTGATCAGGGTCGGGCACCCCCACAGGCCAGACTCGGCAGGGTAAGGCGGCCTCGGTCGCGGGATGCCGCGGTTCCCCTCAAGTGAGGAGATGAGCGCTGTCTCCTCGCCGCAGACAAACGCCCCGGCACCAATACGGACATCGACCTTGAAATCGAACCGGGTACCGAGGATGCCCATCCCCAACAGCCCGAGTTTCATCGCCTGTGTGATCGCTTTTCGCAGTCGCTCGACTGCCAGTGGGTACTCCGCGCGAACGTAGATGTACCCTTGATTCGCCCCCACCGCATGGCCTGCAATCGCCATCCCTTCGATCACCTGATGCGGCGCATCCTCCATCACTGCCCGGTCCATGAACGCACCGGGGTCGCCTTCGTCACCATTGCAGACGACATACTTCTGTCCGGACGGCATCTTTGCGACTGTCGCCCACTTCAACCCCGTCGGGTATCCCGCCCCGCCACGGCCTCGGAGCCCACATTTGATCACGGTCTGCACGACTTCGGCGGGAGTCTGTTGAAGGGCCAGTTCCAATGCTTTGTAACCGCCCTCGGCGATGTACTCCTCCACACGCTCCGGGTCGATAAAACCGGCCGTGGCGCGCACGATCTTTCGCTGCCCTGCGAAGAAAGGATGGGCTGCATCGAGCCGATTTGCCGGCGCCGGGCCGCCGTTACAACTCGCCACGAGTGCCGCTGCCTGATCGGGCACGACTCGCTCATAGCAACCGCGTCCGGGTCCAAGTTCGACCAGCGGTCCGTGGCTGCATAACCCGGGGCAACCCACGCCCACGACCTGGACCTTTTCATGAAGCCCGTGATCATTTACGGCCTTCTCCAAGGCAGCCTTGACTGTCAGGGCATCGGAGGCCCGGCAACCGGTCGATGTACAACACAGGATCCGAACCGGCTTGCGAGCCGCTCGCTCCTCTTCGGCAATCCTGTGCAGATCAGCGAGTTCCATCCCCGACCCACCCTTTCAGTCGTTCATTCAGCCGGTCCGGTGTCATTTGACCACACGTTTCAGCATCAAACACCACGGTGGGAGCGATCCCACACGCTCCGATACACCGGGCGGTCACGAACGACATCTCCCCGTCAATCGTTGTCTGCCCTGGCTTGACATGTGCTGTCCGCTCGACGGCTGCAATCAGCTTCTCAGCGCCCTTCACAAAGCACGCGGTGCCGAGGCAGACCACGCAGGTGTGTTTGCCCTGCGGCTTGAGCCGGAAAAGGTGATAGAACGTGGCGACACCGAAGACGCGAGACGGTGGCTGCTTGAGCGTCCGCGCCACATGCCACAGGACGGGAGTATCGAGATAACCGTACAGTTCCTGGGCTCGATGCAGAACTTCGATTAACGCATCCCTTCGTCCCTGATTCTTCTTGATAGTCGCATCAAGCAATTTGAGTCGTTTGTCCGGTTGTTGGGCAGCAGCGGTCACGAATACTGACTCCCTTCAGGTGATTCAAGTGCGCTGTCGGGTGAGGCAAAAGAAGGTTCTCCGCCAACTTTGGGGGAAATGCAGGCCAACAGCAGTGAATGTACCCATTCGGGCGTAACCGGTCGGGCTCGAAGCCTCGAAGAGGCGGCAGAGAGTAGCCCAGTGCGTCAGCCCTGGGAGCCTAGCTATGCGGTGTAACGCCAGCCCTGCNNCGAGCCCGACCGGTTACACCCTTCCCATTTCAGCCCCCGCGGCGATCCAGTGCAACCATTTTCACCTCCCAGAGCCGATTTTCTCCACCCACTGGGTGCTTGGACCCAGTCGACCTCGCCGCGCAGGGCGATTTCTGAGCCCGCCGGACCATCGCGCCTACGCCCACTGGATCTGGTCGTAGGCTTACGCCAACAGGACCGCTACAAAGAGTGGCAGTTGCACAGGAGTTGCTGCCCGGCTGGGTCTATTGGGTGTCCGGTCTCCTCCAGGACAGGATGGTGATTGACTCCGGGAGAGCAACGACGTTGTTGTCAACTACGGGTTGCCGAGATGCAGCGCCGAATGATCGAAGTTCGGGGTATCGTGCAAGGAGTGGGATTCCGCCCCTTCGTGTACGGTCTTGCTGCCCGGCACCGGCTGACCGGATTCGTCCGAAATCAGGCCGGACGCGTGGTGATCGAAGCCGAAGGGGATTCATTAGCACTCGACCGCTTCCTGGTCGAACTCGCCGACCGGTCTCCGCCGCTGGCACACATCAAAGAACTGTCCTGGGAGCCACGGCAACTCTGTGGCGATCAAGCATTTTGTATTGAAGCCAGCGAAGTGGACGACTCGGGGGCGGTCTTCATTTCCCCTGACTCAGCCACCTGCCAGGACTGCCTCTCAGAGTTACTCGATCCCACCAACCGGCGGCATGGCTACCCGTTCCTCAACTGCACGAATTGCGGGCCTCGGCTGACGATCATCACCGGTGCGCCGTACGATCGGTCGCTGACCACGATGTCAGGCTTCCCCATGTGCGCGGCCTGTCGGGCCGAGTTCGAGGATCCGGGTGACCGCCGGTTCCATGCTCAGCCGACGGCCTGCTCTGCGTGTGGCCCACGCCTCCAGTTGCTCGATGCGGATGGGCAACCCTCCTCGACACCTGATCCACTCGCTTCGTTCGCGCAGGCACTGCTCGCCGGGAAGATCGGTGCGATCAAAGGACTCGGGGGCTATCACCTCACATGCGACGCACGCAGACACGACGCAGTCGGGGAACTTCGCTGTCGCAAACATCGTGACGAGAAGCCCTTCGCGGTCATGGTGCCGGATATCGCGGCGGCGGCGGCGCTGTGCGAAGTCAGCTCAGCCGAGCGGGAGCTGCTGCTCTCGACTCAGGCTCCGATCGTCCTGCTTCGCAAGCGGTTGCCACACGTCGTCACAGACGAAGTTGCTCCGCTCAACCCGCGGCTTGGGGTCGTACTACCCTACTCCCCGCTCCACCACCTCCTCATGCGGGCAGTCAGTTGTATTCCACTCGTGATGACCAGCGGGAATCGCTCGGACGAGCCGATCGCGTACGTGGAGGATGTGATGGAGAGATTGGCTGGAATCGCCGATCTGTTCCTGACCCACGACCGCCCCATTCACGTCCGCTGCGACGACTCGGTGACGCGGGTGATTGATGAGATCGAGTCACCGGTCCGCCGGTCCCGTGGGTATGCTCCTCGACCCGTGACGCTGCCAATCGACTGCCCGCGTCCGATCCTCGCCGTCGGCGGACAACTCAAGGCGACTTTCGCCCTCGGCTGTGGGAATCAGGCGTTCCTCAGTCATCACATGGGAGACCTCGACCACTACGATGCGTTTCGGGCGTTCGAGAGAGATGTCGGATTGTATGAGCAACTGGTCGGCGTGACACCGGAGTGGATCGTGTGCGACCAGCACCCGGATTACGCCACAACCCGCTTCGCCGAAGAACGCTCCAGGCGGTTGCGTCAGCAACTCCTCAGGGTTCAGCACCACCACGCGCACATGGCGAGTTGCATGGCCGAGAACGGGCTGACCGAGACCGTTATTGGAGTAACCTTTGACGGTACGGGATATGGAACGGACGGCGCTGTATGGGGTGGTGAGTTCCTCGTCGGGAATTACCGCGAGTTTCGTCGATCAGCACACCTGCGGTACGTTGGAATGCCTGGAGGTGAGCAGGCGATTCGGGAGCCGTGGCGAATGGCGGTCGCCCAACTCGCGGATGCAGATGCCGAATCAGGATTACTGGAGACGCGGTGTTTGCGACGGGATCTGCTGGCCGTGAAGACGGTGCTCTCTCGGCGGGCTTTCACTCCGCTCACCTCCAGTGCGGGGCGACTCTTCGACGCTATTGCCTCTCTTGCCGGGATACGCGATCGGGTCAGTTACGAGGGCCAAGCTGCGGTGGAACTGGAAGCCCTGGCCGAGGACGTGCCACCAGATATAAGCTATCCGTTTGAACTGAGTCAACAGGTCGAAGGGAACCCGCCGGAGCCAGTTCTGATTGTGGACACCCGTGAGCTGATCCGGGCCGTTACGCGGGACGCGATGACCGGTACCAGCGCGGCCCGCATCGCCCGGCGGTTTCATTCGACGCTAGTTGAGATCATTGCGCGTGTTTGCGGCCACCTACACGAAGAAACGGGGCTTACGTCCGTGGTTCTTGGTGGCGGTGTGTTCATGAACGCACTCCTGACCAGCGAAGTGTACAGGCAACTTTGCCGAGACGGCTTTCGGGTGTACCGACACCGGCTAGTGCCACCCAACGACGGCGGGCTATCGCTTGGCCAGGTGGCAATCGCCGCTGCCCTCCACTGCGGCTGATCCTCTCCACATCTGGGAACGACAATGTGTCTGGGAATCCCCGGCAAGGTGATGGATACCTACCGCGAGCACGACATGCTCATGGGGAGGGTCGAGTTCGGTGGGGTGGCCAAGAGAGTGTGCCTGGAACACATCCCGGATGTGCGGATCGGTGAGTATGTCCTGGTTCATGTCGGGTTTGCTCTGTCCCGAATTGACGAAGCCGAAGCAGTCCAAGTCTTCGCGTTCCTGGCCGAAATGAACCAACTCGATGAACTGGAGGTACACCCGCCATGAGGTTCATCGATGAATACCGCGATGGCGGAGCAGCCCGGACGTTGGCCGATGCCATCGCCCGCGCTGTGACCCGACCGTGGACAATCATGGAAGTGTGCGGTGGGCAAACGCACAGCATCGTGAAGTACGGAATCGACCGGCTCCTTCCGCCCGGAGTGGAACTCGTCCACGGGCCGGGTTGTCCCGTCTGTGTCACCGCGTTGGAGATGATCGACCGTGCCCACGCCATCGCGTCGAGGCCGGGCGTGATCTTCTGCTCGTTCGGCGATATGCTCCGCGTCCCCGGTTCCCGTAGCGACCTGCTGCAATTGAAATCGCAGGGCGCGGATGTGCGAGTCGTCTACTCCCCCCTTGACGCGGTCAACCTCGCCGCGACCAACCCGAACCGCGAGGTCGTGTTTTTCGCCATCGGATTCGAGACGACTGCCCCACCAAACGCGATGGCCGTCTGGTCCGCCCGGAAGCGCAACTTGACGAACTTCAGCGTGCTGGTGTCCCATGTCCTCGTTCCCCCCGCGATGGTCGCCATCCTCGAATCCCCCCACAACCGCGTGCAGGGGTTCCTCGGCCCAGGTCACGTCTGCGCTGTGATGGGGATCTCTGAGTACGAGCCAATCGCCCAGCAGTACCGTGTGCCGATCGTGGTCACCGGATTCGAGCCGCTCGATCTGCTCGAAGGTGTGTTGCGGACGGTGGAACAGTTAGAAACGGGCCGGGCGGTGGTCGAGAACCAATACGGCCGGGCGGTTCGCCCCGAGGGCAACGCGCAATCGCGGGAATTGATCGCAGAGGTATTCGAGGTGTGCGACCGAAAGTGGCGTGGGGTCGGCCTGATCCGGGCGAGTGGCTACCGGCTGCGGGACGAGTACCGCGCCCACGACGCCGAACGGCGGTTCGCAGTGGCCGACATTGAGACGCAGGAATCCGACGTGTGCATCAGCGGGGAAATCCTCCGCGGGTTGAAGAAGCCATGCGACTGCCCCGCGTTCGGCAAGGCGTGTACTCCCCAAAACCCACTCGGAGCGACAATGGTTTCGTCCGAAGGATCGTGCGCTGCATACCACGCTTACGGCCGCCACCTGGAATCGCGAGGGAACCGCGAAGAGCGAACCGTGGAACTGGGATTACTGGGGAGTTGCCCATGATCACCCGGCCTGATTCCGCCGCATTTGGTTCGTGCCCGATGCCAAAGTCGCGGTACGACCAGATCCTGCTCGGGCACGGCAGCGGCGGCCGGCTCTCGGCCGAACTGATCCAGGAGGTCTTTCTCCCGGCGTTCGGAAACGATGTCCTTGCGGCCCTCGAAGATCAGGCGACCGTGCGTCTCGGTGTGGATAACGGCAAGCCGGCACCACGGGTCGCATTCACCACCGATTCTTTCGTGGTTCGGCCACTGTTCTTCCCCGGCGGGAACATCGGCACGCTCGCGGTTCATGGCACGGTGAACGATCTCGCCGTTGGCGGGGCGATCCCCCAATTCCTGGCGGCCGCGTTCATCCTTGAAGAGGGGCTACCGCTCGATGACCTCCGGCGGATCGTCGCGTCGATGAGCGCCGCGTGCGCGGCTGCGGGGGTGACACTTGTTACCGGCGACACGAAGGTGGTGGATCGGGGAAAGGGCGACGGGGTATTTATCACCACCACGGGCATTGGACTGGTCCCCGCGGGGCGCTGCTTGTCGATCCGTAACGCCCGGCCCGGCGACCGCATCCTCGTATCGGGGACACTGGGCGACCACGGGATCGCGATCCTCTCGGTGCGAGAAGGGTTGGAATTCGAAACGGTACTGGAGAGCGATACAGCCGCCCTGAACGGTCTGACCGAAACGATCCTGACCGCCTGTCCCGAAACGCGGTGTATGCGAGATCCGACACGAGGCGGCCTGTCGAGCACATTGAACGAACTGGCCGAGGCATCGAGAATGGGCGTGGAGTTGGACGAAGCCGCGATTCCCCTTCGCGCGGAGGTGCGCGGGGCATGCGAGATGTTCGGACTCGACCCGCTGTACGTCGCCAACGAGGGGAAAGTGACCGCAGTGGTGCCACCAGAGGCGGCAGCTCGCGTGCTGACAGCCATGCGATCCCACCCGCTCGGGAGGAACGCTGCGATCGTTGGCACGGTGGTTGCCGATCATCCGGGACTCGTTACCCTTCGGTCGCTGATCGGTGGAGAGCGAGTGGTGCCGATGCTGTCGGGCGAGCAGTTACCACGGATCTGCTGAACTCCGGTTGCAGGTGCCAGATGGGAATTGCTGGCCTGAGCACGAACCTGCATCCGTGGCGGCCCGGCTGTCCATAACGGGTGGTCCTCTTCCGTCTGCCGCACGCCTGAGCGAACATGCACGAACTGTCGATCGCGCTGAACATCGTCGATGCGGCCGCCGAGGAACTTCACCGTCGCGGAGGCACCCGTGTTGGTGCGATTCACTTGAGGCTGGGCTTACTCTCCGGAGTTGTTCCCGCCGCGCTGCGATCCGCGTTCGAGATGGCCCGTGCAGAAGAGCCGATCACAGCTCTGGCAGAACTGGTGATCGAAGAGATCCCGGTCGCCGTCTACTGCCCGGTGTGCTCCGTCGAACAACTGATCGTTTTTCCGGAACTCTGCTGCCCGACATGTCGAACGCCGACTCCG
Organism: Gemmataceae bacterium; assembly: GCA_003136315.1. Classification (GTDB taxonomy): domain Bacteria; phylum Planctomycetota; class Planctomycetia; order Gemmatales; family Gemmataceae; genus Urbifossiella. Next base: position 44,355 of record PLDW01000373.1, on the reverse strand, counting down.
GATGTGATCCGCGGTCGTGAACTGGAAGTCGTCGCCCTTGAGATCGAAACATGACGACGCGCCTGGTGGAAGTCCGTCAGCAGATTCTCAAGCAGAACGATGTCGCGGCCCGCGGCCTCCGAGGCCGGTTCCGCGCTGCGGGCGTGTTCGTCGTCAATCTCGTATCCAGCCCCGGCGCAGGAAAGACGGCATTTCTGGAACGGATACTCACCGATCTCGGCCGCGTGTACAGGGTCGCAGCGCTCGTTGGTGACCTGGCGACGGACAACGACGCCAAACGGTTGGCCCGCAGTGGTGCTCCAGTCCGTCAGATTACGACTGGCACTGTGTGCCATCTGGAGGCCGACATGGTCTCGCGGTCACTGGAAGGGTGGAAACTCGACGAACTCGACTTCCTGTTCATCGAGAACGTGGGCAATCTCGTCTGCCCCGCAACGTTTGACCTCGGCGAAACACTGCGGCTCGTCCTTCTGTCGGTAACCGAAGGTGAGGACAAGCCGCTCAAGTATCCAACGATCTTCAGCACGGCAGATGTGACGGTTGTGACCAAGATTGACCTCGCCGCGGCCGTTGAGTTCGACGCACCAGCACTGTGCCGAAACGTCCAGGCAGTGCGTCCAGGGATGGACCTATTCGAGGTGTCGGCGAAGACAGGCGCGGGGATGAACCAGTGGCTGGACTTCCTTCGGTTGGGGCTCAGCGCATGGCGGGCGGACACTCGCCCCATACCCCTTCTACCCCTGGTGGAATCCTCGCCGGGCGCAAAACGCTTCCAATCGTCAGAATAAATCGGCACATCCTCGACGTAGAGCATCTTCAGAGACAGGATCGCGATGACCCTTAGGATATGGCTCAGGATAACTTCCCGAATCCGTCATGGTGGAACACGCACAGTACTGCTGTATTCATGCCCACTCAAAGCAGTGGGCATGGCACCCGGCGTGAGGGGGCAATCCGGATCTCACCCGAAGAGTTGCAGGGTGCCATGCCCACTGCTTTGAGTGGGCATGAAGGCACGCGGACCAAACAGGAATTTCCCAGCAACGGCAGCGATTCCCTCGATACGGATCTGGCCCAGGATCACTTCCCGAAGGGGACAAGTCCGGGCAGCGTTTCGGGCCGAGTTCCACACGATTTCGGGATGTTATCCTGGGCCAGATCCTCAGCGGAGCAGCCACCAACAGGCCGAGGATACCCACCATTTTCGGCGAACAGGAATAGCGAGCATGGCGTCAACGACACCGACTCCCTGCGGTCAGTGATCACCGGGGCGGGTGTCAACCAGGGCGGCATCCTGGTCGAAGAGTTATGGCAGTTTTTGGATCGTTACTTAATACTCGCCATTAACTTTTGAGCATCTGCAGGTCGGCCAACAATCGCTCCAGGGCTTTCGGCTCCAAAGGCTTGACGAGATGGTGGTCGAAGCCCGCTTCCGCCGTGCGACGGCGGTCCTCTTGTTGGCCCCAACCAGTCAGTGCCGCCAGCCGGATGTTCTCCAGGCCGGGCTGTTGGCGTAGCCGCCGGGCCACTTCGTAACCATCCATTTTCGGCATCCCGATGTCCAGGAACACCAACGCCGGTCGGTAGTCTTTCACCATTTCCAGGGCAGCAGTGCCGTCATGGGCCACCCGGACCTCGTGCCCTTGCAATCGCACCAGCATGGCCAGGCTCTCAGCGGCATCCCGGTTGTCATCGACGACTAGCAGCCGGTGGCCAGATGCAAGAAGAGGCTCTTGTTGCTGTTCCCCGTTATCATTTTCCATCTCCTCCCCATACGTTTGCAACATGAGCGGCAGGCGCACCACGAACTCGCTTCCCCGCCCCAGCCCAGCGCTGTGGGCCTCGACCGTGCCGTGATGCATTTCGACAAGGTTCTTCACCAGTGTCAGGCCAATCCCCAGCCCGCCCTGGGATCGTGTCGAAGCGTGATCCACCTGCACGAATAATTCAAAGATGTGAGGCAGCATGTCTGGGGCGATGCCAATGCCAGTGTCCCGCACCCTCAATACAGCATCATCACCCACTCGCTGGCCCGTCAGCCAGATGCGGCCATTTGCCTGGGTATACTTGGCGGCGTTCGTCAGCAGATTGCCGACCACTTGAGCCAGTCGCACCGGGTCGCCATCGACCGATAAAGATTCAGGCGACAGGCTGACCATCAACTCATGCCCCTGGGATTCGATGAGAGGCTGGACCGTCTCGACCGCGCGGGCGACCACCGTGGCAAGTTCCAGCTTTTCCTTGCGGAGTTCGACTTTGCCCCGCATGACACGGGACACGTCAAGCAGATCGTCCACCAACCGGACCAGTTGGTGAACTTGTCGCTCCATCATCTCTCGTGACCGCTCGACGGTCGTGGTATCGAGCCTCGGCATCTTCAGGATTTGCAGCGCGTTGCGGATCGGGGCCAGCGGGTTGCGCAGTTCGTGAGCCAACGTCGCCAGGAATTCGTCCTTGCGACGGTCCTGATCCCTCAACTGTTGGACGAGCCGCAACCGTTCATACGCCACAGTGACGTAGCGGCAAATGGTCCCCAGGAACTCCAGTTCGTCGGTATCGAACTCGTCCCGACTGCGGCTGGCGAAGGATAACGTGCCGAGGAGCTGCCCCTCGACTATCAGAGGGTTGCAGGCATAGACCCGGACCCCGTAGCCTTTCACCAGTTGCACCATCGGCTCATCCGACTCCTGAATGTGGGTCGCCACAATCGGCTGGCGGTGCAGAGCGACCCTCCCACACACTGCCTGCCCGAACTCCAGACGGTTGATCTTGCGAGCCTCGTCCTCCGGTATCCCGGCGCACGAACCCAAACAAAGGCCGTCGCCCGATTCATTCACCAGAAAGTTGAAGTAGGTGTCCAGGGCGAAGTGTGGGGCGATCTTGCCGAACAGGGTGCGGAGCATGGCGTCCGGGTCGTCAGTCGTGAGCAGAACGGTCGCTGCCTCCCACAGCAACCGTAACCGTTCCGACTGCTTCCGCAGGGTGACTTCGACACGCTTACGCTCCGTAACGTCCTCGGCCACATATGAGCAGCGTGACCGGCCACCTGGCAGACGCTCGATGCAGAAGACAATCACTGACAGCCAGCGATTTCCCCCGGGCATCGCGTGCTGGTACTCGAATCGCACGGGTTGTCCCGTACTCTCGCTTTCCCGGTAGCGCCGGACCCACTCCCGTAAGTGGTCCGGGGGAACACCTATCTCGCTGGCTCGGCGCTGGGAGAGACTGTCCGGGTTGACGCTGAAGAACTGACCCGTGGCGGCATTGTCGGTGACGTGCACCACGTCGTCCCTGTCCGCCTCAACTTCCACAACGCCCATCATGACCGGAGCGGTGTCGTAAAAGCTACGGAGTGTGGCGCTGGCTTCCTGGAGCGCCTCTTCTGCCCGCCGTCGCTCGATGGCGACCGCTGCCGTACGGGTCAGGAGGTCCACCAGGCGAAATTCGTTGGGGGAGGGGTCGCGGGGACCGAGGGAGTAGACGGCGATGGTGCCCAGCACTGTGCCCTGCGACGAGATGATGGGCGTGGACCAGCAGGCCCGTAACCCGTGCCCGAGCGCCAGGTCACGAAAGTTCGCCCACAAGGGGTCGCTGGCAATGTCCGAGACGACGACGGTCTCGGCCCGGTATGCCGCCGTCCCGCATGAGCCGACGCACGGCCCAATTTCCACCCCGTCCACGGCCCGTGCATAATCGTCTGGCGCTCGGCGACCGGCGACGGAGCGCAGACGGTGGCCGTCCGCATCCAGGAGCAGGACCGTGGCGATCAGTTTCTCCTGGTTCTGTCCCTCGATGATTTCGCACAGCGCATCCAATATGTCGGGCAACGATGCGCCCTGGACGATGAGTTCGAGGACTCGCTTCTGGCCGGCCAGGACCGCCTCACTACGCTTCTGCTCGGTCACGTCCCGGAAGATCAAAACGACACCCTGGGTCGCCCCGTCCGCACCACGGATGGGTGCAGCGCTATCGTCGATTGGCCGCTTCGTCCCGTCCCTGGCGGTCAGAATGGTGTGGTTGGCGAGGCCGACGACCCGGCCCTCCTGCAACACCTTCGCCACCGGGTTCTCGACCGGCTGGCCGGTGGTTTCGTTCGTGATGACGAAGATTTCTTCCAGGAATCGGCCCCTCGCCTCATCCTGCGGCCAACCAATCAGCGCCTCGGCCACCGGGTTGAGAAAGCTGACCCGGCCTGCCTTGTCGGTGGCGATGACCGCATCGCCAATGCTGGAGAGAGTCACCCGCAGCCAATTCCGTTGCTCCTCCACTTCGGCCAGAAGCCGCCGCTCCTGGGCCAGTGCCTCCCGCCGTAGCCGCGCAATCTCCAAAGCCGAAGCGATCTGAGCCAGGAGTTCCTTGGCGCTGAATGGTTTGGTCAGGTAGTCATCAGCGCCAGCCTGGAGTCCTTCGACACGAGCCTCCTCCCCCGCACGAGCCGATAGCAGGATGAATGGCAGCCCTTGAGTCCGTGGGTCAGTTCGCACTTCCCGCAGCAAGCCGAAGCCATCCAACCCCGGCATCATCACGTCCGAAAGTACCAGGTCGGGTGTGTGTTGGCGGGCGGCTTCCCTCGCCGCTATGCCGTCTGCGACGGCCATCACGTCGTACCGTCCGGCCAGGAGGCGGCGGATATAGTCCCGCATGTCAGCGTTGTCGTCGGCCAGCAGGATGCGGGGGCGGTCGCCGGTCGCACTCCCGTAATAGGTGTCAGCGACATCCCCCAGGCTCGCCCTGGTCGGTTCGAGGCGCTCTGCTGCCGAATCGGGCAACCACCGCATTGCTTCCTCGACGTAAGGTGCGGCACCCAGGGCGGTCGAGGCCAGAGTGCGGGTCGCCCTGATCCGGTCTTGCGGTAAATGAGCAGTGCCCAGCGGGAGCGTCACTCGGAAGGTGGTGCCTTCTCCCTGGACGCTCTCGGCCCGCACGTCGCCGCCGTGCAGCCGGACCAGTTCTCGCACGAGGGCCAGCCCGATGCCCGAGCCCTCCTGCGTGCGGCTCCAGGTTCCCTCGACCCGATGGAACCGCTCAAATAAATGGGGCATCTGGTCAGGCGGGATGCCTGTGCCTGTATCTCGCACCGTCAATTCCACGACCCGCTGGGCGTGTCGCAAGATGACCTCGATCCGGCCTTTGGGAGTGAACTTGAACGCGTTGGAGAGCAAGTTCAAGACGATTTTTTCCCACATCTCCGGGTCGACGTGAACCGGCTCCGGCAGTGGCGGGCAATCCACCACCAAGTCCAGCCTCGCTTTCTGACAGGCCGAGCGGAAGTTGCTCGCCAGATCCGCCGTGAAAGAGGCGAGATCGGTCGGTTCGTAACTGGCCTGCACTCGGCCCGCCTCAATCCGGGAAAAGTCGAGAAGCGTGTTGACCAGTTTTTGCAGGCGCAGAGCGTTACGGTGGACGACCTCCAGCAGCTCCCGGCTCTCTGGCTGCACCCGGTCGTCAGGTTTGGCCAGGATCTCCTCGACCGGGCCGAGCATGAGGGCCAGCGGCGTGCGGAACTCGTGGCTGACGTTCGAGAAAAACGTCGTCTTGGCCCGATCCAGTTCAGCCAGGGCCTCAGCCCGCTGCCGCTCCTCCTCGTAGGCCCGTGCGTTGGTGACTGCGGTGGCAACCTGGCCAGCCAGCAAGTCCATGAACCCCTTATAGCCGTCATCGAACACTAGCCTGGGACTGATTCCGGCCACAACGAATCCGGTCCGACCCTTCGGGTGCCCGGCCTGACCTGGCTTCGCCATCGGAAGAACGATGGCCTGCTCCGGCGGCTCAGGCCATACACTACCGGGCAGACGTCCGAACCGTCTGCCCAATTCCGCGACGACCTCGGCACGGCCTGACTCCAGGACACCACGTAGCGGCCACCCCGCGTGCGGGTTGTCCGTAGTGGCCAGATCGACGGAGCGTGGCGAGGCGGACGACGCCTCCGGCAGGCCCGTGGCACCGGCCAGACGAGCAGTCTTGGCCTCGGGGTCAAGCAGGTAGATCAGGACAAAGGGGAGGTCGTACTGGTTCTCAGCCAGCGTTCGGGCTGCGATCTGACAGACTTCTTCGGTGGACTTTGCCTCCTCGTTCGTCCAAGCCGCCAGTTCTCGCAGCGTCCTCAGCCGCCGCTCACCAATGGTCTGTTCGGTGTCCTCCGTCACCACGCAGAGCATCCCGCCAACTGTTCCCTGGTCGTCGGGGACCGGGCTGTACGAGAAGGTGTGGTAGGTCTCTTCCGGGAATCCCCGCCGTTCCAGAAAGAGCAATAGTCCCTCGTCCCAGGTCGCCTGCCCTGTGCGGACTACGGACTCGGCACGGGGGCCAATGTCGTGCCAGATCTCCGACCAGACCTCACGAGCCGACCGGCCCAGCGCCCAGGGGTGTTTTGGGCCTAGGGTCATCCGCGCGTAAGCGTCGTTGTAGAAGAAGGTGAATTCCGGCCCCCAGCCCAACCACATGGCGTAGCGGCTATCGAGCATGATGCGGACGGCGATTTTGAGGCTCTGTGGCCACCTGGCGACCGCCCCCACGGGCGTCGTTGACCAGTCGAACACACGGGTGCGCTCCCCCATCTCGCCGCCCCCGGTGAGAAAGGCGACTGGGTCTTGATTGGGCTTCCGTGTGTCGTCTTGATTCATGTCGTTACCTCCGGCTATTCTCTGCGCAGGCGGAACCTGTCACCTGCCCAACTCCGTGACCCTGCTTGGCCCCGGTCTACCATCGCTGGTGTCCCCGCGACGGAGGGCGCGACAAAACCATCACCCGACCGGAAGCCTGCAAGGGTACGTTCTGGGGATCGGAGCCCGCTCTTCGAACTATTCTACTTTAGCGCAGCCTCGTGAGGAGGACGGCACTCCAGCACCGGACCGGAGATCTGAGGCGAACCGCCTGATGTCCCGCCGGGTCTTTCTCTAAGGACTCATCCAGGAACAACACCGGGAGTTGGCGTGCGATGCGAATCTTTGACCGGAAAGGCTGTTACCTCCAGCCCAGACCGAAGGCCGGGGTCTCAGTAAGCGTTCGAGGATTGGGGACCGAGCCGGAGCACGATACGACGCTCTGACAAACCTATTCTGTTACACCTTCTGTGTTGCCCCGCTTCGGCGACACTTGAACGCTCTGACAAATCTATTCTGTTACACCTTCTGCGTTGCCCCGCTTCGGCAGTGTCACGCGGCCCTCGGGGGCGGTCCAAATGGGACAGGTTCCAGGGGGTTTTCAGGAAGATTCATCACAAAGACGTCATATTTTGACCCAAGGAAGCGGTGTCCACGCACTCGGTGGCGCCTTTTCGACCTCGGCCTGCGGCCAGATGCCTGATCCCTCACTGCTGCGGGATGTCGGCGGGGAAGATCATCCAGCGAATTATATTGGGAGAAGTTGCCTGCAACAGAAGCAAGCGGCGCAAGAGTTCGCAATCACGAGGTGTTTTCCGCCTGGGGCATACGATCCGATTGTTCGGCCTACATGGCTCCGGAGTGAAGCCAAATTGAAAGGGTGTAACCGGTCAGGCTCGGTCTTGAATTGATATGGGTTGAGCGGTATGGTCGTAATCATATATTCGATCGATAATAACATTTTCAGCTCATAGCAGGCTGAAAGCCTACCCACTTCAGCCTGCTATGAGCTCAGCTCCATCAGACGCGATTTCCTTTGCCAGCCCGGCCTGAGATGGGCGAGTCAGTTCCCAACCTTCAGGAGGTTGACATGCACGACTACGGTGCGGGTGGAATAACGACATTCGTCAGCGTATACGGTACTAGTTGCTCGCCGCTGAGGAATAAGGGGGTTGACGGGTAGATTCCGTACCCATTGACAGCCGCGATAGTAAACCCGCCGTTCAATGTCCTTCCATAGTACGGCCCGATCGCGAACCCCGAGAAAGTGAAATTGGGCACGAGGCTGCTCAGTGTGTTTCCGATCGTTCCCATTGATGCGATGACCGAGTTCCGCATGGCAACAAAGGCCGGAATCAGCCCGAATATCACGATCGCGATCAACAGGATCAGTTCAGTCGAGATGACCGCACCTCGGTTGTCTAGCCAAAGTCTTGAGAGCAAGCGGTACATGATGTACCCCCCCATTGGATCGGGCGAGTAAGGCTGAGCGTGCTGGGCAGAATTGGTCGGTCAAGGATCAATGATTGTTCAGTAACATGAACACGAATAGCTTGCATATCTGCGGTAGTTTTTATTTACCTACCACCAAAAGCAAACGTGACCCCGAGTGCTTGGGCAGGGGAATCCGTTCAACACATTCGCGACCAACTCCGTTCCCGCCCACAGAGTTGAAGTGATCAATCGCAAAGATCATGCCATCCGGCAGGGGCAACAGGCAGTGCGGCTTCTGGCGGAATTGGTGTGTCAACCAGTGGGAAATGCGGAAGGCGAGTTCAATTGGCTCAGTAACGCGATCGTTGAGACTCCACTCATCACGACAATGATAGACGGCTGAGGCTGGCAGATCTGGATCCTCTATTTAGCTCTAGGTATGGCAAGGGTAAACGGACAGGCGCGGTCACATCACTTCTGGCTGGGGGGTTGATCAACTGGCGACGGCCGAGCAGGATCAAGAACGCAGGTGCCAAGATCGGGCGGACGTGGAAGGTTTTGAGCAAGACTCCGAAGGCCAGCGCGAAGCCGAGTTGCTTCATCTCGGCCCGTGAGCCGGCCATCGGCCATGCAAGGACCAGGACCTCAATCCGGCTCTGATTGCGTTGCATGAGATCAGCCAAGCCCCCCACGCTGGCCGTCGTTCCGACGAAGTCGAGTTGTGAATCCTACCTGATACAGGAGATCATGCTTCCACCTCAGCGTTTGTCGATCAACTCATGGATTGCTGACACCGAAACAGGTTTGACGAGATGGTAGTCGAACCCGGCTTCGCGCGATTTTTGACGATCTTCTTCCTTGCCCCAACCGGTGACCGCGATCAGCAGCGAGTTCCGAAACTGTGGCAAGGCACGCAGCCGCTGGGCCAGTTCGTAGCCATTCATGCCAGGCATGCCGATGTCGAGCAGGAACACGTCCGGGTTGATCTGCGGAGCGGCGTTAAGGGCCGTCAGCGCGTCGTTGACCGGCTGGCACTGATACCCATTAGCCGAGAGCAACATCGCCAGGCTAAGGGCGGCGTCAGCATTGTCGTCGACGATCAGGATACGCCGCCCGAGTTCTTTTGCTGACTGCCGTACCGTCACATCCCTCGCGTTGTTCTGTACCGGGCGAACCACCACCGATTCGGGCAGCGTTACCACGAACTCGCTACCTTTTCCCGGACCCTCACTGAACGCCTCGATCATGCCTCCATGCTGCTCGGTTAGTGCTCGGGCCAGGCTCAGTCCTACCCCCAATCCGCCCTGGCTCCGCTCGACATGACTGGGGACTTGGGCGAACATGTCGAAGACGCGTGGCAGCATTTCCGGTGAAATGCCGATCCCTGTATCCCGCACCACGATTCTGACCCGATGCTGGTCGAGTGATGCAGATAGAGCGATGTGGCCGCCGGGCGCGGTGAATTTGGCAGCGTTGTTTAACAGGTTCGTCAGTACCTGGGTCAACCGGGCAAGATCCACTTCGACCACGATCGGGGAATCGGGGAAAACCACCGATAGCTCATGTTTTGCTGCCGTGATGTGCGGGCGAGACGCCTCGATTGCGTCCCGAATCACCTCAGCAATCTCAACTTGCATGCGGCGCAGCTCGATCTTGCCGGTGTTAATACGACTGACTTCCAACAGATCATCTATCAGCCTGACGAGATGATCGACCTGGCGCTGCATCATCAGGCGAATCTGACCGGTATCGACGCGTGCCCCTGGCCGCTCAGCCGCCAATCGAAGCACCTCGAGTCCGCTACGTAGCGGCGCCATTGGGTTACGCAACTCGTGCGCAAGAGTCGCCAGAAACTCGTCTTTGCGACGATGCAGATCCCGAAGCTCGCGGTCTTGCCGCTTTGCGACCTCATGCGAGCGGCGTCTCAACGTGCCCGCCCATCCGACCGGGCCAATCACGACCCCGAGCACTCCGACCATCACCAACTCCTGCCGGGAAAACACCAGACAATCTGGAAATCCTTTCGTTCGGAGATGGAAAGACAAGACTAGCACCACAAGTGAGAGGAGCCCCGGTCCCAAGCCGCCATACCACGCGCAGGCAACGATGACGAGGAATGGAACGATCCCCCGGCTGTCGCCGAGGGTGTTGGCGGGGAGAAGCCAGCTCGTCCCCACGACAGCCAGTATGCTGATGAGATAGTTCAACAGAGTGACGCGAGAGGGTCGAGCCGTCACCCATCGCGCCGCTCGATTCCACAATTCCGAACGCATTGATACTCCCCTCCGTAGCGCGGCTGGCTGTCCTGGTCACCCGTCGGCTGAGACTGGCTCGGGATCACGGCCTCCCTACCGCGCGGAGACACTCCGAGCTTACGTGTTATCTATATCAATTGGCAATCTCGCTGCTTCCCTCATCCACAGCTCTCCCACACAGCCACTCCCATGCAGCCTTGTCACGCCACGCGGGACGAGGACGTTCTCCGCATTCTCGCGCTTTCCCACCTCTGGAAAAGTCCGAAACCCCAGTGACCCGACCTGGAAAAGGACGACTCAAATCGATCAAATATTAGAACCATTAACGCATCCATCGCCCAGCATGAGTGGTTCCGAGTGACGAGCTTATATAGTAGCCAGCATACCTGATCGACCCATCGCACTCCGTACGTAAGCGTACAGGGCGGTGGACAGTGCAGGCATCATTGGTGGGTTCGCCGACTGCCCCAGATCTCTGCGATCTAGAAGATCAAAACCCAGTAGCGGGACCGCTCTTCCTGGCCCCGTTGAAGCACCCGCTCGGCGAGGAGAAGATCGGCGAGTACAGCTCCAAAGTTCGGAACATCCTTCAGATCTGATCCAGGCCCGGTTCATCACTTCGCCATGTCTCGACCACGGCAACCGTGGTCTCTCTATTCTGAAGAAGGTCTTCGACTGCTTCAATTTCAAGATGGACTTGCCGACCGCCAACTGATATTCGGGAGTAGCGAAACCCTGCGATGAGTGACGGGTTGGGTCTATTTTGACGATCGGATACCTGAACTCATAGAACTGCAAAGTCAAAGAATACCACCACCTCCCGGCAACCCCGCTTGAGCCCATAACTGGACCCTGGCATTCCCACTCCGAGGAATCAGATTGCCGCCCAATCGGCACTCCTCTTGCTGAACGTTCGTTCGCAACTCTCAGGCATCATCCAGAGATCGAGGTGCATTCCATGGGATCGGACTGGCAGCGCTCGCTCGTCGCTCTATCTTCGATCGTCATCACTGCAACCGTTGTCGCTGTCTTAACTTGGGCGAGGTCGGTCCTCATACCCGTCGCGTTGGCGATATTTCTTACGTTCGTGCTGACACCCGTCGTAACGCGATTGCAGCATCATGGCTTCGGTCGCACGATGGCGGTGATCGTGACCCTTGGACTTGTCGTGTTACTGTTGCTCGGAGTTGGTGGGCTGCTGACCAACCAAGTGACTCAGCTTGCGTATACGTTACCGGAAAGACACGAGGCGATCAAGGAGAAGGTAATCGCAGCGAGGAAGTGGCTGGTCGGCGATGGCGGAAGTCAGTTCGCTCAACTCGTCGAGGATGTGGAGGGGGTGATTTCGCCTGACCATCTTCCCAAGGGGGCTATAGTAGTCGACCAGATGTCCCCGCCTCTGGCGGCACGGTTCGACGCTTACCTGAGCCCAGCGGCTCAGGGGCTAGGACAGGCTGCTTTGACCATCGTCCTGACAATATTTATGTTATTGAAGCGCGAAGATCTGCGTAATCGTGCAATACGGTTACTTGGTCATGGACATGTCACAACAACAACAAAAGCAGTGGACGATGCGTCTCAGCGGATCAGCAAATACTTGTTTCGCCAAATGCTGGTGAATATGACGTTTGGTCTGGTGATTACAACTGGGCTATTTGCTCTCGGCGTGAAGTATTCCCTTTTGTGGGGATTCATCGCCACGCTCATGCGGTACGTGCCATATATCGGCATTTGGGTCGGTCTCATCCCGCCTGCCCTCTTCTCCTTTGCCACAGCGCCCGATTGGGGTGGAGGGTGGGGGCAGCCGCTTGCGGTGTTCGCTCTGTTCCTGGGGCTCGAAGTGTTCTGCGCGAATGTTGTGGAGCCGAAAGTCTATGGGCGGAGTATGGGTCTTTCAGAAGTCGCACAACTGATCGCAGCCGCGTTCTGGGCATTCCTCTGGGGGCCGGTCGGGCTTATTCTCTCCGGCCCGTTGACGGTGTGTCTACTCGTCCTTGGCCGCCACGTCGCGCGGTTTAATGGTCTGGCAGTACTACTTGGTGATGATCCGCCTCTGGAACCACGAGTCGCCTTCTACCAACGGCTGGCAGCCCGAGATCAGGATGAGGCGGCGGAGGTCGCGATCGAGGCCAGACGGCAGATGGGGCCAGACGCGGTGTTCGATGACATTATCATGCCAGCTCTGTGCTTGGCCCGGCACGATGCTGCTGTGGGTGATCTCGACGACGCGAGCCTACGCTTCGCAGTTACCGCGGCAAGCGAAATCGCTGAGGAGGTCGCAGGTGTGGCTCCACCGCCTACCGGTGACCTGAGTGAGCGGGGACGCCTGCTGATATGTCCGGCCCGGGACGAGGCTGAGCGTGTCGCGGCTGAACTGTTGACGCTGACCCTCGACCTGGCTCGCTGGGAGGTCAAGGTAACAGGCGCTGAGATGCTCGCTTCCGAGTTGGTTGAGGTCGTCCGCGAGTTTCGTCCGAATGTCGTCGTGATTGCCAGTATGCCTCCGAACGGGATCTCCCACGCTCGATACCTTGTGGTCCGCTTACGCCACAGTTTCCCCGACTTGAAGCTGTTGGTGGGACGGTGGGGATGTCAATTCGACACGATGCCGAATCGGGAGGACTCGATCCGCGATGTCGACGGGATCGACACCTCGTTCGCTGCCACCCGCAAGCACCTCGCGGAGTTACACCCACTTCTGCCCGCACTGGGAGTTATGACCTCCCCGCAAAAACCCAAGATGGAGCTGATTGGCACAGCGAATGCATAGTTCAGTCTATCGCGGGAGGAGCAGGTTCCGCCCGAACACCATTCTCATGATTGAGGGGGCAACTCATGGCAGATACCATCCAGGACCGGCTCAAGGGCGGGATCGATGTGACAGCGGATAAAGCCAAGACTGCTGTCGATGCGACCGCTCGGGCGGCCAACGGTGCCAAGCAGGAGGGTCAGGGCCTGATCGATCGCGTGAAGGCTAACGCCGGAGGGTTGGTGGACCGTGCTGGTGATGTTGTGACCCACGCCCGCGAAAAGGTTGAAGAGTGGGCTGGAGAAGGGCAGGAAGTCATGCAACACGCAGGCGAAAAAGCGCAGAAGTGGGCCTCGGAGGCGTGCGATGTTGCCTCCAACAGCATCAGCGACTTCGGTAAGGAAGTCACGACCCTGATCCGCAAGCACCCTCTGCCGGCGCTGGCTGTGGGCTTCGGCCTCGGCTTGCTAATCGGGCGAACTGCCCGTATTATCTGATAAGTTGCAGATCACATAATCAGCGCAGGATACTTTTCAGGTATGTTGCCTGCGGTATTAATCAAGATCGTGGAGTGTGAGAACAGGATGACTGGAAACTCGGGCGGTGAATTGCTGCCGCCCGCAGTTTCGCCAGCTACCAAACAGCGATAGTAATGGATTGGATAGTGCTAATTTCAGAAAATTTATAATCATTATTTGCAGACTTTTTTATCTCTATTTATGTGAGTTGATGACGTACGATTATATATTTTCAATACGATCGATGGGCTACGGAATTATATGGTACGATGAAGCTAGTTTATCAAACTGTGACGATAGTTGATAGCATGTAAATTGCCACACGTTGAATAGTCGCGACTGGTTCAGGAGATCATTTATGTCAACGACTGTAGAGGTTACGGCGACCCCATCACCAGCCCAGAGTGGTAGGCACGCAGACGGATCAATCACTGAGTTGGTGTCAGGAATTCTCACGGATGCTCAGAAGCTGATCCGCCAGCAAGCCGAGATGCTGAAAGCGGAAGTGCGTGAAGATTTTCAGCAGTCGAAGCGGGCGGCAGAGTTTGGTGCATTGGGAATTGTTTGCACAACTGTCGGCGTTCTCGCATTGACAACTGCTCTTGCGTATCTCCTTCACGAACAATTCCAGTTCGCAATGTGGGCATCTTGGGGCCTGATCGGTGGGCTGTTTCTACTTGCAGGAATCGTTTCCGGTGTCTTTAGCTACCTCTTGCTAGAGAGACTGAATCTCTTGCCCACTAAAACGATCAATTCACTTAATGAAACAATGGAGTGGAAAACAAAATGACGACAGCAACCGTGAAAACGCCAGAGCAAATTGAGCAGGAGATGATTCAGACTCGTGAATCGATCACTGAGAAGGTGACGTCTCTGGAGAACCAAGTCGTTGGGACTGTCCGTACAGCAGCGGACACACTAACAGACACTGTGGACGCAGTGAAATCGCTCGTCACCGAGGCACCCGAAGCCGTGAGGCAGGCGGCAACCGCTGTAACTGCAACGTTGAAGGATACGTTCAACGTGTCTGGCCATGTGCTCCGGCACCCGTGGGCCACCGTAACGGGTGCTGTCGGCCTCGGCTGTTTGGTCGGTTGGTTCACCTCTCGCTCTCCTGCCGTGAGCCAAACGATCGACAAGAACGTTAAGACCACGGTCGATCGGCCCACTCTCCCCCCCGCGCCACCAGCGGAGCATAAACCAGGCGTGGTGGATGAAATGATGGCCATGATGGGGGACAAGGTTCGGGATCTTGCGCGAACGGCTCTTGACTCTGTTTCAACTGCACTCAACGAGTTGATCCGAGAGGAGATCCCGCACTTGATAACAAAAATATGATCGCACATTAACTATCAATCGAACCTATTGATCATGAGTGAGAATCAGTCAACCTAGTTGATTGACATTGTCAAGTTCATCTAGATCAAGTTGACTGTATCTCACTCACCATATGATCGATACATATCTTTTATCATAGTTACTTGTAAATGAATATGAATTAACTAAATATTGTTACAACTCTAGTTGCTTAGTCCTCGAAATCATTAATCTCGAACTGCATTCTTCGTAGTGACTGACTTGCCGTATTGCAGCCTCTTTTCCTCTGTCTCCTTGTTATCTCGCTGTCTCATCAACCTTGCGTCTTGCGGCTTTTGAGCTGACCGTTAGATCATTCGATACCGAGTGTGAGCGCTGCGAGGGAAAGAGGTGGGTGAACACTGGCACTCGGTTTGCAGGATTTACTGGCTCCGCAACCACGGCCGGTAAATCGCCGCGCTGGACTGCGGAAAAGGAGTCTCTCCATGGCCAATCCGAAAAACCAAGGACAACAAAACCAGGACAACCAGGGCCAGAGAAGTCAGGCCGGGCAGAACCGAGGCCAGAACCAAGGCGGGCAGCGGCCCGCTGCTCAGCCGGACACGGTGACCCGCACGGTTGACGATCAGGATGATCAAGATACCCGTGGCCAGCAGGACGCCCAGGGGAATAAGCCGAACCGCCAGAGTAGGAACCAGCAGCAGCCGTGATCAACCTGGCCCGAAAAATCGCTCACCTTGGGGCACGTGGTACGTGCCCCAAACTGCTTTTGCCCCACAACCGACCAGTCTCCCTCTCTCTCAGCGTCTTGTGGCGCGACCAGTTCGGCTCCGTTTACTGAGGAAGTCCCCAATGTCCCAGCCTCGTGGCCTCGCGCTATCCCCGCTCACTCGCCCGACGTGGAAGTCCTTACTCTCCCAGAAAGAACCGCTTCTTTTGCCAGCCGCCCACGATGCCCTGACGGCCCGATTGATCGAACGGGCCGGGTTCGAGGCCTATCAAGTCGGCGGGTTTGCCTTGGCAGGTGCTCGGTACGCTTACCCCGACATCGATCTCATCCACTTTTACGAGGAGAATGAGGCGATACGGCAGATCGTATCCGCATCCACCTTACCGGTATTGGTGGATGCCAACGATGGGTTTGGCGATGTGAAGAACGTGACCCGCACAGTTCGCGGGTACGAAGAGCTTGGGGTGAGTGGGATCTTCCTGGAGGACCAGAAAGCACCAGTGAGCTGCGGACAGATGGGGCAGAAGAAAGTCATTCCGGTCAAGGAGATGATCGGGAAGCTGAAAGCCGCCCTCGCGGCCCGGAAAAATCAAGATACGTTCATCATCGCGCGGACTGATGGCCGCAGTGCCGAAGGTTTACCCGAGGCGATCCAGCGCGGCGAGGCGTATCGGGACGCAGGTGCTGACGGGATCTACGTTGAGGGGCTCAGGAGTGCGGCCGAACTCAAGCGGGTCGGCAGAGCGCTCGCGGGAACTCCTCTTGCCACGACGATGATGGAAGGCGGTGGCCAGCTCGCCTGGCTGCCGCCGGAGGAGATTTACCGGTACGGGTTCCAGATGATCCTGTACCCAACGACCGTCTTGTTTCAATTGACCAGGGCGATCGAGCGGGGACTGGCCGTTCTGAAGGCTGGCAAGCCGATGGTCGAGGAAGACGCAGTTGATCTGAACACGTTTGAGGAAATCGTCGGAATGCCTGAGTGGGAGCTCATCGTGAAGCAGTTCAAGGAAGGGTAAACGGACAACTCTCCTGGCCACAGGGGAGCAAGGAGGCCCTGGTTGCATGCTGATCCTTCCAGACCAGTACCAAGCGGGATGTCCCGGAGGGAAGGTTCCCCCCTGGAGTGATAGTAACACGTCAGGGACAGCCAGGGCGCCCTGGTGGCCTGGTGTGGGCAAAAGGGTTCGGTGGCCGGCCTGTCACGAGTGCAGGGGCCGAGATCCCGAGCCGATTGGCCCGGATTCCAATCGCATCCCCTGAGACTCATCACTTCTCCTCCGGCTGTTCGGCTGCTCTGTTCCAGTTCCCCTGACCACCTGATAGCCCCATCGCGGCCTCGACCTCCTGCCGGTCGAGCAATCCATCCCCGTTCTTGTCGAGCTGCGCGAAGTTGTCGGCCCACATCTTTTGGGATCTTCCCGTCTTTGTTCCTGTCCAGGGCGGCAAACACTGCGTCAACCCGCTCCTTCTTCCGCTGTTCCCGGAATGACTTGAGCCCTCCCTCGTCAGTTTTCCCGTCACCATTCCGGTCGAGCTCCCCAGCGGCCGTGCTGTCGACTTGAGGGGGCACCGTCAAGGACAGCAGGTAGCGTCACCGCACCCCCCACTTGGCTGCTACAATACCCCCGTGCTGTTATGAGTTGAGTCCCCACTCCCAGCCACCTGTTCCCCCAGAGGATCAGCGACCTTGTCTACTGACGCCACTGTCATCCGGGCCGAGCGGTATGCCGAGATCGGGACGATTATCCGACGGGACGCCACTGCCCTGATTGGCCGCTGGGCGAAGCGAGCCGCCGAAGAGCAGCCGACCGCCAAACGGGTTCACCATGCGGTCTTGCTAGACGAACTACCGGCCTTCCTGGAGGAACTGGGGGACGGCCTGGCTGCGGCTGGCGACGCAAATCCGTCTCCGCACTGCCGACTCGCTAATCAGCACGCTGAGCAGCGATGGGAGACCGGCTGGTCGCTCGCCGAGGTTGTCCGGGATTACCGAATCCTGCGCCTGGTCGTCCTGGAGTACCTTGACGAGACATTGGACCGGCCCTTGCGGTTGACCGAGATCCAGGCGATTGGGCTGGCACTGGACGAGGCGATCGAAGTGAGCGTCGGGCGGTACGTTTGGAATCGGGAAGAGCAACTTCGGAAGCTGGAAAACGGAGCACGGCTTCATGCCGACGCCCTCCGAGAAGCGGACCGCCGGAAAAATGAGTTCCTGGCCACTCTCGCTCACGAGTTGCGCAATCCCCTAGCCCCTCTGCGGAACTCGTTGGAGGTCATCCGACTCGCCGACGATTCCCCAGATACTGTCCGCCAACTCCGAGAGGTGATGGGCCGTCAAGTTGAGCAGATGACTCGACTGGTGGAGGATCTGCTCGACGTGGCCCGCATTGCCGAAGGGAAATTGGTGCTGAGAACAGAGACACTGGACCTGCGGTCGGCTCTTGAAGACGCAGTCCAGATGAACGCCCCCCTCGTGGAAAGCCGGCGACA
Organism: Gemmataceae bacterium; assembly: GCA_003136315.1. Lineage (GTDB taxonomy): Bacteria > Planctomycetota > Planctomycetia > Gemmatales > Gemmataceae > Urbifossiella. The sequence goes on along the minus strand of PLDW01000373.1, from coordinate 26,257 downwards.
CCGGCTGTCCGTCGACCTGCCGCCCGAACCTCTGTATGTGATTGGCGACCCGACTCGCCTTATCCAAGTCTTTGTCAATCTCCTGAACAACGCGGCGAAGTTCACTGGCGCAGGAGGTGAGATTCGCATCACCGCTATCCGAGATGGGGGGGAGGCAGTTGTCAAGATGGTGGATAACGGGATCGGGATCGCAAGGGAGACGCTGCCGCATGTCTTCGACCTCTATACCCAGATCAACGTCGCTACCGACCGTTCCCAGGGCGGCCTGGGCATTGGGTTAACCCTGGTGCGGAGGCTCGTCGACCTTCACGGGGGTAACATTACCGCTACCAGCCCCGGCGTTGGACAGGGAAGCGAATTCACGGTCCGGTTCCCATTAGTTGCGACCCCGACATTGCAGGAAGCGAACCCCGAGCCAGCCGGGGAAGTGACCGACCTTGGTCGCCACATCCTGATCGTCGAGGACAACCGGGACGGGCGAGAGAGCCTGGCCATGCTTCTTGAACTGGTGGGGCACAAGGTGGAGGTGGCAGAGGACGGGCAGCGGGGTGTGGAGTTGGCTCTGGCCGTCCGACCCGAGGTGCTCCTGATTGATATCGGGCTTCCTGTGATCAATGGCTACGAAGTGGCTTCCCAGGTACGGACTGCCCTGGGCTCAGACGTGTTGCTCGTCGCCCTGACGGGTCACAGCCAGCCAGAGGATCGCAAGAGGGCATCCGAGGCGGGGTTTGACGCACACATGGCAAAACCAATCGAGTTGAGTGAGTTGCAGGCCCTCCTCGCACGCTGGCACCCAGGTCGGTGACCGTTCGGACCATTCGATGTGAACTCCCTTCCATGCCGATCCTGAAGATGGTTCGGTGCAGAGCACCGGCGAGTCGACTCGCCACGTTCCTCTGTCAGGAACGTGGAGTGCTGCGGAGTCACCACCACTAAATCGGAACTCAGCGCATCGCAGAGCACCCCAGCAGCAGACCAGGCGCCATCACCGGGAGGGTGGATTCCCCCACTCATCCAGGAAACCCGCTGAGGCAGTCTCATTTCCGGAGCGATCATCGGTCTAATGGGAGGGCGAGGCTCC
>PLDW01000373.1:0-25123 GCA_003136315.1 Gemmataceae bacterium | reverse complement strand
CCATAGATGCGACAGTCTCAATGGCTTTCTGTATCAGACAGGTCAACAGGGGCCTCAACTGCGGCTGATCTGTGATTGGCCACTATCGCGGCACGGCTCGTGCACTTTCCACCATCGGACAACCGCCCGGAAGGAGAGCCGCAATGGCTAACATCGCCATTACTCGCTGCCCGGTTTGCTCGTCGATCAGGAGCCGATCGCAGGAGGTCGCGACCGCGCTGAAGACCGATCTGGGTCTGAATTCTCGGATCGAGGACGGTGTCGAGGGTGAGTTCACCGTGTATGTCGACAGGGTTCCAGTGATCCAGCGGACCAGAGAGACTCTCCCCTCGATCGATGAGGTCGAGGCGGCCGTGCGAAATGCCATCCCTGCAAGCGTTTGAAGCGGGAGAAGAGTGCCAGCATGCACGAGCCGGGATGCCCCGGCTCATGTTTTGTCGTTCTCGGAGCACGTACCATGTTCCTCAATCCCAATCCGACTCCACCCGGACCAGATATTGCCGACCCGCCCGGGCCGACCATTCCGGAGCCGACCATCCCGGATCTACCCCCGCCTCCTCCCCCGCATATCCCGATGCCACCGGAGCCGCAAAAGCCGCTCACGCCGCATCCGGTACACCCCGAGCCAGCCCCAACCCCTGCACCTCCGCCAGGGTCGCCCGCAGGGCCAGTTGGACCCCAGGCATGAGTGTCTGCCGCTGAGGAGCGAAGCGGGAGGAACACCTCGATCTATTTCCCGCTCTTCGAGTGGAATCGATTGCTCGCGACTCCAGTGAAACGGATTCCGATCGCTTACCATCAACCAACGACAATTCCTGTTGAGCCCCATGCACTGCAGCGACTGCCCAGCACTGGCATGTTGTTCGCATATCAACGAGGAATTCGTCACACCAAACTCACAAATACAATAATTTAACAATGAAAGTCTTCCACTGCGATCATTGCCGCCAATTGTTGTTTTTCGAGAATGTCCGCTGTCTGAACTGTGATCATCCGCTTGCTTACCTTCCAGATCTGGGCGTGATCGGCTCGCTCGACCCTCGCGGCGACGATGTCTTGACATCGCCGCTCCCGCGGGCGAATGGTCGCATTTACCGTTTATGTCGAAACTACACGCAGGAAAATGTCTGCAACTGGGCGATTCCCGCCGCCGACACGAACCCACTGTGCCGGTCCTGCCGATTGACCCATGTCATACCGGACCTGTCAAGAGAGGGGCACAGGACAGCATGGTACAAGTTGGAGGTGGCGAAACGGCGACTTGTGTACACCCTTCTGGCGTTGAGGCTGCCACTGCGCTCAAGAATCGACGATCCGATTGCAGGACTCGCGTTCGAGTTCCTGGCTGACCCCCCTGACCCATCCGCCCCACGGGTTTTGACTGGGCACGCGGAGGGGCTCATTACGCTGAATGTTGCCGAGGCGGATGATGCCGAGCGGGAGCGCATCAGACAACACTTCCATGAACCGTACCGAACGCTACTCGGCCACTTCCGACATGAGAGCGGGCATTACTACTGGGATCGCTTGATTCGCCAATCCGATCGCCTCGAAGGGTTCCGGGCCGTGTTCGGAAACGAACAGGTCGACTACGACATGGCCTTGAGCAAGTACCACTCCGATGGCCCCCCGGCGAACTGGCAGGATCAGTTCATCAGTGCCTACTCCAGTGTCCACCCGTGGGAGGACTGGGCCGAAACGTGGGCGCACTACCTGCATCTGGTCGACAGCCTGGAGACAGCCAACGCATGTGGAGTTCGTCTTCTTCCGCCTCGGTCCGAGGATCCCGCCCTCCGATCAATCCCGAATCCGGTGAACGACCGGCAATCGTTCGATGACTTGCTAGAGAGTTGGCTCCCACTGACATATATGCTCAATAACCTGAATCGTGGGCTCGGGCTGCTAGACGCATACCCGTTCGTTCTTGCGAATCCGGTGGTCAAGAAACTCCGGTTCCTCCACGAGACGGTGTGGTCAAATCACCCCTCAGTGCTTTCGCAGGTACAATCGAATCAAGCAAGGATGCCTGAATCCGTGATGAAGTGAAGGGGGTAAAGTGCAACCACGTGTGGATCGTTTCGCGCGCCAGACGAGCCTGGGACAACGATGTCCCAGGCTCGAAGCGAGAAGGAGGATGTCGAGAGCAAGTGCTGGACGACTGGGAGCAATCACCACGGGGACATCACCCATGCCTGACGGTTGGCGGGGCTGTGGCCGTAGGGGGCATCTGATTAGCCATCTGCGGACGGCTGCTTGGAACCGCTCCGGATGGCATCCCGTCGGTCACAACGGGACGGTTCTGGGGCATCGGCGCGTTCATCTGGGCAGCGACCTCTGCCCTGAGACTCTCGTGGTCAGGGGGGAGTTCAGCCTTTCGCGCGGCCCGCCCGATCGACCCCAAGAATGCGCCGATCACGAAGAAAGTCAGTCCGCTCAGTAAGACACCCCAGAAGTAGAACTGCTGGTCGTCAGTCAGTGCCCCTTGGGATTTCGTATACCTCCAGACAAGGGTCCAAACGGTGAGCAGAGACCCTCCGGTGATGAACCCGATCGAGAGTTTGGGGCCGAACGCAGGTTGTGACATAACAGGCATATTGACCTCGAGTCGTGGGGTGATAGGGATCTTGTGGAGGGAGGTTCCTCTTCTGCCCACCATCAAGAGGCACGCTTCATGCCAAAGCGTCATTTGAGTCATTTGAGTCATTTGTGGGCATTTTCGACCTCTGAATACTCCGTTGGTTGGTAGGAAGTCCTGTCTGAAATGGCCTGTCGCCAAAGAGTAACAGCCGACCCAGGTGGCTCTCGCTCCCGGTGCGATCAAGCCTCAACCAGGATCTCCTTCTCTTTGAGTAACCGGTTGATTAATGTCAATTTCCGGCCGATATTCAGAACATTCTCGAGCTCGATTGTGGGGCCATTCGGCCCACCCACGCGGATAATCAGATCCCCAGTCCCAAAGCCGAGTAGCCAGTGCCGGAAGACATCGTTGCGCTTTTTCTCAACCATCGCGCCTTCAGACTGGAGAGCAACCTCACTGTCACCGACCTCCAGCACGTATCGGATCTGACCTGCTGAAAAGACCACGTAATGCGCCCGGTCGTAGATGCACACAACCGTCAGCCAGGCCAGTAGCAATGGCAGCCCCACGGCCAAGTACCCAGCTGCATTCATCCGGACATCCAAACCGCCGAGGAAAAGGAGAACGTCGTTCCACAGGTTGAACAGGGCAAGGGTGATCACCAGCGCAATCAGCATGACAATGGCCACCATCGAGACCAAGCCTCGAAGGAGGATGGTACTGGCGAGTGCCACCAGGAGCAGGGTCCCAACGAAGATCACTCCAAGGCTGTTGTTGCTTGACACGGTCATGCCTGGGGTGGCTGCCTGACCTTCCTCCTGAGCCAGCCCGAACGATTTTCTCTCGGGAGCGATGAGGATCTCGTGTGAGCCACCATCGATCGGTTGGTTATGCTTGATGACTGTACCGGATGGGACGACAGCCATCTGCTGCCCCTCAAAATAGGTGACTCCAGCCAGGCAGAACGACACCAACCAGACTGGCCACCAGTAGAGTAGGTTTGAATGCCCATACACGGTAATGGCGTCGACCCTTTTCATCTCCGGGTCGTGAGTTTCGGACAAATCGGGCGGTGTACTGCTCATGGCATCTCTCCAGGGGCTAGTGATGGGAACGGGAGTTCCCTTTGTGACTCCCCCAACTTCTCAGCGACCTTGGGAATCACGAGATCTGGCACTCGAAGCACTCAAGGCAACCCCCATGCCAGACCCTCCCCGGAATCCTGATCACACAATCGCGATGCGTTCAGTAGCGGCCAACAGTGGAACCTCCCAAGGGGCCAATACAGACGACCACAAACACAGGCAGGGGTGCCCCACCCAGGGTTTGTTGCACAAATAAATATTGATATATTATATGTGGCATTAATATAATATATTAATTCCTGCTCTCAATATCATGATTTACTATCATAATCAGTGAGTTTCATATCCGAATTTGACATTGATTTCGATTTGATCCGTGCGGCAGATCGCTGCTCAAATGGGGGCAGTGTTTTTCCGGGGTACGCATCACGTTTATCGCGAATCGGGTCAATGTCTCGGGTTGCTCGCTATCGGCACATTCGTTGCTGAGAGAGAATCGAACCCTGGTGTCGAATTGCTGGGTTCCGGGCCACGACAGCCCCGTATCTCTTAACACTGGAGTGCTTTCAATGAGGAAGCTGATCATCGCGTCCGTCTTGGCCGCATTTGCCCTGGTCCCGGCCGCTTGCAACAAAAGCGAGATGGGAGGTCCGAACCCTGGAGGAGACGACTCGTTCAAGCTGACTGGCGGAACCCTCCCGACTACAATCAAACAAGGTGACACCGAATCAATCAAGGTAACGGTGGACCGAAGCTCGGGGTTTCACCACAACGTGAAACTCGATGTGAAGGCCCCAGACAAGATCAAGGCCGAACTCGACCGGACCACTGTGAAGAACGGAGAATCGCCCGATGTGTACGTGAAGGTGACACCGGCCAAGGATGCCCCTCCCGGGGAGTACAAAGTAACGGTCAACGGTATTCCGGATACGGGGGTGGCAAACCACCTCGAACTGACAGTGAAAGTGAGCCAGAAATAACGTCGCCGACCCAGGGACGTCGATCATGCCGTCCCTGGGCTATCCCGCAATGCCCGCAACTGGCCCCGACCCTCGGTTACCCCACACCCCGGCTTCAACTGATTCCATTGAGAATGCCGCCCTATGCACATACCCGCCAGTCCACCTGACCTGCCACACCCCAATCAGGCACCAGTGGGTCGCCAGCGAATCCTCATTGTAGATGATCTAGCCGACACTCGAGAGTCTCTGCAAACCTTGCTCCAACTGAGCCTCGGCCTGGAAGTCGATACGGCAGAGGACGGGTGCAAGGCCCTGTCTATGCTGAACGAACAACCCTACAGCCTTGTGATCACCGACCTGCGAATGCCGAATGTGAGTGGTATGAATCTGGTCCATGAGATCCAGGCGAAGCGACTCCCGTGTACGGTGATTGTAACTACTGGGCACGGATCAATTGGGGATGCTGTCGAGGCGATGCGCGCCGGAGTCTACGACTTCCTTGTCAAACCGGCTGACCCCGAGCGGTTAGTTCTGCTGGTCCAGCGAGCGCTGAGAGAACGGACCCTTTTGGACGAGGTTCTCGCTCTGCGAGAGCAGATTCATGGTCGGCATACATTTTTGAATGTTTTGAGCAAGAATCCAAAAATGCATGAGGTGTTCGAGCTGATCAGCCACATCTCGGATACTAGCGCAACTGTCCTCATCAGGGGCGAGACGGGGACAGGGAAGGAACAGGTCGCTCGGGCGATCCACACGGCGTCGGCAGACCGCCAGACCGGCCAGTTTGTCCCGGTGAACTGCGCGGCGTTCAACCAGAACTTACTGGAGAGCGAGTTGTTTGGGCATGAGAAGGGATCCTTCACTGGTGCCGAAAGGAAGAGAATTGGGCGGTTTGAGCAGGCACATCGGGGGACGCTCTTTCTAGACGAGATCGGGGATGTACCGATGTCGATGCAGGTCAAGCTTTTGCGAGTGCTCCAGGAGCGGAGATTCGAGCGTGTTGGGGGGGCCGAGCCGATTGAAATTGATGTCCGGGTGATCGCTGCGACCCACCGAAATATGGAAGAACTGATCCGGGAGGGGAAGTTTCGGGACGATCTGTACTTCCGGCTGAACGTGGTGCGGATTGACCTACCCCCTCTGCGGGACCGTTCGGAAGACATCCCCGTCCTGGTCTCTCACTTCTGCCTGAAGTTTGCTCGGCCCGGTCAGAAGCCACCGGAGGTGAGCCCGGAGGCAATGGCAATCTTGAAAACTGCCCAGTGGCCAGGGAATATCCGGCAGTTGGAAAACGCGATCGAGCGGGCGTGTGTCACCACCCGGGACGGAGTGATCCGGCCAGCGAACCTGCCCCGTGATATTAGCTCACGAACGAATGGGAGAAACCCATTCCAGGTGGACCTCAGCCGCTCGCTGCCCGAGCAATTATCGGGAATCACATCGGCCTTTGAGCAGCGGTACTTGCGGAAGGCCCTGCGACGAACGAGGGGGCATGTCGGCAAGTGCGCCAAGATTACCGGGCTATCCCGCCGGAGCATTACCGATAAAATCGCTCAGTACAAAATCAACAAAACAGAATTCAAGCATGGTTGAGTTGAAAAATCCGCCCTTCAACGGCGCGAGGGTTGCACCACTCCATCACGGTAGCGAGGTTCGAGGGGGTGATCGAGTTACCCTCTGTTTTGACCCAAGTGTTGCCCAATGGAGGATTCCACCATGTCGGATATCAAGAACACGCTGAAAGACGCGGGCCACAAAGTCGCGAACACTGCGAAAGAGGTCGGCCATACCGTGGCTGAGAAGGCTGGCCAGGCCGCGGACTGGGTGAAGGAGAAGACGGGGCTTGGGGAGAAAAACTGCGGAGACCCCCGGAGCATCTCGGACATCCAACCGCATATGACGGTGATCTCGTCTTGCGGATGCACGATGGGGAAGGTGGATCACCTCGAAGGTAACACCATTAAACTGACCAAGAACGACAGCCCGGACGGCCAACACCACTTTATCCCCAGCGGATGGGTGGCTCGGGTGGATGAGCATGTCCACCTGAGCAAGAACTCCGAAGAGACGCGGCGGGAGTGGAAGTCGAATGCCGCAGCGTGTGCCGACTGCGGAGCGTAACTGATCAAGGGAGGAATCCAGAAGACCCGCCTCCTCGGGGGGCGGGTTTTCCCATTTCTGATACAGAAGTTCGCTGAGGCTGTCGCATCTACCGAAAGACAGTTAGATATGCAAATGGGAGGGCGAGGCTCCTGCCGAGTTTCACCAGTTCAAGCTCGGCAGGAGCCTCGCCCTCCCGTTATACCAATGCTTGCTCCGGGAATGAGACAGCCTCTGCGGGTTCCTGGATGAGTCGCGAGACGGGTCACTTCTCGTCATCCCCCAGCTCATCTGCCTGCGGTCGGCATTCACCTTGCACCACGTCTGGAGATCGCCCCATTTTGGAGCATCTGGGAAGGGAGACAATCATGCCGCGCGGCGATAAGTCCAGGTACACTGACAAGCAAAAGCGGAAGGCCGAGCATATCGCAGACAGCTATGAGAGTCGAGGGGTGCCCCCGGAGGAGGCAAAGAGCCGGGCGTGGGCGACGGTCAACAAGGAATCTGGCGGCGGGAACAAATCCGGCAGTGGGAGGGGTGTCCCCGACACGACTGTGTCGAGCAAGCGTGGCGGAAGGATCGGTGGGGCAGCGTCCGCTTCCCGGACTCCACAAGAGCGGTCGGCGTCGGCGAGGAAGGCGGCTGCCACACGCAAGCAGAACGCCTCCGCAAAGCACAAGTCCGGCTGACGTGATACCAGGGTATCGAACGCCAACGGGGCGAGGGTACAAGACCCACGGCGGCATCAGAACCTAACCCCCCAACCCCCTTCCCTAAGAAGGAAGGGGGAGCCAGAGGCCGGTTTTGCCTGGTTCCCACGCGCTGCGTGGCAACACGTTGGGGACGACGTCCGCCAAGGTGTCGATCACGCATCCGCTAGGTTCAGGCCACGACACGGAGCGTCGAAGACGGCATTGCCACGCAGAGGGTGGGAACGAAGACACTGGAGACCCAACAGGGGAATCCTGTCGCCTCTGGCGAGCAATCTACGCTTTCAGCGTCATTCGTGCTACATCGGCCGACACTCTGTTGGTGTCATTTCCGCACACCGGACGAGTTGAGTGAACAATCCGTTCCGAGCGATTAACTCGTTATAAGAACCAATCTCAACAAGCTGTCCGGCGTCGAAAACGAGGATCCTGTCGGCGTTCGCGAATGTACTCAGTCGGTGGGCCACCATGATCACCGTCTTATCCCGGCTGGCCGTCCCAATCGCCTGTTGAACGTGTCGTTCGCTGATTGTGTCCAGTGCGCTGGTGGCCTCGTCCAGGATCAAGATCGGCGGGTTCTGGAGAAACACCCGAGCCAGCGCCAGCCGTTGTCGCTGGCCGCCGGACAGATTCTGTCCTCGTTCCGCCACCCGGGCCTTGTATCCGCCTGGCATCGCCTGAATCTCGTCATGAATGCCGGCCAGTCTGGCCGCCCGGACGACATCTTCGAAGTGGCAACCGGTGCCCCCATAGGTGATGTTCTCCTCGATCGTTCCACTGAAGACGAAAGGATTTTGACCAACGTATCCGATCAGTTGTCCGATCGTCTCGCGGGACACCTCGTCAAGCGGAACACCCTTCAACCAGACCTTTCCGTCAGTCGGGTGCAACAGACGCATCAAGACCTTCAGCCATGTTGACTTCCCGCACCCCGACTTTCCGGCCACGCCAATCGTCTCGCCGTGATAGATGTCGATCGTCACACCGTTCAGGCCGGTGTGCGGCGCCCCATCGGGTCGTCGGTAGTCAACCCGTAGCCCCTCCGCCCGAACGGCTGGGGCGGGGTCGTCGAGTCTGGGGGGGTGGTGAGTCACGGTCCGAAACGACGCATCGACCGGGAGAGCGAGTAGTTCCTGGAGGTCGATGACTCGGAGGCTGGCTTCGTGCCCCTCGTCGAGCACTCGGTGGATCTCGTTCAGCGGGGACATGGCCCGGAGGTAGAGCATCGAGAACGTGAGGATGTCCCCAAAGCTGATCCGGCCAGAGACTGCCAGATAGGCGGCCAGAGCCAAGACCCCAACGTGGAACAGTCCCTCGACCACTGCCTTGCCGGCGCCAAAGAAAGACATTGCGATGTGGTGCCTCAATTCCCTCGACCGCTTCTGCTCAGCCGCCTTGGCAACCCGCTTCACCTCGTATTCGTGAGCGTTTGCTGCCCGGACGAAATCGAGCCCTCCGAGCAATTCCACAACCGTCCCGTCCATCTCCTCATTCACTCGCAGGAGTTTCAGCCGGACGCGTCGCTGTGAGACGATCTGCCAACACGTTAACCCGAGCGACACGGGGATTACCCCCAACATCGCAATACCGAGCCACGGCTGCTTCCAGATGGCAGTGACGATCGCGAACAGCCCGACCACGATCGCTGGGAAGAAATCCAGGAACGACAACCGTAACAGCCGCATGAAACCGCCGACGCTCCGGAAGATCTTCCCCTGGAGGGTGCCGACCTTTTCGTGGGTGAGAGTCGAGAGATCGGCTTGCATCAGGTGGGCAATCACCTTCACACTCGTCTGTCGCTCGATCCGGGTGCAGGTGTTTTCGACCAGATAGCGTCGGAATACCTGGAGGAGTTCCCCCACGAGAACGAGCACGGCGATGGCCGCCAGGATACGAGTGACTGCTTCCAGGATCTGGACCTGGGGCTCGCTGTTCTGAATCCCGGTCGCGACCCGGTCAACCAAATGGCCGGAAAGTAGCGATAGGGCGGTACTCGCCACTGCCCCAATCGCCATGACCCCCACTGCCCCGAGGAGGGCGTATCGGTGGCGACGGGAGATCATCCGCCAGGATCGACGGGCGATGGTGAAAAGTTGTCGGACCTCCGTCGAGAAGCGATGAAGGATCGGGGGAGCCTTGCTCGCCATCGCAATCTCTAGCCTCGTTCTGAGTGAGCCGGGAGATCGGCGGTGGAAAAAAACACCGCCCGAGATGGGTGGTGTTGTGAGGGAAACAAAGAGGAATTGAGTTTATGATCAGCTCGGATTACCGCGGCCCAGGCTTCATCCATCGCTGGATGTGACTGACTGGCAAAGAACTACCTTTCAACATCCCGATCAATCGTTGCTCGACGAGTTGCGATGGGCTCAATGCGGCCCGGTCATCGGCGATCAAAGTTTCTTCGTCGTTGCGGACTCGCGAGATCGCTCCACGGGGAAGGAGACTATCAGAAGATGTGCTAAGATCGTTCATGGGTGCTCCTCACATTAGTGACTGGAGAGGTCACCCCTCTCTCTTGCACAACCTGTGCCAATTGGCCTGGCCATCTGCAACTTGACAGATCAGTCTTGACCCAAGTTGAATTAGCTACGAAGGATGACGCGAATGGCATGAGGGTTCCCATCGTCGCGCAGTACGACGATCCCGTCGGGAATGAGGCGGCCGTCCAGCCACACCTCGGCTGCCCCGTGCTCGATCCCCTGCGGGTTCTCGATCCGACACTGGTAGATGGTGGTTTGATAACGGTATTCGATCTCGAACTCTCGCCAGTCGGCTGGGATGCGGGGGTCAAACGTCAAGTGATCGCCCCGTCGGGTGAAACCGAGGATCGTCTCGACCGCAGTTCGATAGAGCCACGCAGCGGACCCGGTATACCACGTCCAACCCCCCCGGCCAGTATGTGGCGGCAACCCGTACACATCCGCGGCCACCACATACGGCTCGACCTTGTAGCGGGCGACGCCCGCCGGGGTGTTGGTGTGGGTAATGGGGTTCAAAGCCTGCCAGAGGGCGACCGCCTCGTCGCCACGGCCGAGCCCTGCAAGCGCCTGGACGAGCCACACCGCAGCGTGTGTGTACTGGCCACCATTCTCACGGATGCCAGGAACGTAACCCTTGATGTACCCAGGATGGAGTGGACCCGTATCGAACGGTGGCGAGAACAATTTCACCAGGCGGTTCTCACGATCGAAGAGGTGGTCAACGGCGGCCTCGACACCGCGCTTCGCGCGGTCCGTATCTCCCGCCCCAGAAAGGACCGCCCACGACTGTGTCAAGCTGTCGATCTGGCACTCGTCGTTGAGGTGCGAGCCGAGGGGGGTACCATCGTCGAACCATGCCCGTAGATACCAGCCGCCGTCCCAGCCGTGGGACTTGATCGCGTCTCGGAGTTGGATTGCCTGCACCCGCAGGGCTGTACACGTCGCTTCATCCCCATACGCAGCGGCGAGTGCAGCGAACTCATTACGGACCCGGATCTGGAACCAGCCGACCCAGACACTCTCGCCCTTCCCCCCAGCCCCGACGAGGTTCATACCGTCGTTCCAGTCTCCACATCCCATCAGCGGGAGCCCGTGGGAACCGAGTGCCCAGCCGCGGGCAAGTGCCCGGACGCAGTGGCGGTACAGTGACTCGATTTCACCCGAGTGCTCGGGAAGGTAATATTTCTCCTGCTCACCAGGCTCCAACTCCTGGCCGCGGAGATACTCGACAGGCTCGTCCAACACCGTCTTGTCACCGGTGACCTCGACGTATCGAGCCACTGCGTACGGCAGCCAGAGGAAGTCGTCCGAGAAGCGGGTCCGAACCCCGCGTCCGGAGGGGGGGTGCCACCAGTGCTGGACATCGCCCGCGGAGAACTGCCGGGCGGCTGCGCGGAGGAGGTGGGCGCGTGCCTCTGCCGGTTCGGCCTCGACGAGAGCCATCACGTCCTGCAACTGGTCCCGGAAGCCGTACGCCCCACCCGACTGGTAGAACGCCGACCGCCCCCAGAGTCGGCACCCAAGTACCTGATAGAGCAACCACCTGTTGACCAGAACATCAAACGCCGTGTCCGGCGTCTTGACTCGGACCCTCGACAGACGCCGGTCCCATGCGGCGATCACCTCTTCGAGAGCAGCGGTCGCAGCACCAGTGTCGCGATACTGCCGAGCGAGACGGCCAGCGGTTTCTGCGGTCGCAGTTTGCCCCAGCACAAAGACCACCACGGCGGTATGAGCCGGGGCAATTTCAAATCGGCCGTGAATGGCCGCACACGGGTCCAGACCCGGACCGGCGTGGTCACTGAGACCAACGCGGTCGAGCGCTGCCGGTCTGGCGGTCGAGCGGTTGCGACCGAGGAACTCGGACCGGTCACCTGTCAGAGTCCGCGGGCGGACGCTGGTATCGGCGAACGCGACGGCTCCGCCGAAATCCGGGTCGAACGCACACCTGGCGAACAACGCTCCCGAGGTCGGGTCAACCTCGGTCACCACGAACGGTCCAGTCTGCTCACGAGTTGTGCCGAGCACCCACTCGGCGAAATAGGTGGCTGACAGATTGCGGGTGACCTTGCCTTGATTCGTCACCCGCAAGAGAAGGATCTTCACCGGGTCCGCCACTGGGACGAAGACAGTCAGTTCTGTGGCGAGTCCGTCTCGCTTGCGGGTGTAGGTCGTGTATCCACTTCCGTGGTGGACTGTCGCCGGACCGCCACGGACCGGAAGGAGGGCCGGGGACCAGAAGTGACCCGTCTCCTCGTCCCGGATGTAGACCACCTCGGAGGGTGGGTCCGAGACCGGGTCGTTGCTCCAGGGTGTGAGGCGGTTCGCCTGGCTGTTCCCGACCCAGGTAGACCCCAGCCCAGAGTCGGTGGCCAGGCAACCCGCGGACGGGTTGGCGATCACATTCGCCCACGGCGCAGGGGGGGTAGCGATGATCAGATACTCCCGTCCATCGGGGGTGAATCCACCCGTCCCGTTTGGGAAGAGGAACCCGGCATCCGGGGCAGGTCCAGCAACCTCTGGCTCCGCCGGTCGGGTTGGAACGAGGGGGGGAGGAAGCGGTCGACGGCTGGCGATCACATCCATCTGGTCACCGAGAGTCCCGTGTTCCCCATACAGCACCACACGGGCGGTGGCGAGGAGCAACACTTCCTCATCGCTCCCAGGCTGAACTTTCCGGACGAACACCCCGCCGGGTCGGTCGATCAGATCCCGGCTGTCGCTCGCACGGGCCAGCGCTGCGAGATCCTGGAAGAGGTCGTCCCGATAGGTGGCTGGACGGTTGGCGAGTAACACGAGATCAACCGGGAACCCCCGGCCTCGCCAAAAGGCGTGTGCTTTGAGGACATGGCGGGCGAGTGCAATCCCATCACCGTCGGTGGCGGAGACGATCAGGAGGGGCAGGTCACCTGAAATCCCGAACTGCCACAGTCCCTGTTGCCCCTGACGATTCACACGCAGAGCATCAGTCGACCGGAGGGCGGTGGGCGGATACAGGACATGCCCCGCGAGCCGCTGAAACAGGTGCGACTCGGCCGGTGTGATTCCGAGGTGTCGGAGTTGCACCCGGCTGTGGGCCCAGGCCAAATCAAAGGCCCGAGCAGCGGATACCGGGTCCCTGTAGTGATCGGCGAGGGCAAGAGCGTCGTCTCGGGTCTGTGTGAGGGCGGTTGTGAACATCAGGGTCGCACTCGTTCCAGGGGCAAGCACGACTGTCTGACGGAGGACAAACACCGGGTCCAGGACCGGCCCAAGGGTGCCGTTCAACCTCCGAACCAGACCTTCGGGGTTGGCGGCAGACCTGCGACGGCCGAGGAAGCTCGCACGGTCGGTCTCGAATTCGATCCGCCCAGGGTGGTTGACATCCGTCGCGAGTACATGGACCGCATGCAATGGCGGCTGCTCCGAGGACCGAGGACGTCGCCGACACAGGAGGGCCGAGGACTGGGGGAGCCACTCTGTCTCCAGGAAGAGTTTGCCAAACGCAGGATGTGCCAGGTCTGCCCTGGGATCCTGCATGACCACTTCGACGTAGCTCATCACCTCCAAAGTGTGGGGTTTCGTGTCGTGGTTGGCGATGGTGAGTCGGCGGACTTCCGCGTCCTGGTCCGGCGCAACGGCGATATCGAGATGGGTCTCGATCTTCCCATCGCGACGGCGGAATTCGGCCTTGTCGGCCGAGAAGATGACCTCGTAGGTGTCCGCTGGAGCGCAGACCGGATGGTGTCCGGCAGACCAAACCCGCCCGCTCTTCTGATCTCGGACGTAGAGCCAACTCCCGTGGTGGTCACGAGTTGCGTCGGTCCTCCAGCGGGTGACAGCCACCCCCTTGCAAATGCTGAACCCGCCCCCACCGTTGGTCACCATGACGGTGTACTGTCCGTTCGAGAGCAAGTGGGGCCGTGGGGCTGGTGTGTCTGCGGTGGTCAGCCTGCGGCTGACCTCACCTTGTTCGCCCGGATGATGCGTGGCTGTGTCCGTTTCCTCCTCGGCCGTCCGCACCTCCGGGATGTCGAGCGGAACTCGCTCCTGGAGTAGCAATTCCGCCGCTCGGACGGTCGCCTCGGCCCGAAGTCGCCGACAGTGGATATCCCTCTCCAACAGGTTGGTAATCGCGCACAGCCCCATCCCCTGGTGATGGGCCATGTACGATTTCACCACCCGGCGTTGCTCCCCGGGGGTGAGTCGGTCAGGGGTGAAATCGATAGCTTCATAGAACCCGAATGGGCCTTCCCCGCCTACCGCCCGGAGCAGACCCAAGTTCGCCACCGCTGCCCGGGCGTCGATTCCGACAGCCAGTAGAGTTGCATAGGGAGCGACGACAAGGTCGTTGGCCAGACCTCGTTTCAACCCCAACCCGGGTATCCCGAACGATTGATACTGGTAATCCCCCTCCGGGCCGAGTACGGCGAACCCAGACTCCGAAATGCCCCACGGAACCCGATTCGCACGGCAGTATTTCTGCTGACGGACGACCGCTGCCTTCTGAGCCATGTCGAGCATTGTCCCCCGCGCGGGCAAGAGGAGCAATCGTGGCATGAGATACTCGAACATGGTCCCGCCCCAGGAGAGGAGGCCGGGGAGGCCGTTGATCGAGATGCCCAGACGGCCCAGTCGGAACCAATGTTTGCGCGGGACGACGCCGCGGGCGATCGCCAGGTAACTGGTCAGAGCGGCCTCGGACGCGAGCAGGTCGTAGTGGGCCGGGTCGAGTCGTTCTTGGGGAACATTGTACCCGATGCTGAAGAGGTGCCTGGATTCGTTGTACAGGAACCGGAAATCCATCGCGTCGGCGAATCCAGACGCCCGTCGGCAGAGGACGTCGAGTCCGGATGTGAGTCCCGCTGCCCGAGACCGTCCGATCGCCGTGGCCAGGAGCTTCACAGCCTGCTGTCCGTCCGCCGGGAGTGTCTGAAGGCAATCGGCGAGTTCGTCAAGGATGATCGGCAGCCGCATCGCCCATTGACGAACTCCGGTGGGCGTATCGAGTTCAACCAGGATCTGGCGAAGGCGGTTCGAGCCGGTGACCTCTCCTTGCTCTTCTCCAGTGATACCCCCCTGTGTTGTGCTGGACCCGTCTGGGAGGGTCCGCGCTGGACCCTCCCCGGGCTCCACATCCACGGAGAATAACTCCGATCGAACCGCCCTCAACTCCGACAGCCACGAGCAGACCCCTGCCAGTTCTTGACGGAGGGCACGGATCTGCTCGCCGACTGCTCGCGCCCAGAAACCCGGCTCCCCCGCCAAAACGGTCCATTCGCCGCCCAGTTTCTCAGCCTTGGCAGCCCAGTCGTCCCACTCAAGAAGAGTCGCGGGAGTCAGGTGAAGGTGAGACCGAAGCGATTGAGTCGTTCCCGCAGGAAGCACCTCCGCAGCCAGGCTCAAGGTGTCCAGAAGGCCGAAGGCCACGGCCCGAGAGGGGATCGGCTCGTTCTGGAGGTCGGCCAGGCCGTTGCGGAATGCCAGCAGGCAGCCGAGCAGGTTTCCGCTATCGACGGTCGAGACGTATGCGGGTGCGAGGGCGCGGACGGTCGTCGTTTCGTACCAGTTCAGGAAATGCCCGCGATACCTCTCCAGCCGGTCGAGAGTGTCGAAGGTTCGCCCGGTGCAGGAGGTCAGGGTGGTGAGGGTGATGTATCCGAGATCGTGGGCCGACAAGTTAGAAAGCAACAGCAGACCGATGTTTGTTGGAGACGTCCGGTGAGCGACGACCCCCTTGGGATCTTCTTGAAAGTTGTCAGGTGGCAGCCAGTGATCTCCCTCGGTGACAAACGTCTCGAAGAATCGCCACGTCTTGCGGGCGGTCCGCCGGAGTTCGGCCCGCTCGATGTCGGACAGGCGGGGTTCGGGCTCCCGTAGCGGCCGGCTGACCCACCAGGCGATGACCGGCGAGAATACCCACGCTGCAAGCCACGGTGCCGCCGCAACGGCGGCGGCAGGGTTGAGCCACCCAACGACAACCGCCAGCGCCCCGGCGAGGACCACCGCTGGCCACATCGACCCGACAAACTGCGCCAGCCCGGTGCCGAGCCGGGCCTCGGCCGCTGCTGCTGTTTCCCATTCCAGGAGGTGGACACGGGAGACGAAGACACGCCAGAGAGTTCGGCCAATCGCGTCCAGGGCGAGAACGGCCTGGTTCGCCAGGAATGCACCCGTGAGTCCGATTTGGCCGACGGTCGCCGGGAAGCTCGCCCGGACCCGACGACCCGCTCCCCGGACTGAACTCCCTAAAACGACGGCGAGAACGGCGTCGGCAACCAGGAGCCCCAGTGGTAGGGCGAGCATCGCAAGGGCGACGAGCGACCACACCCAACCCGGTCCCGGAAGGACTGTCCACCCAAGCCCGAGCAACAACACCAGGCTGACCGAGACTAGGCTCCGACGGAGGTTATCAGCCACCTTCCACCAACCCAGGGCAGTCACCACCGTTGGCAGCCGTCCGGCCGGAGTCGGGACTGTCCGCCCGAGCCACGGGAGCAGTTGCCAGTCTCCCCGGATCCAGCGGTGATCCCGCTTCGCAAAGGCGTGGTACTTCGCCGGGAATTCGTCAAACACCTCAATGTCGGAGACCAGCCCACATCGTGCGACGTTTGATTCAATCAGGTCGTGGCTGAGGATGTGGTTCTCGGGGAACGCTCGACCAGCGGTGGTATGAAAGGCGTCGACCTCGTACAATCCTTTACCGGTAAACGTGCCACACCCGAACAGATCCTGGTACACGTCCGACGATGCGCTGGAATATGGGTCGATTCCGGCCGAGCCAGCGAATATCCGGGCGAAGCGGGATCTCAGCCCGGTCTGGGGCAAGAAACTGACCCGTGGCTGGAGCACCCCATAACCGGCGATCACCCGCCGACTGTCGGCCGAAAGAACAGGGCGGTTCAGCGGGTGCGACAGGGTCGCGATCAGCCGCCGGGCAGCGTCCCGCGGGAGGACCGTGTCGGCATCCAGGGTGAGGACAAACCGGGCTTCCAGCGCTGACGCCTCGCCAGTCCGGACGACATAACTGGTATCGGCCGCCCCGCGAAGCAAGCGATTGAATTCATCCAGTTTCCCTCGCTTCCGCTCCCACCCCATCCACACTCCCTCACCAGGATTGAACAGCCGCCTGCGGTGGAACAGGAAAAAGCGGTCCGGTCCGCCCTTGGCATACCGCTCATTGAGTTGTCGGATGCCGTCCACCGCGGCCGCAACCAGGGCGTCGTCCGTGGGCATGTGTTCGGTCGGAGCGTCAGCGCAGTCCGTGAGGAGGGCGAACCGGAGTTGTGGGTCCGGGTTCGCCAGGTAGTGAAGTTCGAGGCGCTCGCACAGACTGACCGCACTGGCCGGCTTGGTCAGCAGAGCGGGGATGACGACGACGGTCCGGGAGCCTGGCTGGATACCTGACGAGAAGTCGAGTTTGGGGAGGACACGAGGCGGTAGAAAATGGCAGACGAGAGAGTTGATCGCTGCGACCCCGGCTTCACTTGCTGGAAGGAGGACAATCAGTCCGACGAGAACCAGCAACCACGCCCCCGCGCCAGTGCCTGCCGCGAGCATGACCGCGAACACGACGAGCATGGCAGTGAACGCTGCGACCCCGCCGAAATACACCGTGTTTGCGTGGTCGGTGAAAAGCCTGCGAACCCACTCCCCAGCCGTGAACCGGCAACCGAGGTCTTGGGCAAACGCTCGCTGGCCTTCGGCAATGAGATAATAGCCGACGTGCCCGGTCCGCCCATCGGGGGTTGCGACGGCCCGTGCGACCACTGCCGTCGCGACCTTCACCTCATCCTGGCGGGCGGCCTTTGCAAGCCGTTCGACCGCCCGGCGGTAGCGGTCCCGTGTTGCAAAATCCTGGCATCGGTAGACCCCCGTCGGCTCGGCTCGGAGAACCTCCTCCACGAGGCTTGCGCGTTCAAAGAACTCATTCCAGTCAACGACATCCAGGAGCCTCAAACTGGTGACGCAATTCCCGACCGACACCTGGTTGGCAGCCTGTCGACGGTGCTCCCGGCGAAGAAGTTCGGTGAGGTCGGTCGCGTTCTGCTCAAGCCAATCATTCACAGCAGAGGGGGGATTGTCGCCCGAGTCCCGGAGGCTTTGGTGGAGGGCGACAAGGAACGGATCGGATGGGCCGGAGGGGAGCGGAAGGGCCGGGTCGGAGACGGTTTCCTTCACCCATTGGGCAGCCCTTTTCCGATCGGCACGGGCGGCGAGCATCTGCCCGGCGAGCCGACGTAAATTCTCCACCAGCGCCAGCCGGAGCATGGTCGGGACGGCCCACAATTCGCCAGTCGAGAGGGGCGTAGCCTGTTGGAACTCCCTGACGAAGCGGAGTATCTGCGCATCATCGAGGTGACTGTCTGTATGGCTGACGAGGGCGATCGCGAGCACGTACACCCGCGGAAGGCCTGCCCACTCTCCCCCGTCAATGACAGGGAGTTCGTCATAATACCCATGCGGAAGATCGGTCCGGACCTCGCGGAGAACGCCCTCAATGACGAAAAAGTTGTCGAGAAGCCATTCGGCATCGGGCGTCAACGGTTCCGTTCGGGCCGCTGCCTCCGAGGCAGCATTTCGCGCTGCGCGCAAGACCCGTTCGTTGTCGCGGAACCGGCTGAGCAAGGGGCGCGCCCCTGCTCCCCTGGGGATGGATTTCCCGGTCGCGGCGGCCCGGGCGAGTTCATCAAGATGGTCTGACCCGAGAGGCCCAGAGCGGAACGGTTGCTCAAATCCGTCGGTGGGCTCCTGACTTTCCGGCCTGGCGAAAACTCTCAGTCGCATGTTCACCTTTGACCAAAAGGGTGTGGCAATCGACGGTTAGGACTCACACAGAAAAACCCAAAAATCACCGGACAACCCGACGAGACATGCCGTCGCCACGGGCGTTGTCGAAAACTCTCGACATCGCAAAGGGCGTGCCATCGCCTGAACGGCGGTGGAAGAGCCAGATCCACGAGTGAGCAGGGGGCTGCCCGAGCCGTGAGGACTGCTGTCCCGATGGTTGCAGCGAGTGGGCCGAGGGCGGGATCTACGAGTTTGACGAGTTCTGGTTCAGCCTGGTGTTGAGATTGGCGATTCGAGCTTCCAGGGTCGCTCGGCCTCCACGAACTCAGGTACTCGCGGCAGTGATGCCATCGTCCTGATCGCGTTTCTGATGCCCGGGTGTGGTGTCGGAAGATCTTCGCCTTCTTACTAGCCAACTGCCAATAACATCGCGGGACCGTTGCTTCGAGTCGTGTTCAGTTTGACAGTCGTTCAAATTTATGAAATGTTACGAGCCGGGGCACCCCCGGCTCAAACATTGATGCGTCTGTCGACCTCGGCACGAGGTCTCAGTGACCACTTACATCACTGGCGTCGTGGAACGGTCATATCCGCCGTGCCGTGTCAAGAGATCCCGCGTATCGTCAGGTCGTTCTCCACGATCCACGGTTACGAGATATCGCCCGGCCTTCACCTCGTTTTCGTAGTAACTGGCATCCTCCTCGGGGATCCCCCACCCGATCAGAGCACCAGCAATGCTGGCGATGGCAGCGCCCCCAGCAGCGTTGAGCAGAATCGTGCCCAGGGTGCCGATTGCCAGCACCGGACCGATGATCGGAATGACCCCAGCCAGCACGCCGGCCCCAATCCCGACACCCGCCGCCGCACCCGCTGCGGCCCCGATTGCCGCCCCCTCTCCGGCGTATGTATGACCGCCACCATCGACCCGAACCGTCTTCCCACTCCTGGTCTTGCCGACCAACCCGATTTGCTCGTCGGTGTACCCGGCCGCCCGAAGATCCGCAATGGCCCGATCAGCGGCCTCCTTGGTCGCGAACACGCCGACAGTCGTGGAGCATACCTTCGTTGCTACCATGATTCGCTCCTTGCTTTGAGAAAGTGATATCTTCCCCGATCACGTGACTGGCTTGAGGGCAACAAACTTCAGTTGCAGAGAGTGTGCCAATTCTCGGAATGGGTCAAGAACCAGCAGCGACAGCCATATCAATTATTACAGATGATATTTAAATTAATAATTTATTAGAAAAAAAAATATATAATAATCAGATTATTTATTAGTAATTGTATATTAGTTAATTGATTTTATCTCGTAGAGGTTAGCCAACAAAGCCCAGGGTCACGCCGGGTGCCATGCCCACGCAAAGCCGTGGGCATGAGCCACCATGACGAATCAGACCCTTCCCAGGCACTGGCAGCGATTGCCGTATCATCCGTCGCAATTGACCAAATCCCGTCCTTCGCTTTCGCATACAACCAGCGACGGAAAGGATTATTGTGCATGGACTCGATTTGCCCGAAGGTTGCCGGCATGCCCACGCAAAGCCGTGGGCATGGCACCCTGGACCCCCTGGGTACACAGTTGCCCACATGCGTCTAGACAAGGTATTCACTTGCTGGCAAAATCCATACAGCCAATCTATACTCAGGGAGAAAAATCCATACGATACTACGGCAAGTAATTGAAATAAACTGATCCAATCATCATGCTCGTTCACAGTTCTTAATTTCTATCTAATTGTTTCATTTGACTTACGTTGCGACCTGGAGGTTGACCTGCCTCTCGGCCAGATGGGTCAGTTTCTCGTTGGTTTGTTTCTCCTCTTCGAGCGTCTGGTGCAACAGAGTCTGGGCACTGGAGTACCCGAGTTGTTTGGCCCAGCTACAGAGACAGCCGTACAGGGCAATCTCGTAGTGTTCGACCTTCTGGGCAGCGGCGATCAGGCCGGCGTCCTGCACTTCGGTCTCTAGCCCGAGTCCGATGATCTCCTCGCCCTCGGCCACCAGCCCCTCCATTGCCTCGCAGGTGTTCGAGGTCAGTTTGACACCCAGTTCCTTGCCAACCTGTTCCAGCCGTTTGACCTGACCCTTTGTCTCGGTCAGATGCTGCTCGAACCCGGCCTTGAGATCCGAGCTGGTGGCGGCCTTGGCCATCTTCGGAAGGGCCTTGGTGAGTTGGGTCTCGGCGCTGTAAGCGTCCTGTAATTGGTTAACAAACAGGTCTTGCATCGTCTTGGCAGACATTTCTCTGTCCTCCTGGAAAAACAGATCCCGCGGGTCGCAAGCAGTGACCCGCCCGACGCAGTGCAAACCAGGGACCATCTTGTCTCCTGTCCGCACGTTGGGATTGCCCGTTGACTCCCGATGGTCTTCGGGTCGGTGGCAGCCTCGTCGTGCTCTCTGTTGGGTATGGTTTCGCAGAGCGGGCGAACGATGAGCACTGCTGTCGGTCATCACCTGCCAAGGTGTGGTCGACGTCAAGGCAGGGAATGACCGAGGCGAATCGGCAGTGTGGTTCCCAAATTCGGAATGGGAGATGCCGCATCGTTTGAGTGGTCAGAATTCGGAGGAACAGTGCCTCATTATTCACATCATGCGAATCTCCTCTGGACCTCTCCTCTTTGCATGTTGCATCGTGCTAGGCACGCTGGTTGCGTCACTTTCGCCCGGTATCACCACGGCCCAAACATGCCCATGCGGAGGAACCACAGATGACCCGCCACCTCGCCTTCCTTGCCGTCCTAACTAGCCTGTTGGTGGGGTGCCAGCCAGCCCCACCGACGCCCACTCAACTTTCAGAACCCGACAGCGATAAGGCCCGAATCCATATCCACACCCCACGAGTCAAGGTCGATGTGAACCCAAAGGGAACTGACCGTGCTGTGGATGTCGAGGTCCATCCGACGGCACGCTGACCCCGATGCGGCAGAAAGTCAGCTGGGAGCCAAGCTATGCGGTGTAACGCCAGCCCTGCCCAGGGCTTACGCCCTGGGCTAATGTCTGACGGCCCTTCGGGACTCAAAACCTCGGCTTTGGGCCGAGCCCGATCGGCTCCACCCCATTGACATTGACACGGGGTGGACTCGAAGCATTCGCAGACGGTCAACCCCCATGCTCTCCAGGTGTTCACTTCTGAATCTCGTAGAGTACTCGACTTTCGATCGGCCGCCGGACGATGAGGTGTTACTGCTCGGAGCCGATCCAGAGAGGCAAACCAGTTCCGCACAACCCCGTCACCAGCGATGCCGCATGAGCCGCTGCTGGACGGCTGATCCCGAACTCTGTTCTGCCAACGGTGCGACGATGAACCTGAAGCCGCGAGAGCTGCCATCGGCCAGTCAAAGTACGACCGAAGGAGATTGCGATGGCTAGCAACACTGAGGGATGTAGTACTGGTCTCGTCAGGACGGGGATTGAAGGACTCGACGACATCCTGGGGGGGGGACTGACTGCGAATCGCCTGTATTTGGTCGAGGGTGACCCCGGGACGGGCAAGACCACCTTCGGGCTGAAATTCCTCCTGAGCGGAGTCGCTTGCGGGGAACCCGCTGTGTACGTGACTCTTTCTGAAACCAAGGACGAGCTCGAGGCGGTCGCCCAGTCGCACGGGTGGTCCCTGGAGGGGCTCACAGTCACCGAACTTGCTCCGACCGAGGAGTCACTCGCACCGGAGGCTGAGAACACGATGTTCCATCCCTCCGAACTCGAACTCGGTGAGACGACCAAGACAATCCTTCGTGATGTCCACCGAGTGAAGCCGCGGAGGGTGGTGTTCGATTCCCTCTCGGAGATGCGGCTAATCGCCCAGAACTCGCTCCGCTACAGGCGGCAAATTCTTGCCTTGAAGCAGTTCTTTGTTGGCCAAAAATGTACCGTCATGCTCCTGGATGACCGGACCTCGGAAGTCTCCGACCTCCAGCTTCAGAGTCTCGCCCACGGGGTGATCAGCCTTGAGCGGCGGTCGCCCGAGTATGGGGTGATGCAACGAAGGCTCCAGGTCTTGAAGATGCGTGGCAAGCCGTTTCGACCCGGTTATCACGATTACACGATCATTAAAGGTGGGCTCGATGTCTTCCCACGGCTCGTCGCGGCCGAGCACAACCACGAGTTCGCGTCTGCACAGGTGAAGAGTGGTCTCGATGGGCTTGACGCCCTCATGTGTGGGGGCCTCGACAGGGGGACGAGTACCCTTCTCGTAGGGCCGGCTGGTAGCGGGAAATCGACTCTCGCCACACAGTACGCGGTTGCCGCCGCTGGCCGCGGGGAGCGGGCGGCGTTCTTCCTGTTCGATGAGGGCAAGACCACCCTCATGGCCCGCTCCGCTGCGCTCGGCCTCGACCTCCAGGGATATCTAAACTCGGGCCGGGTCAGCATTTGTCAGATCGACCCCGGGGCTATCTCGCCCGGCGAGTTCATCCACCTGGTCCGCCGCGAGGTGGATGAGGGGCAAGCAACGGTGGTCGTGATCGACAGCCTCAACGGCTACCTGAACTCGATGCCCGAAGCACGGTTCCTCGCCATCCAGCTCCACGAACTACTCGTCTACCTCGGCCAGAAAGGCGTGACCACGATCCTGGTGGTCGCGCAGCACGGACTCGTCGGACCGATGGAAACGCCCATCGACGCAAGTTATCTCGCCGACTCGGTTATCCTTCTCCGGTACTTCGAGGCCCAGGGGCGGGTGCGGCAGGCCATCTCGGTCCTGAAAAAGCGGAGCGGTGCCCACGAGCGCACCATCCGGGAACTCGAATTCCGGGCTGGGGGCGTCCGCATTGGAGAGCCGCTCGTCGCGTTCCACGGCGTCCTCTCGGGGATCCCGTCGTACGTCGGCCAGACCCGTTTCCAGCGGGACGGAGGGGCAGATGAGCCGGTCTGACCCCGGTGATGTTGAGCAGCGCGTCCTGGTCCTCGCCCCGACGGGTCGCGATGCAGCCAATAGCCTCACGGTCTTGTCTCGGGCGGGGCTCGTATGCACTGCCTGTCGCGACGTCGCGGATCTCTGCCACGAGATCGCGGTCGGGGCGGCAGTCGTGATCCTGACAGAGGAATCGCTCTCACTCGACAAAGCGAGTTTCCTGGCTGAGGCCCTCGGTACGCAGCCGCCCTGGTCCGACCTGCCGATCGTCGTCTTGACGCGGGGTGGACCGGAGTCACCGGCTGCCGAGCGAGCGATGAAGACGCTCGGGAACGTGATTCTCCTGGAACGGCCCGTACGGATGTTCACGCTCATCACCGCCGCCAAGACGGCCTTGCGGGCGCGCGTCAAGCAATATCAGATCCGTGCTCAGTTACAAGAACTTCGACAGGCCGATGCCCGAAAAGACGAGTTCCTTGCGACGCTTGCCCACGAACTGAGAAACCCTCTGGCACCCATCCGGACGGGCCTTCAGATTCTCCAGGCCACTGGCGAACTGAAGGGGCCGGCGGCCCACACCCGGGACATAATGGAGCGGCAAGTCACCCACATGGTGCGGCTCATTGATGATTTAATGGACGTTTCTCGGATTACACGCGGGAAGGTCCAGCTCATGATAGAGCGGCTCGATTTTCGTCAGGTTTTGGAGAACGCCCTGGAAACCAGCCGCCCGCTGATCGAGGCGGCTCGTCACGAGTTTGTGGTCTCCCTACCCGATGAGCCACTGCCGCTGGATGGCGATCCGACGCGCCTTGCACAGATCGTGTCGAACCTGCTGAACAACGCGGCCAAGTACACTCCCGACGGCGGGGCGATCACACTCAGCGCGGTGATCGACTTGGACACGATGGTCGTTCGGGTGAGGGACAACGGGGTCGGTATCCCCGCCGATATGCTCCCGGCTGTGTTTGAGATGTTCACCCAGGTGGGTCGAAGCATCGACCGTGCCAAGGGGGGTTTGGGGATCGGCCTCACCCTGGTGCGGCGACTCGTTGAAATGCACGGGGGAACGATTACGGCCGAAAGCCCCGGCATCGGCCAGGGGAGCACCTTTGAGTTGAGATTGCCCCTTGCAAGAGAGCCAGCGAGTTGCGACGTGAGCATACCGATGATGGCGGGGACCGACCCGGTTGCCAGACATGGCTTGCGGGTTATGGTCGTGGACGACAATGTCGACGGGGCCGAGAGTCTCGCGTTGATGCTCCAATGTTTCGGGTATGACACACGCACCGCGTATAGTGGTCAGAGGGCGATCGAAATCGTGCGGAACTTCCGCCCCGAGGTCGTCTTCCTCGACATCGGGCTTCCGGGGATGAATGGTTACGAGTTGGCCCGGCGGCTACGACGGGATCCAGAATTGACAAAAGCGGTGCTCATCGCGCTGACCGGGTGGGGGAGCGAGGACGACCGGCGGCAAGCCCGGGCGGCTGGGTTCGACTTCCATCTGACCAAGCCCGCGGACACGGATGCCTTGCAGCGGCTGCTTGCTGGCGTCCGCTGATACAGAACCCGCAGAGGCTGTCTCAT
>PLDW01000212.1 GCA_003136315.1 Gemmataceae bacterium | reverse complement strand
GACGGTAACCGCCCCCATGGTGACATTCACCGGCCCAGTGGGTTCGACAACACTGCTTGCGGTGGGCTTGGTCGACGCCGCGGCCGCGGTGAACGGTGGAGTCATCCAGACAGCATCTGGTGCGAGCGGGACTCAAACCTGGAACGGCCCAGTGACGCTTGGGTCGAACACGACATTCACGGCGGGTGGCGTGGTGACGTTTTCCAAGTCGTTGGACGGTCCAGGCAGTCTGACGTTAACTGCCCCGACGGTGACATTCACCGGCCCAGTGGGTTCGATAACACCGCTTGCGGCGGTCACGGTCGACGCTGCGGCGGTGGTGAACGGTGGGTCGGTTCAGACGACCGGTGCCCAGACCTGGGACGGAACTGTCACTCTTGGGTCGGACACGACTTTCACGGCTGGAGGCAATGTCACCTTCGCCCAGTCCGTCACGGGGCAAGGAGCTGTGAGCGTGACCGCCGCAACGATCTCTCTCGATGCCTCATTCTCGTCGGCTACCGATATCACGCTCAACCCCACCTCCGGTGGTGTGAGTCAGACCGGTGGCGCATTGACCGCCCAGCATTTGATCCTCACCGGAGTTGGGCCATTCACTCTGGATCAGATGGGGAATTCGATCACAGTCGGGTTCCGGGCAGCGATATCCGCCGGCTCGATTGACCTCGCTGTGGCAAATGCTCTGACGGTCGACACGGGGGATGGCGGGATCACGACAGCCGGCGGGAACGTGACCATCCGGACCGGAGGGGATTTCACCGCAATCGACCAGGGATCCGATCCGTATTCCACCCCGCTGATCCAGCTCGGGTCGGGTGTGCTCACTGTCCTCCCCGGGCTGACCGGCCCCGCCCTGGTTCAGTTCAACCTGGAAGTGATGGCCGCGCACGTCTACCTCGGTCAACCCGGAGGCGGGAACAATGATGCCGACACTTTCATCGTCCGGCCGAGTGCGTTCACCCCCATTGATGTCGCCGGCAACTTCCCCGCATCGCCCCTGCCCGCGGGGGAATCCGGGGACGTGCTTCAGGTTCTGTTCACCGGCGCAACGGTGACTTCGTTTCAGTACGACGGACAGAATGGCTATTACGATTTTGCCCAGCGTCAACCATTGACTTTCACGGGAATCGAAACGCTCGCCCAGTTTGGGATTTCTGCGTTCGCAGTCCAGACCGCCACACCGAACGACGGGACCGGGGCCAGCACCCAGCAGTACGCTGTTCGGGTCATCCGGTCCCAGGACGGTGTCACCCTCGGCGGTGGGCTGCAAGGGGCCGGGTTACCTTCAAACCCGTTTGTCGTCTCTCCTGCCCTCGTCAACTCCACCACACCGCTGGGTTCCCCGCGGATCGCCTTCGCGGATGTGACTGGGGATGGGGTTCAGGATCTGATCCTCGCGAACGGCCCCGGAGCCCCGCCGCTCGTGACGGTGATCGACGGGCGGTATCTGAACACCCAGGCTGATGGGAGCCTCTACGAACTCAGTTCCCTCCCCGCGGCTGCCATCCTCGCACAGTTCTACGCTTTCGACCCGACTTTCCTCGGCGGGGTGAATGTGGCTGCAGGGGACTTCACCGGGGACGGGATGGCGGACATCGTGACCGCGGCCGATGCGGGAGGTGGGCCGCACATCCGAACATTCGAGCTGGTGTCGAACGGGTCCGGCGGCTTCACAGCCCAGCAGATCCCCGGGTTGTTCGGATCGTTCTTTGCCTACGATCCGACCTTCCGGGGTGGAGCCCGGGTCGCGGTGGGCGATGTGAATGGCGACGGCACACCCGACCTGGTTATCGGGACCGGAGCTGGGGGCGGGCCACGGGTTCTGGTCTATGACGGAAAGACCCAGCAATTGATTCGCAGTTTCTACGCCTACGCCTCGTCTTTCCGCGGGGGCATCTTCGTCGCCGCGGGCGACTATAGCAACGACGGCTACGCTGATATCCTCACTGGCCCAGGTGACGGTGGGTCGGCCAACATCCGGGTGTTCTCCGGTTTCGAT
This sequence comes from Gemmataceae bacterium, assembly GCA_003136315.1. GTDB lineage: Bacteria > Planctomycetota > Planctomycetia > Gemmatales > Gemmataceae > Urbifossiella. The sequence goes on along the minus strand of PLDW01000212.1, from coordinate 5,816 downwards.
GACAGCCTTCTGGCGAGTTTCTTTGCATTCCAGTCGACGGCCCAGAGCGACCCTCTTTTCGGGGTGTTCGGGGACAACACCGGGGTCGGTGGGGTGGCATTCGGGGGGCTGGGCTCCAATGGGTATCGGGACATCCTCGTCGGGACGCCCCTCGGGACTCCGACTGCGGTTTACGATTTCCAGGGGACCGGCGGAACGCCCACGACCTCGATCGATCTCCTCACCGAGCCCCAGTTCACGACGACTGGCCCAGGCAACGCGGTCATTGAGCCCTCCCCGACTCTACTTGCTTACGGAAGCACTGTGGGCGGATTCGTGGAAGGGTTTTAAGGTGCCGGCGGGCGCAGAGTGTCCGCCGGGCTCAGGGGCTCTGCGAGATTCAGAGGTATCTTCGGACTCAGAGGTTTCGCAGGGCTCAGAGGTTCCACCGGGGCAGGCTTCTCCCCGGCAGGTGAGAGACTCCCAGTCGCCGGCACCCTCTTTGGGGGCATGGGGACCGGGATGGAAGCCAGGGGCGGTTCCCGCGTCGGCCCAGTCAGGGTCGGTGGGTTCGGGGGAGAGTTCTGTGATCCTGTAGGGGCACGGTCCCCTGAGGCTGGCGGACTCACGGTCGGGGGCAGGCTCGGCATCGACAAGGGGATTCGGGAGGGTGGCACAGTCGGCCCGGCTTGGGTCTGGGACGGGGTCGTGATCAGGTCGAGCAAGTTCTTCCGCCTTACGGGTGCTGTTGGCGACACGGGTTTTGTCTCCGCTTTTCCCTCTGGATCGATCCGCGCTGTTGGTTGCGCAGGGGCAGGGTCAAACAGGCCCTGGGGGCGCGGCGAATGGGGGGGTGGCGGTGGCGGATAGATCCCCACCACCTCCAGATCCGAATTTCCGCTCGGGATCGGCACCTCGCCTCGCGGGGCTTTTGCCAGAGATTCCCGCCCTGCCGCAAGAACGACATCGCGTGGCTTCTTCCGGACCTTGTCGTAGTAGGCTTTCATCTGGAGCTTTTGCGCTGCCTCATCGGACTCTGGCTCGGGTGCTGGGCCAGGCTTGGCAGATGCAGGGGTCACCGCCCGGTCAGGCTCCCGTGGCTCCTCCCTTGGCTTCTCTTCCTGCGGGGGGACGACAATCCCCGGCTCGCACTCGGGACGACCACAAGGGTTTTGGCACATGCATTTGAGACAATGTTCAAGGGCGGCGGCTGCGGTCGATCGGACCAGCGCCGACGTCTCACAGGGCGCACCATCCCGGTCGCTCCCGGTTGCCGAGATGCTCAACGCCTCGATCGTCTTGTTCGTACAACACTTCCCTTCTTTGAGGACGTTTGCCGCAGTGTATCGCACACCCTCGTTCCGGTCAGTCCGCAGCGCAGCGATCAGGGCTTCTTCGGCCTCCGGCCAATAGTGGCAGTCGACATCCTTCAACTCTTCAACCGCCTGCTTCCGCTTTTCTGCATTCAGCTTGTCCATCTTGACCTTGGAGGCAGCGCCGATCGGTCCAGGAGCTAGCAACTCCTGAAGGCTGGGGGTGATTGGGCAGAAGGGGGGAATGATCCCGAATGTCACCTTGGAGATCGGGTTGAGCATTGCCCCCATCACTTTCCCGGCCGGGGTTTGGCACATCTGACGGCGGTTGAACTCCTGTTGTTGGGCACCAATCCCGAGCTTGTCCCAAACCGTCGGGGGTCCTGGAGGCGGCGCTCCGGGTGCGAGCCCAAGAGCACTCTGAGGTGGCGGGACCGCGGCCGGCGCGACGACCGGCGGAATGACGGGGATCGTCGGACCCTTGAGCTTGGAGAACGGTCCCTTGATTTTACCAGTGACCGGATCCTTGAGTTTCCCGCCAAACAGCCCGGGGAATTCACAGCCACAGATTGAGCCCCCAGTCTGGCACCCGGTCACCAGCGTTACCCCGATGAAAAGGGTCGCGGCACCAGCCAGTCGGCGGAATGAAGAGAGGGCAGTCATGGCTCCAGTCTCCTCCGGTCAGTCCACGGGGGTTAATACCGGAATTCCAAGCTCACCCGAATCCCGTGGGCGAGGAAATCCGCCCCGCCGGCAATCGGGACCGGGGAGGCCACACCGGAGAGAGTGCCAAACGCTCGGGATGTCGGCACGAGTCGGGGATTCACCACCGTATCGATCTGGTTGGCCGGCCTGGCGACGTCGTTCAGGTAGAGGAAGTCGTACCCCACTGCCAGCCGGGCGTGACTGGTCAGGTACACGCCGATCTCAGCCCGAACTTCGGTCAGGAGATTGAATCGGTTCTCCCCATTGCGGCCAGCGTTCCCTCCTGGCAACGCGAAGAACCCCCCGGGGATTGTGACACCAGGAACCTGGCTCTCGCCCGACACTTGCACGGTTTCGTGGACTGTTCCAAACCCGACCTTGGGGGTGAGCATGAAGCAGGCGGGACCGTACCGCCACTCTCCACTGAGCCCCAACTCCCCGCCATAAAACTGGTTCCGGGTCAAAAACCGATCGGTGATCGTGAGTGGCGTTCCAGCCGGGTAAGAATTACCACCGAGAAGGATAAAACCATCTCCAACTGGCGTTGTGGACTGGGTCATCCGGAGTGTTTCTTCCAGATCGAGGTATCGGAACCCGGCCAACAGATCGATGGTGAATCGCTGTTCGTGCGCCAGGTTGCGGACGACATACGCATCTGCACCATCGAGACGAGCCGTCGAGTCAACACGGTATGCCCCTGCCAGAAATCCCGGCGTCGCGATGTAGAACTGACCCGGCTCGTTGGTTAGGGCGTTGACGAACGACCGTGTGAGGGTCTGGTTCGGACCGGCAACAACCTCAGCCGACGAGGACTGTTGCCCGGTCAGGAACCCGCTCAGCCCCACCCCGAACGTGTGTTGATCGTTGACCCAGAAACCGCCAGTCAGTGTCAGCCCACTGGCCCACCCGAAATCCGCATTCCGATTCCCGATGAGGGTCCGAGAGCCGGACGGATCGGTTTCCATTACGCCAGCCGGCCCAAGTGGGGCCGACTTGAAGCGGTAACTCAGGAACCCGATGGCTCCCCAGTAGTCGTCCGGCGGCCCAAAGTGATCCTTGGGAGGCGGGGTCGGGGGCTTTGGAGAAGTACCGGGGATCGGCCCAACTCGCGTTTTCCCGTCTGGTTCCGGCTGGGGTGTGGGCGAGGTTGGGGGGATCTGTTGAGCCTGAGGTGGGGACACGGTTGCGGGCTTCGGAACCTGAACCGAACCGTTGGGTATGTCAGTCCCAGGGCTCGCGGTCGGGCGGGGTGCCGAGATCGGCGGATCCCCACCCTGCCCGGGTTGAGAGAGGTCGGGGGGTAATGTCGCTGGCGGCAATAAGTCCGGGAGTTCTGTGGGCTCGGCGGTGCCTGAGACTGGAGTTCCGGATGCCAGCGCGATGACAAGCAGAGCAATGATCCTGGTGTCCATCTGGCCGGTCCTGGCGGTCTTCGTCGCGGGATCATGACTCACCCACGGCTGTCTCGGCCGGGGAGTTGCCCGTAAGGCTTCTTGAACTCGGCCGTGTGGACAATAACTGGGAAGGTTGGGGGATTTCACTGAGTGAAGGCTGGTCCTGTTTTCGTTGTTTTTCGGAGGTTCATTTCAATCGCCGCCCGATCAACCTCGGAGCACCGTTGAATGAGGACCAACTTCGTTGAGTCCAAGCTCCACCAGATTCCCCAGACCATGTCCATACGACCCGAGGAGAGCCCGCCTTCTGCTGCCTGACCGGGGGCACTTGCCTCATCCCGTTGAGCCCCATCGCTACGGGGGTCAACCCGGTCGCCCTCCTCCAAGTAATCTTTCGGTGAATCGGTATTCTCGGCTTAAATAATACAACCAGCATAATCGCGATCTCTTCTCTTATTTGACAGAAACCAGGCATTGTGGACATTCGTGGGAAGTCGACCAATCTGATCTCGTTCGAGGTGCATCATGCGGATCTTCGGGAGATGGATCGGCAAGCCTGACCGTTTGCGGGGACTGGGCTGCCTTGACTTCCTGTTGTTGCATATACCCTTCCTGCCTTTCCTTCCCGTCAAGGGCTCGAAAAGAGTCCTCTAGAACTAAGGTATCAGAGAATCTCATTCGTAACGCCCTAACGAGCGGCAGCACACCTGAACGCTATGGGAGTTGACTGGTGCCTCAGGCGTCCGAGCTGGCGGACGGACTCGATCTCATCTCGGCCTTGGCGTGGGACGAATCGTCCGTGATGTCAGCGAATCTGAAGACTTGGGATACGACCGAATTGACAAGAGAGTTGGCAGCATGGTCCGTGACGCCGCACATCGGGTACAGGACAGGCTTAGACAAATGTTATATGTTTAGTGCAAATATATGTTTGATTATATTTTTCAGACGTAAACAAAATTATAAATTCTATTTAGAAGGCTAACACGTAGTAGACCCCACAAGGCAAATCTGCCTCGCGGTAACGCATCAATACAGTCGTAAATTGCGGCGAGCGAGCATTTTGGGGATCGGCAGCCAGGCGGGTGCGGACCAAAGCATTCAGACCGTCGAAGCCGAGTCGGAAATCCACCGGTTCGGGTGCATACCAGAGTTTGACGGCAGAGGAGATGGTTAGCATTGGGCCACTCCGATCTGCTTGAGGACAGCGGCAATGACCCCAGGATCGCACAGGTGGCCGAACCGCAGAAGTGTCCCGAATGGGAGAACAACTTCGACGGCCGGGTTGGTCGATTCTGGGGTGAGAACACGGACGGGAACGACAGTCGGCGTCGGAACCGGTGGTGTCGTGGGTGCGAGTTGTCGCTTCCACTGGTAGAAGGCAGGAACCGACACACCTTCAGCAGCACAGAAGGCCGCGACGGTTAGACCGCAGTTGCGGAACCGCCCCAGGCGATCCATCCAAAGCTGACGAGTGGCCGCCGAATCGCGGCGACAGCGGGGAACAGGACGGGCATCGGACATGACAAGAACCCTCGGGGAAAGAAACCATCCCCGAGACTACACAACTCGTCAATCCCGTGATCCGCGGGGCAATTACTCTGGCCACCCGGATGGTCGGAGCGGCTCGAGTCTTCGGTTACCTGCTACGGGTGACCCGCGAAGGATGGGAAAGCTTTTGTGCGAAGGTGAGGACTCCGGTGGATGCGATCGAGGCGTTACTCCCAGGCAGTGAGATCCATCGGAAGGCCAAGAATTTGGACGGGACGGACGGGTTCACCACAGAGGATGTCGCGGCGTTCTTTGTTCGGTTGGCTGGTTGAGCGACGGCGAAAATAATGACGGCCAAATCGATGGACGCAGAGTTGATCGCAACATTCAAGTCACGGATCGCGTGGCGGGACGTGGCATGACAGCAGCTGGTCGGAAGAGAGCGGGACCCCAGACGATTTCGCGGATCCTTGCGATGACATTGGTCGAGCATCGGGTCAATCGTCGGGTGGCTGCGGATTGTCGGCCTATGGTGCAGAGTTTGAACCAGCGGTCCGGCAAGATCCCATCTGCCAGGATCGCAGCGGGGTTATCTTGTGCACCTCGAAGGAAAATACGAGTCGACTGCTTTACGTGCAACCAGGAATGAAATCAATGAGTTACGCGGACGTGCTCCTATATAAGGGGAGGAAAAATTCAGAAAAATGCGATATTCGCGCTTGGCGCGACTGTTCCAATCGGCAACAATGACACTTCTCAACATTCAAGGGGGTTGTTGCCTGCACGTCTCGTGGCCAACACCCTGAATGCCCATGTGCCCATAATTCCACACTCACTCACAATTCTGTGGTGAGCAATTTCTTTCTTTCGTTGATCGGTCATTGAGGGCGATCCGATGCCACGCTTCTCCCCAGCCCGCTCGTTCCCTCGTGCG
>PLDW01000016.1 GCA_003136315.1 Gemmataceae bacterium | reverse complement strand
TTATGTGGCGTTCGATCGTTTCCCCTCTCCGAATCGAGCGGAGGCTCCGAGCGGACGCCACATAATGTCGGCTACAACGTACGTAGGAAGTCCATCAGCTCCCCATCTTCCCGCCACGGCTTTTGCGATTCCTCCTCCTTGACCTTGCAGTTCGCTAACGCCTTTGCCTTCATCTCCAAATCCACTTCCGCGTACACGTTGGTCGTCGCCAGGGACACGTGCCCCAGCCAGGCACGGATCGTGTTGATGTCCACTCCCGCCCGCAGCAGATGAGTCGCCGTTGTGTGCCGGATCGTGTGCGGGCTCACTCGTTTCTTTGCCAGCGACGGTAATCGAGTCCCCACAGTCGCTGCGTACCGCTCCACCAGAGCGTGGATTCCGAAGCGGGTGAGTGGCTGCCCCCGACGGTTCCTGAAGACGTGATCCGACGGGGCACGCCCGCTTATCAGTTGGCTGAGTTCGGTGGTGGTCGTCTCCCACAACGGGCATCGCCTTCGCTTGTTCCCCTTGCCATGCAGCAGGACTGAGGACTTATCTCGGGCTGGCACCGTTCCCAAATCGAGATCGGCGACCAGCGTCTGCGCCGCCTCGTCCGCACGCGCCCCCGTGTTGTACAAGAAGAGCAGGATCGCGTGGTCCCGGTGACCTTGCGAGTGGGTTCGGTCCGGGGCCGCCAGCAGGGCATCCATCTCCTCCTTCTCCAGGTATCCAATCAGTGGACGAGGAACCTTCTTCACCCCGATCTGCATAATCGCCCCACACCACACCAGATGCTCTGGACTGTGCCGACCGACGAACTGGGCCAGGGACCGGACCGCAGCCAACCGTTGGTTCCGGGTCGCCGGCCCACACCCCCTGGTTTCTTCCACATCCTGGAGGAACGCTCGGACCCGATCGGCCGACACGTCCTCAACTAACAGCCGATCGATCCGTCGTTCGATTGCCTTGGAGATGAATGGGAGGAGCTGACAGAGGGTATCGCGGTAGCTCGTCTGGGTGTTCTTTGCCAGATTCCGCTCGCCGATCAGATACTCCAGCAAGAATCGCCGTACCCAGGGGCTCAGTAATCCATTGTCAGGCATGGCCCACCTCCTTCCCGGCGTATCGCTCGAATCGCTGCCCAGCCTCATGGAGCAACTCCGGAGTCATGGTCAGATAGACCTGAGTGTGCCGAATGTGGACGTGTCCGAGATAGGCTGAGAGCTGAGGAAGTAGCACCTGCACGTCGGCACCTTGCCGATACCAGGAGGTTAGCCGGTGAACGGCGAACGAGTGCCGTAAGTCGTGCAGCCGCGGTTGGAACCGAGCTCCGTCAACCCGGCGGACACCGGCCTGCCCGCAAAGGAACCGGAAGTTGTGTTGGAGCGTATCCTTCTTGATCCGGCGTCCTGTCCGAGTGGTGAAGAACGGGGTGTCTACGATCACGTGACCGCCCATCCGAGCGGCATATTCGACCAGGACCGGACGTAACTGTGGGCCGAGCGGTACCAGGCGAGACTTACCGAATTTCGTCCGACGGATCGTCAGCACCCCGCCCACCAAGTCCACGTCGGCACGGTCCAAGTTGACCGCCTCCGAGACACGCAGTCCGGCCCCATATAGGAGCAACAGGACCGTCCGCATGGTGACTGGTTCCAGACAGATCTGGCGGCGTTGGTCGGCATCCACCATCCGGAGCAGTCGGCGGATCTCTTCGTGAGAGAAGATGTAGGGGACGAATGCCGGAGGTCGCTTCGGGATCATTGTCGGAAGCGGGACGGAGTTCACGAACCCGCGACTGACGGCGTATCGGTAGAACGGCCGCAGGACACTCAGCTTGATGTGCCAGGTTAGAGTCCGCGGTCCAGTCCCGGCCAGGAACACGTCCACCTGCTCAGGCCGGACGTCGGCAATCTTAGCGCCGGGACCAATGGCCCGGCCAAAGGCCCGGAGGGTTCTAGCGTTGGACCCCTGGTACTCTCCAAGTCCCTTCCGGAATGCAATGTACTGCTCGATCAGGCTTTGGAGGTTCATAGCACCCCTCCCAGGTCGAGGTCGGCCACTTGGCGGAGCCCCTTGAGATCCACCTTGGCGTAGATGCGGGTAGCATCCAAGTCGTGATGCCCGAGGTGATCCCCGATCTCCTTCAAGGACAAGCCGCTGGCCAGGAGGTGAGTGGCGCATGCGTGACGAAGTGCGTGCGGCCCGTGGTGCGGGATGGCCAAGCCGAGTGCTCGGAGTCGGTTCCCGACGACTGGCCAGAGCGCACGGAGTGGGCTGAGTGGGGCGACCAGCCGGAGGAACACCTCCCGGTGGGTGGACCGAGGGCGGACGTTCGTCAAGTATCGGAGAACAGCGTCCCCAACCGGGCGGGTCAGCGGGTAGATCCGGGTTCGGCGGGTCTTCAGACCGGTGACGGAGAGTTGCTCTCGTTCCCAGTCGAAGTCTTCCAACCGCAGGCCGAGAACCTCTCCGGCCCGAAGCCCGTAGACGGCCAGGAGAAGCAGGATGGCCCGGTCTCGGACATCAGCCGGCCGGTCGCCCTCGGTGGCCGCAAGCAACCTCTGCACATCGTCCCAGCCAGGGCCAACCGGAATCCCTGATTGAGCGAAGATACGGGGGCATTCGATAGCCGCCGCAAGCCCGCTGCGGCACCACCCGCGGCTCTCGGCGTAGCGGAAGAAGGCCCGCAAGCCACTGGCCCAGGTCTGGACCGAACCGCGGGAGTACTCGCCTGGGCGGACCAGATCGAGGAATATCTGATCGATTTGGGATATGGTCACCCCGGTGAGTGAACCATCGAGCAGACCGAGTCGGGGAAGGAAGCGCCGCAGGAACCAACATCGGCTGCGGAGGGTGGCGGGTGATAGTCCCCGCTCACCTTGGAGGTACTTGGCGAAGGCGTCGATGAGAGGGTCGAACGGCCCAGGCGGGATCTGAGGTTGTGCCAGTCGGCCGAGGAACCGCAGCCATCCGGTGGCATGCGCAACGAAGCTCGGCCGGGAGGATCGCCCGGCCCGCCACCGGGGCACTTCTGTGTCACGGGCCGCCCAGCAATTGGCGGCCTGCTCGACCTCGTTGGGGTGGATCGACTCTCCAGGGCGATCCGCGAGGCGGAGGTGGACGGCAATCACCAGGAGGTAATCGGCAGTGGCCTGTAGGGTTTTGGAGGAGGCACCTTGGTCGGCGAGGTGGGTCAGGTACTTGAGCCGTTCCGTGACAAGGGGACCGTCCCGGTGTCGGGCACGAGCCGTAGGTCGAGTAAATAGCCGATCGAACATCGTCGAACCTCCGCAGGGATGGATTGGGCGAATGGCTCGACTGTACTCGAAATGTTTATTATGTGGTGCTCGATTTGAGGATGGGGCTGGTGGCGAGAGAGGCGACAGCGGGACACCACATAACCCGCTCGACCACAGAAGACCC
>PLDW01000341.1:7726-12380 GCA_003136315.1 Gemmataceae bacterium | reverse complement strand
TACCCCTATCCCAATCCCACTGGGAGATTTCCTCTCACCAACTGCCTAATATCTCCGGAATGACGATTAGACGTGCAAATGGGAGTACGAGGCTCCTGCCGAGCCGCACCACACTCACGCTCGGCAGGAGCCTCGCACTCCCGTTAGACCGAAACAAATCAATAATCCCGCACGCGGAGCCGGAGCGACGCCGGGAGCCCCCGGAAGCCATGTCCGACCCAGATTGTCCAGGCGGCCACCGGAACACCATCGACCGTATGAATGACTCGCAGGGGGGGTTCCACGCGGTCGAACACGCCTCCCTCTGCGGCGGGTATCTCGTCGCCAATGTACACAAACGACCGCCCAAGAAACGCTTGTGGATCGACAACCGGATTCGGCCGCCACACATCGTACTGGCTGTGCCGGTCCGCAAGGGCGAGTCCGAAGGAGTAGGCCAGTGGGTGGTCCCGACCGTAAAAGGCGAGTTCGCCGGGGGTCGTCCAGAGCATCCCGGCCAGAGCTGGCTCCTCGCCCGTCTCGCGTTTCACACGGTCCCGGATACGGTCGACCTCCGCGGCCAGGGTCTGCCAGCCGAGAAGTCGGCAGGTCGGGTCGAGCTTTCGGACCGGAGTGGGGTTCGCGTTGTCGCCCGGACCCACCAGTCGGGCCAGCGTCGGACGGAGCAACCCGGGGTAATGAATCCACCCGGAGAGAATCACCCCAGTACTCATCGCAGCGACGAGCCCTCCCGTGGTGAGCCGTCGCCACCAGCGAGGGCCGTCCAACTGCTCGCGAATCCAGATGGCCGCCAGGATGAGCCCCCCGACATACGCAGCGGCTGGCCAGTTGAGTTGCCCCGCATTCCGTGAGCTGGCCACGAAGAACACACCCCAGACCGGTAGCGATGTCCACCACAAAAGCGGAACCCAGTGGTCCCCTGGATCCGCCCCTCGCATTCGGCTGGAAGACGGTTGAAGAGCCGATACGCGGAACCGCCACCCTGCCGCGAGAAACGCGAGAAACCAGAAGCCGAGCAACACCCCGAACTGACCAGCCACGAACCCGAGCAGTCGGGTCCACTGGAACGTCCGTTCTCGAACGCCATCGCCGATTCCGGTCTGACCGAGGGCATGTCGGAGCGACACCCAGTCATGGGAGGCCCCCCAGACGACGATCGGGATGCAACCGAGTGCGGTGAGTGCCAGGAAGATCCACACCCCTGGCCTCCGGAACTCGGCCCGGCGTGTCACAAACAGAAACCCGACGACTGTTGCAGGGAGAAGCAGCATCGGGTACTTCGCCAGCACCCCCAGGGCGCAGCAGACACCCGCCGCAACCCAGGCCCTCACTCCTGCCCTACCCACCGCCCGGCCGACGAACACCAGCGCCCAGGCCCAGCAAGCGAGGAACGGCGGGTCGGTGGTGATCATGACCGCAGCCATTGCGATCGGGGGCAGGGTGAGTGCCGCAGCCACGACCGCCAGGGCGGCCCGCCCGCTCCGGAGTGTGGGAAGCGCGAGCGAGTAGAGCCCGGCGAGCATCACACCACTCGACAACAGGGCCGGGAGCCGGACCGCCAGCATGTGCGATCCGACGAGTTCGTTACTCAGCTCACCAAACAATTCGCAACTGCCGCGGATGAGCCAGGCGATGAGTGGGCCTTTGCTGTAGTAACTCCAGTCGAGTTGACGGGACCAGTGCCAGTAGTGGGCCTCGTCCGGGGCAAGGTCAAATGGGCAATTGCAGACGAGATAGGCCAGATTCAAGACGACCCACACGACAATGAGCAGCCCGACGGCAAGGGCAAATGATTTCTGGGGGGCAGCTTGCTGGCTCGCGGGATGAACCAGAACCTCACATCGCGCAACGGTGACCACCGGTTCCAGTCGGTTGGTGGCCGCTGGAGATGGCGCAAGCGGGTTCATGCGGCGAATCCTTGCCGAACCGGGTGTCGTCCCAAACCCTCCTCATCCAGGAACCCGAAGACGCTGTCTCAATCCAGGAGCAATCATCGGTATAACGGGNNCTCCTGCCGAGCGTGAGTAGTGCAGCTCGGCAGGAGCCTCGCCCTCCCATATATACGTCTAATCGTCTTTCTTTAGATGCGACAGCCTCAGCGGGTTCCTGGATCAGGAGGGCAGCCAGGAATGCTCCGTCTACCCAGATCTCGTGTCCAGGTCAATCACATCAATTTCGCGGATCTCCTGCCAAGAGCCGCGTGTACACCCCCAGCAGCCGTTCCCGCACCGGTACCCCCCGCCGATAGAGCCCCCGTTGGAGGTCAACGTATTCCTCGCAACCCTCCCGGGTTTCCACACGGACGGGCGCAAGCCCGTACCCAGACAGGTCGTAGGGGCTTGCCCGCATGTCCACCTCACGGGCCGCGGCCGCCAACTCGAACGCATCCGCCACAAGATCCGACGGGCAAAATGGGGCGATCTTGTACGCGAATCGGTAGAGGTCCATATTCACGTGGATGCACCCGGGCTGGTCGTTCTCGGAGGTGGTTTCACGAGTGAGCGCAAAGCGGTTTCGCGGAGTCGCCGAGGGGGTGAAGAAGCGGTAGGCATCGTAGTGGGTACACCGCAGAGGCTGGCTCTCGACCACTGCGTTGGTCTCGTCGCGGCTGAGCCGCAGAGGCACATACGGGTGCCGGACATTCGGGTCGCGATACACCATCGCCCACTCATGCAGGCCCAGGCAGGCGAACGACGGTTCACGCTGGAGGGTGGCTTCCAGATACTGGACCGCCCACTCCACATACCCGAGCCGCTGCGGTGGGAACGCAGCCAGGCGAAGGAGGAGGCCGCCGTCGCAGGGGACAAAGCTGGACCACCCAAGATCGACCAGGGTCGCACCCTCGACGACCACCCCCGCTCCCGGCGTCCAGCGGAGGAGGTGGGCGGGTCGGAACGAGTAGTATTCAAAGAGGAAGTCGTGAACCGGGTGTTTCTCCCCCCGGCTCATCCGTCGGGTCCGTGCGTCGGCCAACGGTCGGACCCGGCTGAGATACTCACCCCGGGCAGCTTGCCACTCCGGGCGGGAGAGACAGGGAAAGCCGCAGGTGGAAAACATCCCATTGTTGCCCATAGCACTCGTCGCAATCGTCACTGTCGGAGCGACCCAACCCGGACATCCCGCGTAGCCGGCCGCTGCCCACTCACCCTCTTTCTTTCCGTATCTTACCCGGTTGGAATAGACTCGACCCGCAACCTCGTCGCGAACCCCCCAATGACCGCCACGAGCCTCCCCATTCCCCACGACTCCGGCTCTGCCTCCGGCACCCCCGCCAACCGACCGATCCGGGTTCTCCTGGTCGATGACCAGCCGATCGTCGGCAAGTCAGTTCGGGACATGCTGAGTGGAGAGTCTGACATCGAGTTCCGCTACTGCCCCGACCCGGCCGCAGCAATCGACCTCGCGAATGAGTTCCGCCCCACTGTGATCCTGCAAGACCTCGTCATGCCGGATGTGGATGGCTTGTTACTCGTCAAGTTCTTCCGGGCCAACCCGGCCACCCGCGATGTCCCGCTGGTGGTGCTCTCCAGCAAGGAAGAGCCGGTGATCAAGGCCCGGGCGTTCGCTCTCGGAGCGAACGATTACCTCGTGAAACTCCCGGACAAACTGGAGGTGATCGCGCGAATCCGCTACCACTCGCGTGGTTACATCGCCCTTCTGGAGCGAAACGAAGCCTATCACAGCCTGGCCGAGAGCCAGCGGGAGTTGGCTGCCGAGGTCCGGCAGGCGGCCCGATACGTTCAGTCGCTGCTCCCGCCGAAACTCGGGTCTGGAGCGGTGACGATCGACTGGAAATTCGTCCCATCGACCCAACTGGCCGGGGACATGTTCGGTTACCTCTGGCTCGATCCGGATCACCTGGCCATCTATCTCCTCGACGTCAGCGGACACGGAGTCGGCTCCTCCTTGCTGGCCGTTTCCGCAGCCAATGTCATCTCGGCCAAATCCCTCCCGAACACGGACCCACGCGACCCCGGTCAGGTGATCACCCGACTCAATGATGTCTTCCAGATGGACCGCCAGGACGGGAAGTACTTCACGATCTGGTATGGTGTCTATCACGCATCGGCTCGACGGCTGGCCTACTGCAACGCGGGCCACCCCCCGGCCCTGCTCTGGTCCGCCGGGCAACTCCACCAACTGGAGGCGGATGGTCCGGGCGTCGGGATGATGCCCGAGATGCCTTACGACACACGGACAATCGATGTCGCAGCCGACGCGCGGCTTCTGGTGTACAGCGATGGGGTATTCGAGATCGAGAAGCCCGATGGCCAGATGTGGCAGTTCGGCGACTTTATCGAGCGTATCACCCCGGAGCTGACCCAGGAGGGATTGATCGAACGGCACCTCTCCTTCTCCCGCATCATCCGCGGCGGCGATGTCCTCGGGGACGATTTCTCGATGGTCGAAGCCCGGTTCCTCCCGCCAGTGGCAGCCGAAGAAACGAAAGGCGAATCCCGTCGGAGGAAAAAGGCAACGGCACAGGACGCGACGGGGTCAGGATGAACAGGCGTGGAACCTAACCCCCCAACCCCCTTCCCTGTCAAGGAAGAGGGAGTAGATGCCCTCCTACAGGAGCCCGCTGAGGTTGTCTCATTGCAGGAGCAAGCATCGGTCTAACGGGAGGGCGAAGCTCCTGCCGAGCGTGAGGGTG
>PLDW01000341.1:0-7718 GCA_003136315.1 Gemmataceae bacterium | reverse complement strand
AAGGGGTGGCCTCGCCCTCCCGTATATACGTCCAGTCGTCATTACGTAAATGTGACAGCCTCAGCGGGCTCCTGTATCAGGACCGCAGCCCCTCTCCTCTCGCTGGTGCATAAAACATCCCCATCTGATCACCATCATCCGCGCTGGTCGCCTGGCTCGTCTTGAGCCCTGCAACCGCAGCCCGAGCGAGAATCGTTCATGTCATCCACTCCCACTCCCACTCCGCCCGAATCGGTCTGGGGCCGCCGGATTGGCGGACCGGTGTTACTGGCGGCCATCCTCGTGCTCATTGTCGGCGGTATCCTCGCGTTCACCTACACCGGGCGGACCAAACCCCGTCCGCCAGATCCCGATCTGGGCGCGGCAATGGTGGCGAACACCCGTGGCGTTGCCCTGATGGAGCAATTCAAGTACGCCGAGGCAGCGAAGGAATTCGAGGAAGCCAGCAAGCACGCTCCAGACTGGCTCCCCGCCCGCATCAACCTGGGGATCGCTCTGTTGAACCAGGACAAGCCGGAGCCACTCGCCCAGGCCCGTGCGATTTTTGCCGAGATCCTTGCCAAAGATCCGGACAACAAGCACGCCCACTACTGTCTTGGCATCATTGCGTTGTCGCGAGGGCCGTTTGCCGAGGCGTACCCCCACTTTGTCGCGGTCAACAAACTCGACCCTGAAGATCCTGATACCTGGTTACGGCTTGGGTCCACACACCCAGCCGGGACGCGATCGAAGGAAGCCCGGGAGTGTTTCGAGCAGGCGTTGAAGCGGAGTCCGTACATGAACTCCGCCCGCTACAACCTGTCCCAGATCCTCTTCGAGACCGAACCCGAACGGGCAAAATCGCTCACGGCCGAATTCGAAGCTCTGAAGAATGCGGATGTGGAGACGGAGTCGGATATCCGGTATGGAGCGATGGGCAAGTATGCAGACGTGATCGGTCGTGACCCCAGTGTCGGTGGCAAACCGAAACCCGGTATCGTCCCCATGTTCGAGTCCCCGGCCGACTTCAAGGTCTCACTCGCTCCGGGAGTGCGGTGGGCGACTTCCGCCGACCTCGATCCACTCACGCGAGCCGCTCGTGTCCGGTTCGGTGGGACGATGATTCTCTTCGACTACAACCGCGACGGGCGGCCCGATGTGTTTTTGCTGGCCGCCGTGGTGGAAAACGGAAAGGTCCGGGACTTACTGCTTCGGAACGATGGGAACCACGCCTTCACCGACGTCACCGCTGCGGCCGGGCTTGCCGCGCCTCGGCCAAGTCTGGGGTGCGCCGCTGGGGATTTCGACAACGACGGGTTCCCCGATCTCGTCATCACCGGGGCAGGGGAACAGCATCTGTTCCGAAATCAGGGGAACGGCACGTTCCTGGATGTGTCCGTTGCGGCCGGATTGGACAGCATCAAGGGTGTCTGCCTGGGTTGCGGCTGGCTCGACCTCGATCAGGACGGCGACCTCGATCTCGTTCTCGCCCGGTTCGCGGACAGCCCTGCCGGTGCCGGGTCGTTTGGTCCGGATGCGGCGAAGCCGCTGGGCGGGATGGAGGTGTTCGAGAATGTCGGGGAGGCCCTCCCCGGGAAACCCGGACTGACCGCGAAGTTTCGCCGCGATGATCGACTGCCGAAGGTCGTCCCCCCTGCTGCGCCGGTTGCCTTCGTGGTCTCCGATCTGGACCATGACCGCGATCTGGATGTCCTCGTGTTGCCCGATCGTGAAAGCCCGGTGTTTGTCCAGAATGATCGGTTGATGCGGTTCCAGCGAGCCAACCCCGCCTGGTTCTCGGACAAGCCCCGACGCTGGAACGGGGGGCTTGTCCTGGATGCGAACCACGATGAGCGGTCGGATCTGTTCCTTCTCGCAACAGACGAACCACCGGTGTACCTCCGCTCGCAGGGCGAACGTGACTTCGTGTCTGGCGAAACCAACAGCCCCCCGCTGCGCCAGGCCGTGACAGTGGATCTGGACATGGACGGATGGGCCGATGTGGTCGGGCTCACCCCGGACGGCAAGGCGATCCTCCTCCACAACCAGGCCGACGGCCGCCTGAGATTCCACCCCGATGCTTTCGGCCTCGCAGACCAGCTCCCACAGTCAGCACACGCCATTGCCTGCGCCGATCTGGACGGGGATGGAGGGCCGGATCTGCTTCTCTGGTCGGATGCCGGGCTTCACCTGCGGCGAACAACCGGGAACGGGAATCGCGCGGTCCTGATTGATGCGACCGGCACCCGTGACAAGGGGACCGGCGCGCGGACTAACGCGGATGGGATCGGAACCTGGATCGTCGCCCAGTCCGGAACACAGTGGACTGGAGCGGAGCGGACAACCACAACCGCCGGGCTCGGCCAGTCACTGCTGCCGACGGCTCTCGGGATCGGCGCGCGGGGCCAGGCCGATGCTCTCCGCTTCCGCTGGCCCGACGGCGTGATTCAGGCCGAGCTCGGAATCAATGGGGGAGCGATGGTGAGGATACCCGAGGTCAATCGAAAGACGACCTCGTGTCCGGTGTTGATGACCTGGGACGGCGAGCGGTTCGCCTTTGTCACCGACTGCCTTGGGGCGGGATCTCTGGGCGAATCGGGGCCTGATGGGTCCGTCCGCCCGCCCCGTCCAGAGGAGTCGATCAAGATCGAGGCAGGGCAGTTGAAACCGAAAGAGGGACAGTATCTGCTCAAGCTCGCCGAACCGATGGATGAAGTGCTCTACCTCGATCGGGTCCAACTGGATGTGGTCGATCACCCCGCCGACACGACTGTCTACCCGGACGAGCGGTTCGTCTCTTCGGGACCTCAGCCAACCCAGGCTCTCCTGGCATTCCGCAAGCGGTACGTTCCGAAATCCGCGACCGACCACCGCGGGCGGGATGTCACTCCACTCGTCCTCCACCGAGATCGTCGGGCGGTGGAGGGGTTCGCGTTGCGGTCGTGGCTGGGGTACGCGGAGGATCACACCCTCACACTCGATTTTGGTGAGATCCCGGCCGGGGAGCCTCGCCGCTGGGTTCTGGTCCTCGCCGGGTGGACGGAATACCCCTACCCGGAATCGATCTACGCTGCGACTCGGGCCGGGGTTGAACTCCACGAACCCCTACTCGAACGACTCGCTCCCGACGGAAAGACGTGGGAGTCCCTCGGGGAACTGGGATTCCCCGCGGGTCTGCCGCGCGTGATGACCCGGGAACTTCCCGGCTTCCAGCCAAACGGGAAGTGCATCTTGCGAATCCGGACCAACATGCAGGTCTACTGGGATCAGGTCACACTCGCCCCGATCGAGGAGACCGCTGCTACCGTGAAGGTGACCTCGCTCCCCCCGGTGAGGGCGACACTGGCGAATCGTGGGTTCATGCAGGAGATCTTGCCGGATGGGCGGCCACCTGTGGCCTACGACGACGCCAAGACCGAGTTGGTTGCGGTAACGAAGTGGAAGGGGAACCTGACCCGTCTCGGAGACGTGACCGAACTCGTGCGTGAGGCCGACGACCGGTTTGTGCTGTGCGGCCCGGGGGACGAGATCACGGTCCGTTTTGACGCCACGACGTTGCCAGCACTGCCTCCCGGCTGGGAGCGGTCGTTCGTGTTGCGAACCTGGGGTTACTGCAAGGACAACTCGCCCACGACGGTCACCGGAGGCGAGATCGGGCCACTCCCGTTTCGCGGGATGCACAACTACCCCCACTTCGGATCGACACCCCCTCCGACAACCGACGCGGCCCTCTGGCAAACCCGTCCGGCGTCCGGGCGGTGAGGAGTCGGAACCTAACCTCCCAAAGCCTCGACCCGACCTACCTCCTGGCCCTCATCCATGAACTTCTGGCTCGTCGCTCATACGGGAGTGCGAGGCTCCTGCCGAGCGTGAGTGGCAGGCTCGGCAGGAGCCTCGCACTCCCGTTATATCGATAATGACTCCGGGAATGAGACAGCCCGAAGGGATTTGTGGATGAGGCACTCTCCCCTTTGGGGAGTCTGGGGAGGGGTTCGCGACCACACTGTCAATGGGTTGGTCACGCGAGTCATCTCCTCATTCGAGGGGACTCACGAAATTCTCACCAGACCACCTGTTGTTGTAGACGTGGGAATTGCGCACAATACCTCTTCCTCCCTTCTCCCAGTACTCGCCCTGGAACTCCGTCCCCACACTGCATTCCGGAGTGATCTCGTGGTTTCGTTCCTTCGCTCCCAGCTTCCCGATAGGGTCCGGCTCCTCGTCGCGATCCTGGTCCTTCCCGGACTCTGCTACGCCCTGACCCAGTACGCCTCGGTCTCACTGGCCGCGGACGATCCGGCCCCGGCCCCTCGAGTCGCTGGCGCTGCCCCCCAACCAGGCTCCCCCGCTGATATCGACCGGATCCTCATGAGCGAGGTGAAAACGAATTCGGAAATTATGAAGAATCTGGAGTACCTCTCGGACGTGATTGGCCCCCGGTTGACCGGCTCGAAGGCTCTGGAACGAGCCAATGAGTGGACCGCAGCCAAGATGAAGGAGTACGGGCTGGAGAACGTCCGACTCGAACCGTGGGAGATTCCCATCGGTTGGGAGCGAGGCACCGCCACAATGAAGGTGATCGAACCGAACACCGGCCGACCGTTGCTGATCGCCTCCGCCGGATGGGCACCCGGGACGAAGGGGAAGGTCATTGGCGATGTGGTGATCATGAAGGCGCGGACCAAGGATGACCTGGCCCCCTACAAGGGGAAGCTGAAGAATGCTGTGATTCTCCGCCAGCCACCTGCTACTGTTGCCCCGGTGACGGACCGGACCTACGGACCGGTCAGCGGCCCACCGGCGAAGAAGGACGAGAAAGGCGACGCCCAACCCGAAGCGGCCAAGAAGGACGGGGCAGCGGATGGGATGGGGAAAAAGGGATTTCGAGGGAAGCGTGATGCCCAACCCGAAACAGCCAAGAAAGACGGTGTCGAAGCGAAGAAAGATGATAAGAATGCCGAAGCGAAGAAAGACGACCAGCCGCCCCGCCGAGGGGGTGGGGGTTTTGGAGGCGATTTCGCGTTCCAGGGGGAACTGACCGACTTCCTGAAATCCGAGGGGGCGGCCTGTATCTTGACCGATTCAGCGAAACCGCATGGGCTTCTGGTCACAACCGGAAGCTGGCCGCGTGGGGACCGAGGCTCGGCCCAGGACGCGATTCCCCGGGTGTTCATGGCACACGAGCACTACGCGATGCTCTGGCGGCTCGCCAGCCGCCCGGCACCCGCGGAAACGAAAGTTGAAGTCGAGATCTCCAACACCTTCGTCCCGGGACCGATCGTTGTGTCCAACACCATCGGCGAAGTTCGCGGGAGCGAGAAGCCCGATGAGTATGTGGTCGTCGGCGCGCACCTCGACTCGTGGGATCTAGCCAGTGGGACGACCGACAACGGGACGGGCAGTTGTGTCGTTCTGGAGACCGCTCGGGTGGTCGCGGCCCTGGCCAAGCAGGGGCATCGGCCGAAGCGGACGATTCGATTCTGCCTGTTCACCGGCGAGGAAGAGGGGCTGTGGGGCTCCAAAAAGTATGTGGAGAAGCACAAGGATGAGCTGAACAAGCACTCTGTCGCTCTGGTCCACGATACGGGCACCGGAAAGGTTCTCGGATTCGGGTTACAAGGGCGAGCCGTGGTGCAGAAAGTCCTGGAGCCAGAGCTGGAATCGTTGAAAGCGTTCGAGGGCTGGAAGGGGCTCGATCTGGGTCGGCAGGGAGGGACCGACCACCTCCCGTTCGAGTCGGCCAACGTGCCCGGCTTCGCCTGTCGGCAGGATGTGGATGAGTACCGACTGACCCACCACACCCAAACAGACACCTTCGACCACGCCAAGGGACCGAACTTGATCCAGGGTGCCCAGGTCATGGCGGTCACCTGCGTCCGGATCGCCAACATGCCCGAGTTGCTTCCGCGGAAGTAATGGACTGAGGCAGTTGGTGGGAGGAAATCTCCCAGTGGGATCGGGTGCCACGGGCGGCAAGTCCGCCCGTGAAGGCGTCACACGGGCGGGCAAGCCGCCCGTGGCACCCCTCATGATCGTGGTCGGTCATTTCCTCGCGTCTGCCTCAGGGCGGTTGGGTATCGGCTGCGGCTTGTGCGATAATCAAACACTCTGACAAATCTATTCTGTTACACTTTCGGCGTTGCCCCGCTTGTGCGATATCTGGACACTCTGACAAGTATATTATGTGACACTTTCTGCGCTGCCCCGCTTGTGCGACACCTGGACACTCTGACAAGTCTATTCTGTTAGGCAAGTGGTGAGTGGAAATCTCCCTACGTCCCAGGGTTGCGCCGGAAACCCGGCTCCACCCTGGGCTATTTTCCGACGCCCCCTTCGGGGCTCCAATCCCCACCAAAATGCTGCCATGACGGTGGGAGATTTCCTCCTGCCGCTCGCCTTGTGCGACACCTGCACACTCTGACAAATCTATTCTGTTACACTTTTGGCGTTGCCCCGCTTGAGCAACACTTGTACACTCTGACAAGCCTACTCTGTTACACCTTCGGCGTTGCCCCGCTTGCGCGACACCGGGTGCCATGCTCACGGCTTTGCGTGAGCATGCGGGCGTGAATCGGGTGCCCAGTGTGCGAAGTCCTCCCCAGGTGGTTCGTGAATGTCCACCCCAAGCGGCGGACATGGCAACAGGCGGGCGGACCAATCGACCCCTTTGGGGTCGCAGCGATTAGCCGGGGGTCGGGCGCAGCCCAACCCCCGGCGGCGTAGGCGAGCACACCAACCACCCGACCACGGCAGACACGCCCGCTCTCGACTGAGGTGTGTCCACCAGCGGTGCTGCTTCCGGTCGTCCCCGTTCGCCCGCCGGGGGTGTCGCTGCGCTCAACCCCCGGCTACACGCTTCGACCCCGCTGGGGTCGGCTGGCGGTCGGGACGGGGAACTATCCGAGCACGACCGGTTACACCCAAATCGTATTGGGGGAAGTTGCCTGCCAGAGAAGGAATCAGCGCAAGAGTTCACAATCACGACGTGTTTTCCGCCTGGGGCATGCGATCTGAATCTTCGGCCTGAAGGGCCGTTTCCTCCAGCCCAGGCCGCAGGCCTGGGGAGCGGTTGGGGTGGGTGTTACACCTCATGCCCTGACTCCCAGGGCCTACCACCCTGCGTGACTCTCTGCCCCCTGTTCGAGGCTCCGAGCCCGACCGGCTACCCCATGTGACGATCTCACCCAGCGTACCGGTGACGATCACGAGGTCGGGTGTCTGGATCTCGGGGGAGGTTTCGTCGAACCCCGGACAGGTATCGGACCAGGCCCTCGCGTGGGAACCGTTGTGGTTCGCATCGGTGTGCTGATAGCATGTAGGACGTGACGGCTGCACGGAGCCGTGCCTGCCACCTCCCGAGCCCCCCCATGACGCCCGAAGAAGAAGCCGCCCACGCCGAGGCCGTTCACCGCATCCACGACGCCCACACGACCGGCGTGGACTGGCTCGACCTCGGTGATTTGCCGATCGAAGTCGTGCCAGCCGAGATCTGCATCCTGAAGGACCAACTCCGGGTGCTGGCCCTCGGCTCGCACAAACTGGTGTGGGACGATAATACCCTAGAATGGCAATTGGAGGGTTCTCGTCCGGACCGAGTTCGGGACATCGGTCCCGTGCGGGATCTCACTCGCCTAACGACACTCCACCTCTCCTATGCCAAGGTCACTGATGTCGGCCCGCTGGGCACCCTCACCGGGCTCACCACACTCAACCTTAGGGGGACGGGTCTGACGGATGTC
>PLDW01000144.1 GCA_003136315.1 Gemmataceae bacterium | reverse complement strand
TCCTCTCACCAACTGCCTAATGCGGAGTGGAGAATGCGGAATCCGGACCTGAGGACAGAAGGCATGGACGCCGCCAGTCCGCATTCGCAACCACCCTCCCCGCCACCCGAACCGTCAGCCCCCCCGCACGCGGAAACTCACTCTCGGACACCTGCAACTCCCGGCTCTTCGCGTGAACTCCTCGCCCTCGCCCTCCCGCTGATCGTCAGCCAGAGCTTCATGACGGTGCAGGTGCTCGTCGATACCCTGTTGCTCGCCAAGCACAACACCGACGAGATGGCTGCGTCGTTCCCCGCGGTGATGTGGTATTGGCAAGGCTTTGCACTCCTCCAGGTGACGGCGGGCTACACCTCCACATTCGTTGCCCAGTACACNNTGGCAGGGGATCTACTTCGCCATCGGGGCCGGGCTTCTGTTCCTGATGATGGTCCCTGCCGCCCCCACCCTGATCTCGATTGGGGACCACGCCCCCGAACTCCAGCAGATGGAAGTCACCTACCTCCAGTACCTTGCGTTCGCTGCGCTACCCATGCTGGTGATGGCAGCGGTGAACGGATTCTTCTCCGGCCGCGGCCAGACCTGGACGGTCCTCGGGATCGAGGCGTTTGGCACAAGCGTGAATGTGGGACTGGCGTGCCTGCTCATCTTCGGAAAGGGAGGGTTCCCGGAGATGGGGATCGCCGGGGCCGGGTTGTCGACTGTCGCCGGGTCGTGGGCGTCGGCCCTTCTCGCGGTCGGCCTCCTGCTCCGCAAGACCTACCGTGATGGATTCGCCACCCTGAGTGGTCGGAAGTTCGAGTCGGACCTCTTCCGTCGGCTCATGCGTTACGGTGGCCCGGCCGGGTTGCAGGTCTTCCTCGATGTCCTTGTGTTCAATGCCTTCGTGCAACTTGTCGGTCGGCTCGGGGATGCCGCGCTGGGGGCAACCACTCTGACCGTGCGGTTCAACATGATCGCATTCTTGCCGATGATGGGAATGGGGCAGGCAGTGAGCATTCTGGTCGGCCAGCGACTTGGCGGAAACCGCCCGGACCTGGCCGAACTCAGCGTCTATACCGGGCTCAAGTGGGTCTTCGGGTACATGTGCGGGGTAGCGGCGGTTTACCTGCTGTTCCCAGGGATTTTGGTGAATCAATTCGCGCCAGAGACCGACATCACGAAGTTCGCAGCGATCACTGCGATCGTGCCGACGCTCCTGGTCTGTGTTGCGATCTACTCGCTCGCAGATGCGGTGAACGTGACCTTTGCGTTCGCTCTGCGCGGGGCTGGGGACACCCAATTCGTCACCTGGCTGACATTCGCCCTGGCGTGGCCTGTCATGGTCCTGCCGACCTTGGCGGTTGTGACGTATCGGGACGAGTTGGGGGCGGCAGTCCCGGGGACGGGCGAACCCCTGTACTGGGCGTGGGGGGCCGCGACCACGTTCATCGTGGTCATGGCCGCCTGCTTCGCCTGGCGATTCCGGTCCGGCAANNAGTAGGCGACTCGCTCCGCGAGTTGCCGTTTCTTTCATCGGGAGGGAGCGAACACGACCCAACCTGAAAACTCAGAAACGGTCACTCGCGAAGCGAGTGACCTACTTTGAGGCGTCCACTCGCACAGTCAGGGCGGGAGAAAGGGAAGGCAGGGGATGGCGGTTGTCCGGTGGTCCAAGCTGTTCACAAGGCGATATCCGGTCAAGGGGGCGACCGAGCCGGAGTTGCGGTCGCTCGTGTCTTCTCTCGCTACACCTCTCACGGAAGAGGAAGCCGAAGCGATTAACGCCTCGCAATCGAATCCCTTCCCCTCATCCGACCCGTCGCACCTCATCTACAAGCCGTTTGATCCCCGGAAATGGCTGTTCCCGACGACATCACTCCCTGATTCCTACTTGGATTTTCTCGGCTGGTCGAACGGCGGATCGTTCTTTACCGGCGACCGATGTTTTGATCCATTCATTGCCTGCAACGAAGTGAGAAATCACCTTTTGGGTTACCACGTTCCCCAGTACATGCCGGGGGCAATCCCGTTTGCATTTGACGGTGGTGGACGTTTCTACCTGTTCGACATGCGTCGGGAGCCGATCGCAGGGGAGTACCCAATCCTATTTGTCGGGTCGGGGAACCTCTGTTACGCCGACGCAGTACATGTCGCTGCGTCCTTCATTGATGCCTGCAAGGGGACGAGCGACCCCTCCGAGCGTAGCTCTTGACCATTGAGGATTCGATGCTGGGTGAAAGCCTTGCAACCACACAGCAGGTTTGTTGACCTGAGCAGAATGTACGTTGGGAAGGAAGCCTCCCAACTGATACAGGACCCCGCAGATGTCACATTTCAGGAGCAAGCATNNGGAGCCTCGCCCTCCCATTTGTATGTCTAACCGTCTTTCCTCAGATGCGACAGCCACTGCGGGTTCATGTATGAGAAGTGGTAGGTTCCGCCCCTCCGTCCGCATACAACACCCCTGCATCCGACCGGAACCGTTGCCGGGGGCAGGAACCGCGGTGGTTCCGCTCCCGAGGGTTGATCACGCGAGTACCATGAGGCATGAGTGACTGGCACCTGGCCCGCCGCTATCAGTACGCTGGGATCGTCAGCGGACTCCGTTCCGAGCCGAACCGGCGGGATCTGGCGGTGATTGTGACCGACACACCGGCGGCCGCCGCCGGTGTGTTCACCCAGAACCGGGTCTGCGCGGCCCCGGTCCGGGTCAGCCGCGAGAGGCTCCCGCGGGCCGATGCCAGGGCGATCGTCGTCTGTTCCGGTAACGCGAACGCTTGCACCGGCGAGCAGGGCATGGCCGATGCCCGGCGGATGGCCGAGTTGGTGGCGACAGAACTCGGCTGCCACCCGGAACAGGTGCTCGTGGCCTCGACCGGGGTCATTGGCCGGCCCCTCCCAATGCCGCTTCTGGAGGCCGGAATCCCAAAGGCGACCAAGGCGGTTGCTCCCGGACGTGAGGCCCTGAGCGATGCCGCCCACGCGATTCTGACCACCGATACCGGGATCAAAGTCTCCTCCCGGATTCTCGATCTTGCAGCCGGTCGATCCACAATCACCGGGTTCGCCAAGGGCGCAGCGATGATCGGCCCCAACCTGGCAACCATGCTCGGGTTCGTACTGACCGACGCAGCGGTGGGGCCGAACGATCTCCACCACGTCCTGGCCGCCGCCTGCGAATCCAGCTTCAACTGCGTGAGCGTCGAAGGCCATACGAGTACAAACGATACGGTCTTCCTCCTCGCCAACGGGGACGGCCCCCCCCTGGCTGGTCACGATCTGGCCACCTTCCAGGATGCGGTCGGCGGGGTCTGTGCGGAGTTGGCTCGGAAAATCGCAATCGATGCCGAGGGGGCAGAGCACCTGATCAAGATTGAGGTCGAGGGATGCCGATCCGATGCCGAGGCCAAGACAGTGGCCAAGACGATCGCCGAGAGCGCTCTGGTGAAGACAGCGGTCTTCGGGAGCGATCCGAATTGGGGTCGAGTCGTCTCTGCGGCTGGCTATTCTGGGGTTGTGTTCGAGGAAACCGACCTTTCGCTTTGGATGGGCGACATGCCACTATATCGTGCCGGGGTTCCGCTCCCATTCGACGCCGCCGCTGCCTCATCGTACCTGAAGCACAACCGCGAGGTACATTTCAAGTTGCGATTTACCCTCGGCCACGGCCGTTGCACCTTCCACACCTGCGATCTCACCTACGAATATGTGAAACTTAACGCGGATTATACCACTTAATCTATGATCACAAGGTCTAAAATGATCAATCATTATTCATAGATTGACAATCTTACTATTTATGACTCTCTAAACGCCGTTATGACTTCGGCCCTCATTGACTTGAACGCAATTACCCGCACGTTTGGGGCGTTTACCGCCCTGGACGGGGTGACGCTGACACTACCACCCGGGCGGATCGGTCTGCTTGGGCCAAATGGGGCCGGGAAGAGCACCCTTTTGAAGATCCTGATGGGGCTCATCTCCCCAAGCACAGGTACGGGGCGGGTTCTGGATCAGACCCTCGGTGGCGACCGAGACGGCACCGCCAACTGGCAACTCCGACGACTCATCGGGTTCATGCCAGAAGCGGATGCCCTCGTTCCTGGGTTGACCGGGATCGAATACGTGAGCCTCGCCGGGGAGTTGTACGGGATGCCCCGACGGGAGGCACAGCGGCGGGCTCATGAGGTGCTCTCGTATCTCGAACTCGAAGAGGCCCGTTATCGTCGGGTCGAAGAGTATTCGACCGGGATGAAGCAGCGAGCGAAACTGGCTCAGGCGCTTGTTCACGATCCACCAGTCCTTCTCCTCGACGAACCCACCAGTGGGCTGGATCCGGCTGGCCGCGATGCGATGCTCCGTCTCATTCGCGCACTGGGTACCGATCACGGGAAGTCGGTCCTGCTCTCGACCCACCTCTTGGCGGACGTTGAGGCGGTGTGCGAGCAGGTCGTGATCCTGGCCGGTGGGCGGGTCCGCCGGGTCGGGGCGGTCGCGGATTTGTGCTCTCGTCGGCAGGATCGCTACCGGCTCCGCGTCGAGGGCGACCCAACCGCGTTCCGCCCCGCCCTGGAGGCTGGCGGCGTCCGGATACTCGGTGAGACGGGCCAGGGGGAGTGGCGGGTCGCTGTGCCGGTCGGGTGGTCCAACGTCGAATTCTTCACGCTTGCCGAGGTGAACCGTGTGATCATCCGTGCCCTCTCCCGCGACGACGAGACACTCGAAGAACTGTTCCTGCGGACAGTCACTTCGTGAGGTGGCGCGTGGGAAAGGAACGACCCGATCGTGCCGCAAGGCGACCGGCAGAAGGAAATCTCCCCACAATCATGGACAGCTGTTGGTCTGCGTTTTCGCCCCGAAGGGCCGGCGGATAATAGCCCAGGGTGAAGCCGGGCTTCCGGCGAAACCCTGGGACACCGAAACCAAACACCAGACACCAAACACTATCATCTGCTTGCATGACCAGAGCCAAGCATCTGGATGATCGCGGCCATGAATGCGGGGAGGTCGTCGGGTTTGCGGCTGGTGATCACGTTCCCATCGACCACCACCTCGGCATCCAGGAATGTGGCGCCCGCGTTCACCATATCGTCCTTGATCGAGAAGTATCCGGTCGCCCGGCGACCACGCAGCGCGGTGGTCGAGCACAGAACCCAGGGGCCGTGGCAGATCGCCGCCAGCGGTTTCCCCTGGGCGTGGGCGTCGCGGACCAGCTTCAGCATTGGTTCACTGCGGCGGATATAATCGGGAGAGAACCCTCCGGGGATGACAACGGCTTGGAACTGGTCGGCGGTCACATCGGCCGCGGCCATGTCTGCTTTCGCCGGATAGCCGAGTTTACTCGGGTAGATCTTCCCGGCCTCCGGGCCAACCAGCACGACCTCACACCCAGCCTCTCGGAGCCGGTACACAGGATACCAGACTTCCATCTCCTCGTACTTCTGCTCGACGAGGACAGCAACGCGAGTGCCTGTAAGGTCCAAGGGAAACACCTCCGGGGAGCGGGTCTCGAAGGTCGATTGTACGAGTCGAGAACATGAGCGAGGGCAGCGCGGATCTTGTTCAAGTCAGGCGGACCCGAGCCGGTCCCGTTATACTTTCGCCAGTTCCTCGTCCACCAACCGCCGGACCAGATCGTTTGGGGCTCCCTTGTTGGCCTTCATCACTGCCCCGACGATCGACATCTTGGCGGCGTCCTTCCCCTTCTTGAAATCGGTGACTGCCTTCGGATTCGCTGTGATCGCCACGACGACCGCTTCGCGAAGCTTTCCCTCGTCGAACTCGCCCGCATCGCGGATGCCCAATGCCGTTTTCGCCGCCGCGACATCGGCATTGTGCTCCAACATGTAGGCAAACGCCTTTCGACGGGGATCTTGCCCGCTGGATTCGGTCTCCTTCAGGAAGTGGGCGAACATCTCCGCCGGGATTGGGAATGCAGCGATCTCTTCTTGCCGATCCGACAGCGCGGGGTAGATCAGATCGCTCATCCGATTCGCGGCCTTCTTCCCGTCGCCAACGCTTCCGGCCACCGTCTCGAAGTACGAAACGACTTTCCGGCCCTTGGCGGTCAGCACCCCGGCGTCGTAGGGGGTGAGTCCATACTGCGTCTGAAGTCGGCTCCGCTGCTGCTGGGGTAACTCGCCCAGTTCCGTCATCGCAGTGGCAATCTGCTCGGCGCTAACGACCACCGGTACGAGGTCCGGATCCGGGAAGTAGCGGTAGTCGGCTGCCTCTTCCTTGTGCCGCTGAACCTCGGTGCGGCCACGGGCATCGTCCCAGCCAGCAGTCGTCTTGAGTCGCTTACCGAACCGAAAGTTGACAGGATCCAGTTGGAACTGCTCATAATGCCGCCCGGCCTCATAAGTGATCGCCCGACCGATCGCGCGGAAACTGTTCAGATTCTTGATCTCGACGAGTGGGGTGGCAGCGTACCCATTTGGCTCATCCGCACTGGGGATGTGGATGTTCACGTTCGCATCGCACCGTAGCGATCCCTCCTGCATCTCGCAATCGGACACCTCCAGTTCGCGGAGCATGAGCCGCACCTCGTCGAGGTACGCGATTGCCTCCTCGGGGGAGTTCATGTCTGGGTGGGAGACGATCTCCAGGAGGGGGGTGCCGGTCCGGTTCAGGTCCACTTTCGTGTCGCCGCCGCGACCGGATTCGTCGTGAATATTCTTGCCGGCATCTTCTTCCAGGTGAACGCGAATGATTCCGATCCGCTTGGGCGTGTATTCCTTCTTGGGATCTTTCGCGACATTGATTTCGAGCCAACCGTCGTGCGAGAACGGGAGGTCGTACTGGCTGATCTGGTAGTTCTTGGGGAGGTCGGGGTAGTAGTAGTTCTTACGATCCCACTTGGTGAACCCGGGTGGGTAGCCCTGGTGGGAAGCGATCTGGCAGTTGAGCGCCAGGGCAGCACGCAGCGCAAGCCGAAACGCCTCGCTGTTCATGACGGGCAACGATCCAGGAAGTCCCAGACAGACTGGGCAAGTGGCCGAGTTCGGGGGCAGCCCGAATTTGTTCAGGCACCCACAAAAGAGCTTGGTCCTGGTCAGCAACTGAACGTGGACTTCCAGCCCGATGACGATCTTGTACGGCTCGGCCATGACGGCTCCTGAATTGGCCCACCGGTGGGGTAGCAGGATTTTAGCCGGATGGGAACGGGGTGGGAACAGAGCTGGGAATGGCGAGAGGAGCCTGCTTCAGTTTGTGAGGCAGACTTCAACGAGTTGGGGGTGTATAATCCCTTGCATTCAGGCCAGATCCGGGTCATCGTCTTCCCGAAGGGACAATGTAAGGCGATGGGTTCGAGTGGGACGACGCGAAAGCGCAGTCGAACTTCAGCAAACATGGGGTGACGTTCGGTGAAGCCGCAACGGTGTTTTCGGACCATCTGGCGGTGAGCTATCCCGATCCGGATACTCGCTCGACGAGGAGCGGTATCTGCTCATCGGTGTCTCGGCCGCTGGCCGAACCCTGATCGTGTCGCACACCGACCGCGGGAAGTGCATCCGCATCATCAGCGCCCGAGAAGCCACCCGGCGCGAGCAGAAAGGGTGCGAAGATGGAACCTTCCCGTGATGCCGAAGACGATGACCTCCGGCCAGAGTATGACCTGAGCCAACTCAAGGGCGGCGTGCGGGGCAAGTACGCCCATCGGAAGCGGCCCGAGGTTCCTCACGGGGACGGGTACGAAACCACAGGAGGATTGCCCGCCCCCGAGTCAAATGGGACACTCACACCCGACGAGATCCGTGCATTCCAGCAACGGATGCTCGCTGCATTGCAACCGATCGTCGTCAAATCCGTCGTGCCGATTACTTATTCACGGAACGGAAGCTTGGGGATCAGGGGCACCGGAACTCTCTTCCGCGTAGCGAACAAGTCCTTCCTGGTGACAGCCTCCCACGTAGTCGATGACGCGGAGAAGCAAGGATTTGAATTGGCGATCTGCGATCTCGCTGCCAGCCCCACCCCACTTCCGCTCCACGGGCGGATTCAGAGTCACGGTCACAGAGCTTACGATGTGGCGATCTGGGAACTCCCTTTGGATGTCGTTGATGCTTTGCCCAACCGCACATTCATCACTGTCCACCACGCGGATCGGGAGAACCGTCGGCCACCGCGCGGTTGGTGCTGTGTTCTCGGCTTCCCCGAGTCCTTTGCTTCGGCGGACCTGGAAAAGAACAAGTTGACGGTCAATCCCCCCTTCACGTTCGGCGCTGAGACTTACGAGGGAGCCACGAATAGCCTGGGCGACTATGACCCGCGACTTCACATCCTGCTGCACACACCACCCGAGGGTGCCCGGTGCGAGGTCGATGGACCGCCACCGATCCCGACGCGACTCAACGGGATGAGTGGGTGTAGTATCTGGCAAGCGTATTACGAGGGGCTACTCAGTAAGCACTGGACCCCCGATGACGCAGTCGTTGTGGCGGTGCAGACGGGGGTCTACAAAAACGGCACGATTGTCAAGGGCACCCGCTGGTGGGTCGTGGATCAGATCATCCGGAAATGTTACCCAGAGTTGGCGGGGCCACTCTCGCTCGTTGTCCCCACTGCTTGACGCGACCCCAGCCGCGACCGCTCGAACCCTCATGACAGCGAATCGGTCCCACAAATCACCTGGAACCACCCGATGACCCGGCGGTCGGGTGCAGCGACTGGGAGGCCGGATGGTCGTTGTGCTACGCGAACGACCATCCGCACGTGCGGCATTGCTCCTCGTCCGGCCTCATGGGGGCTCCGCAGGAGAGGCAGCGGTCGTCCCCTCCGAGCCCCGCTGGGCCAGCAGAGTCGCGCTCCTCGGTCGTTCCCCGGATGACGACGCGGGCTTGCGCCGCTTGCCCGGACGGGACCAAGACGCGAGGTGCCGCCCCCCGCTCTTCGGGCGATGCCGCCAACGCCATGCTCCGCCCAACTCTCTCGATTTTTTGGCCGACGATAGTAAGTTCGTTGGTACCGGACTCCGCCCAAGGTCACGAACACTTCCTGACGAAATCACCCCCGAAACCCCTCTACCAACACCGACAGCGACGGAATAAGCTGGACCGTGCCACAGGCCCCCAACCGGCCAAGATGTGGTATGCTGCTGGTAAAATTCACTGTATCCCGAACAGCCCAGGTGGCCAAAGTTCATTTGTTCAGATACGCCCCTCTGAGAAGTCCGAAAATCGAGTCAGATGAAAGAAGCGACAGCCACACCTTTCGGTCAATGCATTCATCAAACCTCCTACTGAATTGGGAGTACCATGAACAAACCCACGATCAGCCAATCCGAGAAGTCGGCATCCACGAGCACGCGAGACAATGGCAGGCCCGCCGAGTTGGCAACGCGGCGCAAGTCGAAAGCAGGGCAGGCTACCTCGGCACATCCCGAAGGGAACCCAGCTGAGGCTCGTTCGCGTCAACTTCTCTCGGCGATCATGGGGTTTCGGGATGGTGATTTCTCAGTGCGGCTGCCCGCGGATTGGGCCGGTACAGATGGGCGGATAGCAGAGGCGTTTAACCAGGTCATCGCGCATGAGGATCGCATTGCGCAAGAGGTGACGCGGTTGAGTGTGACGGTCGGCAAGGAAGGGCGGCTGAAGCAGCGCATGTCGGTGCCCGGGGCGATCGGCGGTTGGGCGTCAACGGTCGATTCCTTGAACACGCTACTCGATGATCTGGTTCGGCCAACGACGGATGTCGCTCGCACCATCGGCGCGGTGGCCAAGGGCGATCTCGG
This sequence comes from Gemmataceae bacterium, assembly GCA_003136315.1. Taxonomy (GTDB): domain Bacteria; phylum Planctomycetota; class Planctomycetia; order Gemmatales; family Gemmataceae; genus Urbifossiella. The sequence goes on along the minus strand of PLDW01000144.1, from coordinate 975 downwards.
ACAATCGATGGATCTGGAGGTGGACGGACGCTCGCTCAAGGGTGAGTTCTTGCGATCGGCGAGGCTCGTCAATTCGATGATCGAGCAACTCTCGGTTTTCACCTCGGAGGTCACCCGCGTGGCCCGCGAGGTCGGTACCGAGGGAAAGCTCGGCGGACAGGCCAAGGTCAAGGGCGTTTCGGGCGTGTGGAAGGAACTCACCGAGTCTGTCAATCAGATGGCCGGCAACCTGACAGCGCAAGTCCGCAATATCGCCGACGTCACCATCGCTGTCGCAAACGGCGACCTTTCCAAGAAAATCACCGTGGATGTGCGGGGCGAGATTTTGCAGCTCAAGGAAGCCATCAATACGATGGTGGACCAGCTCCGGTCATTTGCCTCAGAAGTGACCCGCGTGGCCCGCGAGGTCGGCACTGATGGGCGTCTCGGTGGCCAGGCGGTCGTGCCGGGGGTGGCGGGCACCTGGAAAGATCTGACCGACTCGGTCAACGCGATGGCGACCAACCTCACCGCGCAGGTTCGCAACATCGCGACTGTGACCACCGCGGTAGCGCGCGGCGATCTCTCGCGCAAGATCACCGTCGATGTGAAGGGTGAGATTCTGGAACTGAAAGAGACCATCAACACGATGGTCGATCAGCTCAACGGTTTTGCCTCGGAAGTGACCCGCGTGGCCCGTGAGGTCGGTACCGAGGGCAAGCTCGGCGGCCAGGCGCAGGTGGGCGGTGTAGCCGGTACCTGGAAGGATCTCACCGACTCGGTGAACTCGATGGCTTCCAACCTCACCGGCCAGGTCCGCAACATCGCCGAGGTGACGACCGCGGTTGCGAAAGGCGATCTTTCGCGCAAGATCACCGTTGATGTGAAAGGTGAGATTCTGGAGCTGAAGAACACGATCAACACGATGGTCGACCAGCTCAACGGTTTTGCCTCGGAAGTGACCCGCGTGGCTCGCGAGGTCGGCACCGAGGGCAA
>PLDW01000257.1 GCA_003136315.1 Gemmataceae bacterium | reverse complement strand
ACGACCCTCTTACCTCCCCCCTTGTGGGGGAGGTCGGCCCGGCTTTGCGGGCCGGGTGGGGGGTGAGCCTTCACGACTCGACAAGCTTGACCCCCCACCCGCCTGCTTCCCCATAAGGGGGAAGGTGAGAAGGCCACCCGCTCCGGGGAAATTCCCACTCATTGCTTTGGGCTGACACCCTGGAGCCCTTTGGGCCATCGGAGGATGCCTGCGCTCACTCAACGATGAGCCCCACGAGGTCTGGTTCGGGGGACCATCGGTCCGTATCCGTACGTCTACCGGCAGCGGATCGCGCTGAGGTCATCCACCCGGACAATTCGAGGAGCCCATGCCCACTCCGGACGAAGCTTACCAGAAAGCGGAACGACGCATTGCCAAGGCGAAACGGTTGGGCCGGAGCAAGTTAGATCTCAGTGGACTCGGCTTGTCGGTGTTGCCGGAGTCGATAGGCCAACTCGCCAACCTCCAACAACTCATTCTGCATAGTAATCAATTGTTGGAGTTGCCAGAGTCGCTAGGCCAACTCGCCAGCCTCCAAACGCTTTCCATACATAGCAACAGGTTGTCGGCGTTGCCAGAGTCGCTAGGCCAACTCGCCAGCCTCCAACAACTGTATATGTCTAACAATCAGTTGTCGGCGTTGCCGGACTCACTAAGCCAACTCACCAGCCTGCAAAAACTCTACGTGTTTGACAACCAGTTGCTGAAGTTGTCAGAGTCACTCGGCCAACTCGTTGACCTCCGAGACCTCCTCCTCTCTGGCAATCAGTTGTCGGCGTTGCCGGAGTCGATCGGACAACTCGCCAACCTCCAAGTACTCTCACTGCACAACAACCGATTGTCAGAGTTGCCAGAGTCGATCGGCCAACTCGCTAGGCTCCAACAGCTTTACTTGCACAACAACCCAGCTCTCAATCTCCCTCCTGAAATCCTCGGGCCATCCATAGAAGATGTGGATCAGGATGTGAAGTCCGCTAACCCCCGCGCCATCCTGGCGTATTACTGGCAGAGTCGAAGCCAGCAAAGTCGTGCTTTGAATGAGGCAAAACTCCTCCTCGTCGGGCAAGGCGGGGTCGGCAAGACCTCCCTCGTCCGTTACCTTGTCGAGGACCAATCCTGCGAAAAGGGCGAGCCACCCACAGAAGGAATTCGCCGCGCCAAATGGCCCCGTCCCATCAAGCCACCCGGGAAACGCGATGCCCAGAACGTGACGCTGAACGTGTGGGACTTTGGCGGGCAGGAGATCATGCATGCCACCCACCAGTTCTTTCTCACCAAGCGATCGCTCTACCTTCTCGTTCTCGATGCCCGAACGACCGAGGCCGAGAATAACCTCCATTACTGGCTCAAGGTCATCCAGAGTTTCGGCGGAGACGCTCCGGTTTTGGTGGTGGTGAACAAAGTCGAGTGGGGAGTCAACCTGGAGTTGAACGAATCTCGGTTGAAGAAGGATTTCGCCCCGAATCTTCAGGGGTTTCTCAAGGTCTCCTGCGAGACCGGGAAGGGGATTCCGGCCCTCCGGAAAGCGATCGACGACCAGATTCGCCAGCTCGGCCACGTCTTCGATGTCTTGCCCGGTTCGTACTTCCGGGTTAAAGAAAGACTCGCAGAACTGGCCGGGAAAAAGAGCTACATCTCGTACAACGAGTACAAAACGCTCTGCACCAAATCCCGGGTGTCGAACGAACTCAGCCGGAATCAGCTTCTGCGCCTGCTCCACGACCTTGGGGCCGCTCTCAACTTCAGCGACGCGGACGACCCCTACAAGCTCCACGAGACCAACGTCCTCGATCCGGAGTGGGTGACGGATGCGGTGTACAGGGTCATCACCAACCCCATACTGGGGGAGGCTCGCGGTGAACTGAAGCGAGACCAACTCGCTGCCCTGCTCAAGAACAAGAAAAAGTTCCCGCCAACCCAGCATGAGTTCATTATCGACCTCATGCGAAAGTTTGAACTCTGCTTCGACTTCCCCGATTCCTCCGGCGACCGATTCCTGGTGCCCGAGCGGCTCGCCAAGGACGAACCAGACGTCGGCTGGGACGAGGGCGACCCGCTCCGTTTTCAGGTCAAATACAACGTCCTCCCGCCAGGGCTTGTCTGCCGGTTCATCGTGAAGATGCACACGCACCTGAAGCCCGATACGCCCACCTACTGGCGAGACGGAGCAGTCCTCTACATCCACGGAAACCGCTGTCTCCTTCGGGGGAGTGTCGAGGATCGGCGGATCTACATCGCCATCCAGGGGGCGCAGGAAACCCGACGCGAAGCGCTCTCACTGATCCGGGACAAACTTGAGGAGATCCACCGGACCATCAAGGGGCTGGTGCCTATCGAACTCGTCCCAATACCGGGACAGAAGCGTTCGACAGTCGAATATGCCACACTGGTCAAGAGTCTTCGGAAGGGCATCACCAAATTCATGCCCGAAGGTGCGGACGAAGAAGACGATCCAGCCGACGCACTGGAGCTACTCCGACTCGTTGATACGGAGCAACGAAGGTTGTTGTACGGCCTGAACGACACACCCATCGGGATGGGTAAATGGAGAGTGGGTTCGGGCTCGCCCCGCATCGGCAGCTTAAAAGGTGGGCGACCTGGACACGAGGAGGTCGGCATGTCCGGCAAGCGAGGGTTACCCCATGTCGTCGATTTCGCGATCATCACGATGAAGGAGGAGGAGTTCACGGCCGTGGAGAATCGGTTCGAACCTGTAAACCAAGTCTCAAGTGCCAGAGGAGACTACTTGCACAGCCTGGTGACAACCCCCGATGGTCGCACGCATGATGTCCTCATCGCGCGGTGTCTGGAGCAGGGCCAGAGTGATGCCCAGCAAGCGGCCAATGATCTGATTCACGACGCCAACCCGCGATGGATCTTGCTCGTTGGGATCGCTGGCGCGTACCCGGCGAAGGAATTCACCCTCGGCGATGTGCTACTCGCCAGCCGCATTTACGACTTCGCTGTGACGGCCGCCCTGGAAGGACGTGTGGTGGAGCAAAACCCGAAAGGTGGCGGGGTTCATCGGAAGGTGTCGCGATTGCTCAAAATGATCCCGAGTGCAGCGAACCAGCGGAAACTTGGCAATTGGAACGGTGCGCCAGCGATCCCGATGCCAAAGCCAGCCCTGAAAATTCCCGACGACCTCGCCGACGATGCCTTTTACGGCCCGCCGGATTGGAAGAAGGACGTGCAGAAGGGATTGCAGGAGAACTTCCCGGGTGGCGATCCACGGGCTCCGCTCTATCGCATCGCTTCGATCGCCTCTGGAAATACCCTTGTCAAGGATACCGAGCTGGCCGCGGCCTGGAAGAACGCCGCCCGTGCGGTGACGCACATCGAAATGGAGCTTGGTGGAGTCTACACCGCCGCACAGGCAACCGATATACCGCTGCTCTCGATCCGCGGGATCAGCGATGTGGTTGGGTTCAGGCGCAGCACGGCCTGGACCAACTACGCCTGCCAGCCGGCCGCCGCGTTCGCCCGGGCGCTGATCGGCTCGGGGCTCATCGAGACCCGCAATGACACGCCCGCAGGCTGACGACTCTCCACAGGAACGAGTGAGCCGGCCTGAACCACTCCGCCGCTTGAACGGCTTCCTGCGGAGATTGCGCCCTGAATCTCGCGGTTTGGGTGTCAGCGGCTCCAGGATTCGCTCCCTTGCTCTCGCATCAGGACGAGCGGAAAGAAACCTAACCCCCCAACCCCCTTCCCTAAGAAGGAAGGGGGGAGCCGGAAGGCGGTTTGACTCTCCTCCGCCTCCCTGTCGAGGGTTTTGCCCAGTCGTCCTCATACAGGAACCCGCAGAGGCTGTCGCATCCCAGGCGGAAAAGTAGGTCACTCGCTCCGCGAGTGACCGTTTCTTGAATGCAGACCCACGCGGCAAGCGTCTGGCAGACTCGATTGGCATCG
>PLDW01000524.1 GCA_003136315.1 Gemmataceae bacterium | reverse complement strand
GGGCGTAAATGACCAACCACGCTTGTGGGTGCCACGGGCGGCTGGTCCGCCCGTTATGGCGTTGCACGGTTGTGGGTGCCACGGGCGGCTTGTCCGCCCGTGGAGGCATTGCACGGGCGGACAAGCCGCCCGTGGCACCCGGCACACAGCGTTGCCCATTGCAACCCAGGGCGTTGCCCATTGCAACCCAGGGCGTTGCCCATTGCAACCCAGGGCGTTGCCCATTGCAACCCAGGGCGTTGCCCTGGGCTGAGAACTCTCAGCCTTTCAGGCTGAANNAAACACTAAACACTAAACACAAGTGGAGGAGCCGCTGTGCAAGATACCCCTGGCAAGCCGACGCCGGTCACCGGCGCGAGCCTCGCCGACCGCATCCGCAACGCCAAGGCACAGCTTGATGCCCATGTCCGGGAGATCGTCCGCTGGCACTTCGACCCGGCCACTGGGACGCCGTTTTGGTTGGAGAAGGCCAAAACCTTTACCTTCAACCCGCTCACCGACGTGAATGGGTGGGACGATGTCAAGAAATTCCCCATCTTCGAGGACGATTGGCTCCGCGGTGGGCCAGTTCGGCGTTGGGTGCCAAAAGGGCTGGCTGGCCGTGGTGTCTATGTCTTCGAGACCGGGGGGACGACAGGGCTACCGAAATCCCGGATTGTGATCGACGATTTCAAGATCGACTACGAAATGATGTCAGACACTTTGCCAGACAAGTACTTCCCGCGGGGGTCGAACTGGTTGATGCTCGGGCCGAGCGGTCCTCGGCGGTTGCGGCTGGCGATCGAGCACCTCGCCCAGTATCGGGGCGGAATCTGTTTCGCCATCGACCTGGATCCGCGGTACGTGGTCAAATGCCTGAAGGAGAGGAAGATCGCCGAGGCCCAGGCCTACAAGGACCACTGCATCGATCAGGCGCTTACCGTCCTGGCTGGTGGGCACGACATCCGGTGCATGTTCACGACACCGAAGCTCCTGGCCGCGCTCGACGAAGCGCTGCGAGCGGGCAAACTGGAAGACAAGTACCGGGCGATTGGCAAGCCCGTCCCGCCGGGTGGGGTGGGGTCAATTAAAGAGACGGGGATCACTGGAATTTTTTCCGGCGGAACCGAATTCACCCCGCAGTTCACCCGCGAAGCCTACGAGGAGATGCTCGATAACGGCGAGGTCTACATGACCCCGACCTACGGTAACACCCTGATGGGGCTGGCCTGTTCCAAGCCGATTGGTCCGGAGGATGGGTTCAAGATCAGTTACTACGCACCCCAACCCCGGGCCGTGATCGAGGTGGTCAACCCGAAGGATTACAACGAAGTGGTCCCCTACGGCGGAACCGGACGGGTGCTCCTGAGCACATTCACCAAGGAATTCTTCGTCCCCCGGTTCCCGGAGCGAGACGAGGGTGAAAGGGAGCCCCCGTTCGAGAAGTACCCCTGGGATGGAGTCAGTGGTGTCCGGCCATTTGCGGAACTCGCGGGCGGTACCGTCGTCGGGGTGTATTAACCGCGGAGGGCTGGCCGTGCCGTCGCCGTTCCCCGGGATGGATCCGTACCTCGAAGGGTCGCTGTGGGCAGGCACCCACGGGTCGTTAGTCTACACGATCCGCGCTGCCCTCACACACTCCCTCCCTGCCGGGTACTTCGCCGAGATGGACCAGTACGTTTGGCTTCAGACTGCCGATGGGGAAATCACCAGACTCGGGCAGCCCGATTTCCTCATCGGGACCGGAGCCGGTATCAGGGATGCTGGCGGCCCGGGTGGGCTTGCCGTTGCCGAGCCGACTTCCCGGACCGCCCTGGCGTCGCCCAGGAAGAAAAAAGGCAACCGGTACGTCCGGATCGTGGATCAAAATGACAACCGGGTGGTCACGGTGATCGAACTCCTCAGCCCGTCAAATAAAGACCAAGGGGAGGATCGAGAGAATTACATTGCCAAACGCAAGGACTACCTGGTCACCGGAACCAACCTCGTCGAGATCGACCTGCTAAGATCCGGGGACCGCATCCCATTGGGCAAGCCGACCCCGCCCCCGGCTGACTACTACATCCTCGTCAGCCGGGCCGAGGAGTTTCCAAAGGCGGACGTCTGGGGGTTCTCGGTCCGCGATCGGATCCCAGTGGTTCCCGTCCCATTGAAACAAGGCGACCGAGCGGTCCCACTGTCGCTCCGGGAGTGCCTCGACCGGGCGTATGACGACGCTGGGTATGGGATGCGGATTAATTACTCCCGCCCGCCAGTTCCCGCTCTCAGGGCAGCGGACGCAGAGTGGGCCGCAGGACTCCACAACCCATCTGTAGACAAGTAAGCCGGAGGGCTGGTCGTGCCGTCACCATTCCCCGGGATGGACCCGTACCTCGAAGACCCCACCCGTTGGGGAGGGGTCCACACAAGGCTTATCGTCGCCATCTCGAACCGATTGAACCAGTTATTGCCCCCCAACCTGGTAGCAGATATCGATCAGTATGTCTGGGTCACGGAAGAATCAGACGACGGTCGACAGCGGGTGAAACCGGATGTCTTCATCCCAGATGAGACCTCTTCACCCCAGACCTCAGACTACCCGAGCGATCCTGCTGGTGTCAGTCCCGCCACTGCAACCCTCACGCTTCCCGCCACCACCGTGCGGAAGAATCGTGTCGTGAAGATCATGACCATCGACAACACCCGTGTGTTGACCGTCATCGAGATCCTCAGCCCCTCGAACAAGTACAGTGGCGACGACCGTGATGCCTACCTGAGCAAACGCAAGGAGTATTTTGCAGCCAGGGCAAACGTCGTGGAGATCGACCTACTCCGGGACGGCGACCGGCTGCCGATGGGCCGCCGCCGACCGCCGGCCGCCGACTACTATGTACTCGTGTCCCGTGCAGGCGAGTACCCGAGTGCCCGGGTCTGGGCATTTGGAGTCCGGGACACCCTCCCGATCATTCCAGTCCCCCTGAGCCGGAGCACCCCAGCAGTGCCGTTGGATCTTCAGTTTAGCTTCAACCAAGTGTATGAAACGAGTAGGTACGCCCAGATACTCAAGTACTCCAAGCCACCCACTCCAGCACTGCGAAAGCCTGATGCCGAGTGGGCGGCCGACCTCCTGAAGATGTACACGACGAAGTAAGGACCATCACCCTATGATTCACATTCCCGCACTGCGGTTTGGCAAGCCCTACACGAGCCTGGAAAAGGCCACGCTGATTCACCACGTCACCGGCGAGCCGGTCGCGGAGGTCAGCCAGGTGACTGGGAGCATGATCGCCCGCGATCTGGGTACGATGGACCGAGCCCGCAAGCAACTCGCTGCCATTCCCGTCCGCGATCTGCTGGGGATGTACAAGAAGGCCGCCGACTTCTTCCTGAATGCAGCCCTCCCATGCGGGGACACGGAACTCACATTCGATCAGTACATCCGCAACCTGTCATCCACGACCGGCAGCCCGATCGTGTTCTGTGACCGGAACGCCCGGAAAGTCCACTACGTTCTGGAGAACATTGAGGAAGTGATCGGTGGGTTGACCCGGGGGCTCGATCTCGACGCCATCGATCGCGGCTACACCACTCGCGGCGGGCGGATGCAGGCGTTCTACCCGACCACGAACGTATTCGGGGCCGTCCTCCCGTCGAACTCCCCCGGGGTCCATTCCCTCTGGGTACCAACCATCGCATTCAAGATCCCGCTCCTCCTGAAGCCCGGTCGGGAAGAACCGTGGACCCCCTTCCGGGTGCTCCAGGCGTTCCTCAAGGCCGGGGTTCCCGCCGGGGTTCTTGGGTTCCTCCCGACCGATCATGCCGGGGCCGCCGACATTCTCCGACTGTGTGGCCGGAGCATGGCGTTCGGTGACGATCGGACGATGGCTCCGTACAAGAACGACCACCGGGTCGAGATCCACGGGACCGGCTACAGCAAGTTCATCATCGCTGAAGATCAGGTTGACGGGTGGGAGAAGCATCTCGATGTTCTCATTGAGGGGATCGCCGCCAACGGCGGACGCGCCTGTGTGAACGCCAGCGCAGTTTGGACTCCTCGAAATGGGGATGCTGTCGCCGAGGGTCTGGCCCGACGGCTTGCCAGTGTGACGGCCCGACCGTGGGACGATCCGGCCTGCGAGATCTCCGCATTTGCCAACCCGGCTGTGGCGGAGGGGATCAACGCGCTGATCGAGGAGGGCCTGAAGGTTCCCGGGGCGGTCGATGTGACCGAGAAGATTCGGGGGACTCCAAGGCTGATCAAGGACGGTCGGTGTGCCTGGCTCTTGCCGACCATCGTCCGATGTGACAGTCCGGAACATCCCCTGGCGAACAAGGAGTTCCTTTTCCCCTATGCCAGCGTCATAGAATGGCCTCAGAACGATGTGCTGAAGCGAATCGGTTACACCCTCGCAGCGTCCATCCTCTCCGACGACCCGAGTTTCATCGCCGACGCCCTTGCCTGCCCAAACATCGAGCGGCTGAACATCGGACCGCTCCCGACTAACCGCCTGACGTGGGACCAGCCGCATGAAGGGAACCTCTTCACCCACCTCTACAAGCAGCGGGCGCTCCAACATGCACGTACCCCCGCAGGCGTTTGACTTCCAGCCGCTTGGCCGGGTGGTATTCGAGCCAGGAGGGCTGAACCGACTCGGGGAGGTGGTTCGGGAGTTGGGCGGCACGCGGATTCTGCTGGTCACCGACCCTGGGCTCGCACACGCCGGCCACCCGCAGCGGGCCGAGAAGGCGATCCGCGCTGCCGGCCTGGCCGTGTTCACCTTCGACGGAGTGAAGGAGAACCCGACCGAGCGGGAGGTCGCGGCCGGGGTGGTCTACGCTCGCACCAACGCCATTGATGCGATCGTGGCAGTCGGCGGCGGCAGTTCGATGGACTGCGCGAAAGGGATCAACTTCATTCTGACCAACGGCGGCCGGATGGCCGACTACAAGGGCTTCGGGCGGGCTACCAAACCGATGCTCCCATCGGTCGGGGTGCCGACCACATCCGGGACCGGCAGCGAGGCCCAGTGCTACGCTCTGATCACCGATGAAAAGACCCACTTAAAAATGGCCTGTGGGGACAAAAAGGCTGCGTTCCGGGTCTCCATCCTTGATCCCGAGGTGACCCGTTCCCAGCCGAAAGTGGTCACCGCAGTGACCGGCATCGACGCCGTTGCTCACGCGATCGAATCGTTCGTCTGCACACGCCGCAACCCGCTCTCGCACATGTACGCCCTGGCCGCATTCCGGCACCTGGAGCCGAACTTTGAACGGGTGATCGCCCACCCGGACGATCTCGATGCTCGGGCTGCGATGCTCCTGGGCGCGCACTTCTCCGGGATGGCAATTGAGAGCGCAATGCTCGGGGTGTGCCACAGTTGTGCCAATCCCCTCACTGCCCACTATGGGCTCACCCACGGGGTGGCAATCGGGGTGATGCTCCCGCATGTGATCCGGTTCAACGCGGCCTGCGACCCGGTGATTGAAGGACTTTACGCTGAGTTGCTTGGGGGTCATGGACCGACGAACGGCCAGCCAGCCGGGGACATTCTGGCCAACCGCATCAGCGAACTGCTCTCGCACATCGGCTTACCGAAAACTCTCAAAGAGTGCGGGGTTTCGGACACCATCCTCCCGTTGCTCGCCGAAGAGGCGAATCAGCAGTGGACCGCCCGCTTCAACCCCCGCCCGGTTACGGAGGTCGAGATCCTCAAACTTTATCACTCAGCCTGGTGAGGTCCGACGCCGCAGCAGGCATGCGGTGGGTGTCACCACACCGGGCCGTGGCAGAGGGCATTACCTGGAGCCGTTTTTGTAGTTTTTGTAGGTCGGGGGGGGGGGGNNGGCAGGAGCCTCGTACTCCCGTAAGTATAATACATCTCGTGCCCAGCTCCGTCGGGTCTCGCAGAGCCTCGACCCGACCTACGAGCGGATTTAACCATGATATACCGGAGGATATTGTACGCATGGGAGGGCGAGGCTCCTGCCGAGCCGTGAGAGCAGTGCTCGGCAGGAGCATCGCCCTCCCATGCGTACGTGCGTCCGATTTATCTTCTGGCGCATCCGACACTCGCGGTGGGATGATCTAGAGGCGTTTCTCGGTTCACCCCTTTCAAACGCCTTTATCGACGCTCCTCGAATCGTTTCAGTCCCTCAAGGAGTTTGCCATGACTCGGCTTCGATCGGCGACCCTCGCGGTTCTTCTTGTCGTCCCGGCCGTCGCGTCCGCCGATTGGCCCCTGTTCCGCGGCGACGCACTCATGTCTGGTGTCGGGCTGGCAAAGCTGCCAGACCAACTCGACGAGCGGTGGATTTACAAGACCGGAGATGCCGTCGAGGGCGCACCGGCAATTGCTGGCGGGGTCGTCTACGTGGGATCGTTCGACAAGCACCTCCACGCGATCGATCTCGCCACCGGCAAGTTGAAGTGGAAGACCAAGCTCGGACCCATCAAGGCGTCGCCCAGTGTGAAGGGGGATCGAGTCTACGTCGGAAATATCGACGGCAAATTCTATTGCCTCGCTGCGGTCGATGGGAAGATTCTCTGGACATTCGAGACGGAAGCGGAGATCACGTCCGGATGCAACTTCCACGGGGACAATATCCTGATCGGATCCCACGATTCAACTTTGTATTGTCTCGATCCGGCCGGGAAGAAACGCTGGGACGTGAAAACCGACGGACCGGTGAACGGATCGCCCGTGGTGGTCGGGGACACCACCTTTGTCGCCGGGTGCGACAGCGTTCTCCACGTTCTGGACGCGAGGACGGGTAAGGAACTTGGCTCGGTGGACCTCGGCGGCCAGGCCGCCGCCACCGCCGCCATCAGCGGCGACTTCGCTTATGTCGGGACGATGGCGAATCAGGTGGTTGGGGTGGAATGGAGGACTCAGAAGAAGGTGTGGGCATTTGAGGCTATGGCCCGGCAACAGCCGTTTTACGCCTCGGCCGCGGTGACCGACGCCCTGGTGATCGCCGGAAGCCGGGACCAGAAAGTGTACGCGCTCGACCGTGCGACCGGAAAGCAGGTGTGGAGTTTCTTGACAGAGGGGAATATCGATGGGTCTCCGGTGGTGGTCGGCAACCGGGTGTATTTCGGCTGCATGGGGAAGGATGGAAACTTCTACGTGCTGGACCTGAAGACCGGGAAAAAGCTCCAGGAACTCAATCTCGACTCCGCAGTCGTTGGGTCGGTCGCGGTCGGCCCGGACTGCGTACTCGTCGGGACCGATAAGGGATCGGTCTACTGCCTCGGGGCGAAATGAGGGGGTTGGGGCTGTCTCCGCGTCCACCGCAGCGTAAAAACTCGGCATCTTCGCCTGCGGCACCAAAGACCACTGGTGGCCGGGATTCGCCCGAGCACCGTGCAGGTTTACGGCCGCATCGCCGATCGAGCTGTGGAAGCGTCCCAGCCAACGAGCGATCTGGCGTCTTGCGGTTGCGTTCTCCCCCCGTTAGGGTGAACCTCTGCGAGGAGACGCAATGCCCAACGATGACCCTGACCGGACGACGGCCCGCACGCCAAGCGATCTCCCTTTCTCGGAGGCGGACACTCCTCCGGTTCACCCTCTTGATCCCACGACTGTGTTGGGTCTTGGGGTCGGTAGCATTATCGCGGGGCGGTACAAACTCCTGGAGCCACTCGGGGAAGGTGGCATGGGAGTTGTCTGGTTGGCCGAGCAGTCAGAGCCGATCCGACGGCAGGTTGCAGTCAAATTGCTCCAGACAGCGATGCATTCGAAAGCGTTCCTGGGTCGGTTTGAACTCGAACGTCAATCACTGGCTTTGATGGATCACCCCAATATTGCCAAGATACTTGATGGAGGGATCGCCCCGGACGGACGGCCATTCTTCGTGATGGAACGGGTCAAGGGCGTCTCGATCACCCAATTCTGCGAGACGCGGAACCTCCCTCTCCGGGAGCGACTGGAACTCTTCCTTCCGGTCTGCCAGGCGATCCAACACGCCCATCAGAAAGGGATCATCCACCGCGACATCAAGCCCTCCAATGTGCTTGTGGCGCTCTACGACGACAAAGCCGTGCCCAAGGTGATCGACTTCGGAGTGGCCAAGCCCACCGGTCAGCCACTCACCGAAAAGACCCTGCACACCATGATCGGATCGGTGGTCGGCACCCCTGCCTACATGAGTCCGGAACAGGCGGGGCTCCACAACCTGGACATCGATACCCGAAGTGATGTCTACAGCCTGGGAGTGTTGCTGTACGAGTTGCTGACCGGGACCACACCAATCGAGAAGAATCGATTCCGTGGGGTTCCGATAGAGGACTGGTCGCGGTTGGTTCGCGAGGAAGAGCCGCCACGACCCAGCGCCCGGCTGAGCACAACGGAAACTCGGGCAAAACTCACGACAGTCATTGGGACGGAGTCGGTCAAACTCTCGAAACTCCTGCGTGGCGAGTTGGACTGGATCGTAATGAAGGCGTTGGAGAAGGACCGGACACGGCGGTACGAAACGGCCAGCGGCCTGGCCCGGGACGTCGAGCGATACCTTGCCGATGAAGTGGTCGAAGCTCGACCACCGACGGTGGCCTATCGGGCGCGGAAGTTCCTCCGGAAGCACCGCGGACCTGTGATCGCGTCGGTCATGGTGCTACTCGCATTGGTCGGTGGGGTCGTCGGAACCGTGTGGCAGGCGGGGCGGGCGGAGCGTGCCCAACTCCGCGAGCAGGCGCTGCTGAGTGAAGCCGAAGGGGCTCGCCTCCGGGAAGAGGCAAGCCAGCGGGAAGCCACCTACCTCCGCGAATCGATGCTCCACAATAAGGGAGTTGCGGCATACATCTATGCGACTCACCTGATGCTTGCCAACCGAGATGACCCCGACTTGCGGCCAAGAATCGAACGCAATCTCCAGGAAGCCGCCGACTCACTCGAACAGGCATACCGGGAATTTCCGGACCATCTGGAGCACGCTTACTACCTGGGGCTCACCTACCTTTCCAGTGCCCGACTCGGTCTCTTGACGGGAAAGAAGGCAGACATTGAGGCCGCGCTCAAAGTCCTTGATCGAGCCGAACAACTTTTCGTCGGGCTTCGGAATGCCAATTCGCATATCGGTCTCGCGGCAGTCACGACAGGCCTCAATGAGGAGGCGATCACCAGCACACTCTCGATAATCTGGTTCTCCCGTTATACCGCGTTTCTGTCGCTCAGTCGCTGTAGTGAAGCACTCGTTGAGTTGGATCGGGCTCATCCCGAGGCGGTGGCAGACACCCCAATGGTCCCGCCCGGCGGGGAGGTTATTCTCCCCGACAACGCCTCGGGGATCGCAAAGGTGATTTCAATAAATCAACGTGTACTGCACCAAAAACATATCAACAAAGACGATTCGATTTTGATACGCACCTTTCTCCTTCGGGGAGCCGAGATGGAGCAATCCCGTTTGCCCTGGTCGCGTGGTCGGGGACTGGATCACCTCAAGGCGATGCGGTTGGCTGCTTATCTGGCAGACACCCGAGGGGTTGCCGAAGCAGCGGTTTACAACGCGGCCTGTGCGTTTGCCCTGGCTTCCGCAGCGCCGGACATTGATGCCGCCGAGTGTGACCGAAGAGCAGCTCTCGCCATCACTTACCTCGACAGGATCTGCAAGGCTGGGTATTTCCGCCACCCGATTAAAGGGCCGCTCCACAGAGCCGAGCTTGCGTCGGACAAGGATCTGGACAGCCTGCGGGGGCGGGCGGATTTCAAACGGATTTTGGCCGAAGTGCAACATCTTTTGGAACAGGCACCGCCTCCGCGGGTAGTGAGTCACTAGCTCACAATCGTCCAGATGGGAATGGCCCTTTTCGCACTCGCCAACTCCGCATTGCCGTGCTTTGATACAGGAAGCCGCAGAGGGTGTCGCATCTCCGGAAAGACGCTTAGACATGCAAATGGGAGGGCGAGGCTCCTGCCGAGCCGCACCACCCTCACGCTCGGCAGAAGCCTCGCCCTCCCGTTAGACCGATGCTTACTCCTGGAATGAGACCGCCTCTGCGGGTTCATGTATCAGGGCAAAGGC
>PLDW01000416.1:8087-12956 GCA_003136315.1 Gemmataceae bacterium | reverse complement strand
AACGCGACCCTGGGCTGTGCTATATAACCCCTCCGGGGTACAGCACAACACAGGCTCACGGTGCCACGTTCTTCCCGCCTTTCGGGCTTGGGACGACATCCGCCAGTTTCAGTTTTGGGTTCTTCGCGAATGGGTTGTACAGTGGGTCACCCACAAGCACCGTCATCCAGCTACAGAACAAGCTTGACCGGGCGTAGGACTCCACCAGTGTGTATTCGCCCGTTCCCAGGAAACCGAAGAACTCGGCAGGCTTGGGGAAGCCAATCGTGTACGGTTCACCCACCGGCCCCAGGGTCGCGGCCACTCCCTTCTTCAGCAGATTCGGGCACCACGATTTGCTTTTCGGATCGCGGAGGGTCACTGCCTCTGAACTCGCCAGGTGCCAGGCCACCGCACCGGGGACGAACTCGCACGTATCCACGAAGTTGCCCACGGAGTACCACCCGCAGTAAAGCGCCACCCCCTTGGCACTCCCAGGCGGGAGGAGTTCGCTCTTGTCGTCCAGGGTCACCGGAAGGTCAGTCTTCTCGAACAGTTTTGCCATCTCACGCATCGATTCGTCATAACCGGAATAACCATATCCGTCGTCCGATCCCTTCGGATCGAATCGATTCCCCCGCGCATCGACCACAACTGCCCCCCGCAATCCCTGTGCTTCAACAGCGATCGCATCGTCGACTAACCGCTTCGCGATCTCCACCGACGGTCCATCGAGTCGGGCCGTGAGAACGACCGGTTTGGTGGCTGCCCGATACTTTTCCGATGCCTGAAAGTAGAGTGGATTCATCACCCATCGATCTAGCGGGTACGCATCCCACCAGAGGAGCATCAACTCGCTATCCACACAGGCGTAGCTCTCGTCGTGGGACAGGGCACGTCGTCGCCGGTCGAGTGTGTCTCGTTTGGTCCGTGCCGCAGCGAGATCCTTCGGGTCGGTCGCCTTGTCCTTCTCCCGTTCGGCCACGGCTTTCCGGGCCAGGTTCAGCGCGGGAGTGAGTTTGTCCAGTTCAGCTTTCTCATCCAGAGTGGGGAGTTGCACGCCCACCCGCAGCGGCACCCCGTACACGGTCAAAATCACCTTGGCGTCAGTCTTGCGGTCCTTGAGCGCAGCTCGAAGCGGTGCGACGAATTTCGCGTCGTAGTCCGCCCGACTGATGTCCTCACCGGCTGGGAGATCGAGCGGGATGAGGTGGTCCTTCGGAACATTGCGTTTCGCAAGGTAGTAGTCGGCGACCTCTTGAGAGGCTGGGACGTTCTTGTTCGCCACGACGAACACGTCCTTCGGTTCGAGTGCGAGGGAGGGGGCTGTGGCGAGGAGCGAAACGAACAGGGACAGTCGCATGGAATGACCGGGGGTGTCGGATGGGGGATGGTGGGGGTGGTGGGGTGTCGTACCAAAGCCGGAGCCTACGCAAGCGGGTGCCTCTCGAAGAATTTCCACACTTCAGTTGTGGCATTGAGCGTATCTGATGGCGGACCGGCAAGGCGATGGTTCAATTGTCCTTTCCCGCCCGGCCAGTGGTGCCCGAGCCCCTCCACCATCTCCGCTCGGAACTCGACGGGACCGGGATACCTCTCGGTGAGCACCCCGCCACCGTCCGATTCCACAGTCGGGATTGGCGCGCACCCGATCGTTGTGGCCCACCGCTGAAGCGTTTCGGCGACCGGGGGTCGGCGGATGAGTCGGTGCAGCCAGGGGCTTCGCACGTCTCCACCTCGCAACGGAACGATTGGATCGGCGGTGCCGATGAGGTAAAGCGTTGGGACTGGCCGGGCCGGGCGGAAGTTGTCCGGGACGCGGCAATACCCGGCGACCGGTGCCACCGCAGCCAGTCGATCGGACAACTCCGCGGCGGCCCGGAATGCCATCCCGGCCCCATTGGAGAAGCCGCTCAGGTAGACCCGGTGGGGGTCGGCACCGGCCCGTCGGGTCGCGTCGTCGATCACCGCAGCAAGAAACCCCACATCATCGGCCAGCGACGGTTCGCCGGTCGGGCCTGGCGAGTCATCATTCCATCGCTGGGGGTTGGTCAGGAACTTCGGCGGCAAGCCCAAATCCGGCGGGAGAGCATCCGGCAGGGCGAGGGCGAACCCCTTCTGGGCAGCGTGGGCCGACCACCCCGTCTCCGCATCGGCCCACCCCCCAGTCCCACCCGCTCCATGCAGGAAGAGGACCAGCGGTGGGCGGACCCCGGGGCCGATGGGCGGGACAGCTAACAAGTAGGTTCGAGGCGAGTCACCCGGGAACAGGGTGATACGTTCCATCCTCACGAGTGCCCACCAGTCGTTGAGCGTCACTTGGTCAGCTCGAAGTTGTCGAAGAAGCCGTTCTCGAATTCGGGCTTCGGGCGGCCGGGTTCCCCGTTGGTGATTATCAGGTAATATAACGCCGATTCGGTGATTAACATCCGCACGACAGACTGCGGCTTCACTGCTCCCGCCTTGTCACCTCCTGGTACCTGCGTGGCGGTGTCGAAAACGAGTTCCTTGGCGGACAAGCCGGCCAGAGTGGTGTCTTTTCGGCTGATCTCTGTAAATCGTCCGCGAGACAGTGTCTGAACGAACTTCTCAATCGTCAGTTCGCGCTGTGGTGCTGCCACAGCTTTGAGATCAATGACTGAAATGGCGCAAAGCACTTTCTGCTCGATGTTCATCGCGGTATAGATCCGGGGAAGCATCGGGTCCGGATTGATGGGCTCGCCGGCGGTATCGCCCGGAAGGTAAATCTTCCAGCCAGCGCCGGGCGGTTCGAGCTTCTTCCATCCCGTGGGAATGGCTGCCTTTCCCACCCGGGGCTTCCCCGTCTGGCTGTCCGTCTTCGTGGTGGTTGGGCGGTCATTCTCGCTATCGTTGACCACATCACGGTCAGGCAGGCGGACAAGATACCACGCAGCGCCCACGATTCCCACCGAGCCAAGGAGCAGCAGGACGGTGGCACAACCGAGGACAAGTAAAAGCAGGCTCTGATTCCCGGTTGAACTCGCCTCAGGCGCAGAGGATCGCTGCGGCTCGACAGTTGGGGTGGCATCGTCCAGACTGTATGGGCTGAGTTCGGTGCCAGCCTCCGGGTCCGGGCCGGTCGGAGTGGGAATCGGTGGAGGCACCGGTCCCGGTCGGTGAGTGGGCTGCGAGGTGCTCGGGGTTGAGGGTCTGTTCCGGGTGTTGGCTGGTTCGTCCCTGGCCGGGATCCTGTTGGAGGGCGGTGGTACGACGTGGCTTGGATGAGATGGCTTCGTGGGTGTTCCCGGAGGGACAGCCACCGCCGTCTGGCATTTCGGGCACTGAATCCGTTTCCCGGCCGCCGCGTCTGGGACGTTGAGCCGGGCCTGGCAATTAGGACATTGGAAGGGGATGAGCATGGGATGCTCCGAGGAAGAAGCCGTTTCTGCTGATTCTATCCAGGTTTTGGGTGTACGCTAGCTCGGTCGGTTGAGGCTCAGTGCCTCCATTCGTCGAAGGAGTCGGGGTCGCCAGATGCCGAGCAGATCGGCCGCCTTGGTCGCGTTCCCTCCAGTCCGGGCGAGAGCCAGTTGGATCAGTCGTTTCTCCACAGTTTCGAGGGTGGCATCGAGCTTCAGCTGGGAGGCCGGGGCGGGCTTCTCCAACCCGGCCCGAACCCGGAGTTCGTGCGGCAAATGTTCTCGCTTGATCGGACCAGCCCCGGCTGTTGCCGATGCCTCCACCAGGACACCTGCGAGTTCCCGCAAGTTCCCGGACCACGGCTGAGACTTGAGCACCTCGATTGCAGCCGGTTCGATCGATTTTCGGAGCTCTTGTCGGAGGAGGGTGTCTGCAACGAGCCGGGGCAGGTCGCCGAGCCTTTCCCGGAGTGGTGGCACCCGGAGTTCCAGGACCGAGAGGGCCGTGTGGAACTCGGGTAAGAGCCGGCGAGCCTGAACGTCCTCGGCCGCTGAGCGAGCTGCCCCGCAGATGAGCCGAGGAGTTGCGGGGCGATCGTCGGTGAAGAAATCGATGAGTTGTTGTTGGAGGTCACGGGAGAGAGCCCCTGGATCCTTCAGGTAGACAGTCCCGACCCGGTCTATTCCGGCCAGCCCACCGTGGCCCCACAGTAAGCTTTCGATCAGATAAGGTTGAAGTCCAGCACCATCCAGTGCAATGAACATCTTCTCGCGGCCATTTCCCGCGTGGTGGATCACCCGGGCGACCGTCTCCTTTCCCGACCCTGGCTCACCAACGAGCCAGACCGGCGCGGCAAGCTGAGCCGCGAGTCGCACCTGCCCGACGAGCCGCCCCATTGCTGGTGATTGACCGGTGAGCAGATCGAATGTGAAGGCCCCTGCGTGTTGGTCGCGTATGGCTGCAACACCAGCAGGGATCTTGCGGCCTGCCGCCGGAACCCCCTCTCCGACCACGGTAATGAATCCAACCAGGCCGCAGAGCCCCTCGTCACCGGCGAGGGGGACGAACCTCACGTCCCACCAAGGGGGACCGGTACGGTTCGGCGGGGCAGGGCGGCGAGCCTTATCCGGTTGCCCGGCAAGAGCTTCGGGTGTGGGGGCGAGGGCGGCCGCGAGTGGAGAACTGTGCCGACGGGCGGAACAGACCAGCCCGAGACTCTCGGCCAATGTGGCTCCGACGAGCTGTTCCCAGGCGGGGTTCGCATACCGGAGCCGACGGCCTTTCCCGAGGACGAATACCGGAGTTTTGGTTTGTTGGAAGAATGCCCGCCACCCGAACGAGGACGATCCCTCAGGGCGACCCTTTCGCGGCGGTTGGGAAGGCGGTTCGGGCACGATCGCTTCTCGCTGAGCGAGTCCCAGGGGTTCCTCCGGAAGAGCGGCGACCACGAGACTGATACTGAACCCGCAGAGGCTGTCTCATTCCCGGGGCAAGCATCGGTCTAACGGG
>PLDW01000416.1:0-8024 GCA_003136315.1 Gemmataceae bacterium | reverse complement strand
GTGGCCTCGCCCTCCCATTTGCATGTCTAACCGTCTTTTCCGTAGATGCGACAGCCTCTGCGGGTTCATGCATGAGTCTCTTCAACTGTAAACTTTAAAATCGAGACTTTAAACTTGAATCGATCCTTACCCGCTTGATGCGGCGGGGAGGGGCTCATGTTCGCCGGTATCTTCGTCTGGCTTCGGAGTGGGTTCAAGTAAGGTACGGAGGAGGGCAACGCTCCGGTTAGCCGCCTCGGAAATCCTCGCTAGACGGTCGGCCACTCCGGGAGGAAGTCCAGTTGTGAGGGCGATCAGTTCAGCGTTCGCCAGGATCTCAGCAAGGGCGTTGCGGAAATCGTGTCCCGCTGAGCGCGACATTTGGCTGATGGTTGTCATCGTGGGCACGGACCGATTCGAGGTCCGGAGGTCACCCTCGGCCGCCCGCATTTTTTTCGCGACGAGATCGGCAACTGACCGGGCCAAGGCCCGATCCGCATCGGTCCAGTCCCGGGGTGGACCGACGTGTTCGTGGCAGATCACTCCAACCAGCCGTTGATCGCGGACAAGCGGCGCATCCAACAGGGAGGTGATGCCGTTCGGGGTGAGGTAAGTGTCCCTCAGTTCGGCTGTGCGGGGGTCGGTCCGGGCAGATTCACAGGCCAGCAAGGGAGCAGCAGTCACGGCCCGCAGGTACGCTGAAGCATCGGCCAGCGGCAGACAGGCCCCCTTCGAGTGCCGACGCTTCGACCGCTCGAACAGGCAAACACATCGGAGCACGCGGTCCCCGTTCACGAACAGCCAGACCCCAGCGCGCTCGACCCGCAGCGCGTCGGCCGATACCTCGCATACCCGGCGGAAGACTTCCGGGAGCGGGAGGTCGGGTTGGTCAACGATCCGGGTCAGTTGGACCCGGGTAGGATCGACGGCCGGTACGAGATCGGCGGCCGCCGGGTTCTGGGCCATCGTCTGGTCCTCATCCATCGGACGTGTGCGCGGGAGCACGATGGTGTACTGACAGTGTATGCCCGCGGAACTGCACCGGAAACGGCAATCCCGACAAGCCCGACGTCCCGATTCGTCACTTTCACCATCACAACCCGTATCGCCGGTCGGTTCCGGTGGTGAAACGCTATCCTGAGGTGGCCGCGCAGAGGGACGCGCAACCGCCAAACGCCCTTGTCCCGTATGACTCTGTCCGCCGACCTCGCTGATCACCGGTGCGTTCCATGACTCTGCTTCGGATGTCGGTTGGACTGTCACTGGGAGTGGCCGAAGGGCCGCTTTCCGACAGTTCTGTGAGGCTTACCAGAGGTCTCCAGAAAGCCCCGGGCTTCAGCCCTGGGGATGAATGGAGACGAAGCGTGTCCCCACTATTTTTGCAACACACCTTGTTCAACCCGATGTCTGGCGTAGACTCCACCTATCCGTTGCAGGAGTAACGCACTCAACGGGCACGACAGTTAGAAGATCTCAACTGCGCCAGGACTATGTCGCCTAGGTGAAAATCCTTAGAAGCCCCCGCCTTCAGGCGTGGGGAGTAGTCACAATGCCAGGGGTCGCCTCGGGGGTGTTTGTACGGCTGGTGCCGGCCCAGGTCTTCAAAACGACCCAGGGCATTTTTCGGCTTTCCACTCGCTTTCTCAGAAAAAGCCGCAAGTCCATGTCCTTTTAACGACTTCTGGCGACAGTTTCCCTTGTCGTTTTCGTCGGCGGAACCATCCAAATTGGGGCTTTGTAGAAATGAAAGGGGTAAAAAACTGGTCCACGGGCCGGGCGTCGAATGGTCTTTTCTCCCATTCTTACCCCTTTTCAGGCGAACTTCTCGGACCAGTCCAGGACCAGGAATGTCGGCCTCACGCCCTCCTCACCACCACGAACAATGCCTTCGGGCCACCTTCCCGGAAACTGATGTCCTCCGGATCGGGTCGAACCTCATAGCGTGCCGACTCGACGGACTCGATCACCCGACCCTCGGCGAAAGCGTCCTTGATCTCCTTCCGGGACACTCGCCTCGGCCCCCGGTCGCCCGGTTCGGCGTCACTGAAGCAGAGGAGGAACAGCCGACCGCCTGGCTTTAGCACAAACGCCAGCCCCTCGACGTAGTGCCGCCGATCCTCATCGCTGAAGACGTGGAACAACCCACTGTCGATGATGTTGTCGAAGACTTCGGAAAGTTCCTGGAGGGCCAGAGCGTCCATGATGTGGGAGGAGGCAGTCACGCCCCGTTCGTCCGCTTTCTGTATGGCCCATTTGACCGGCTCCGCCAGGAAGTCGATTCCGGTGACCTTCTGGACCCGGCTGGCGAAGAATAAGGCGTTCTCCACCGAACCACAGCCAGAGGTCCAGAACTTACCCGGTGATCCCGTCTGCCACGTCGAGGAACGCCCTCTGCGGCCTGCCGATCTCCCAGCGGGATTGACCGGCGTAGAGTTCTACGAACGTATTGCGGTCGGCCACAGGCATTGTTCCCTCCGATCTTTGCCAGCCCTTCGATCAGGGGGTAGTTTATCATTGTGGGCGATGAGCCTCACCACGAGTGAGTGTTACTCGCTTCGGTAATCGATTTGTCGATCACGGCGATGAACGGGTGATCCCGTCCGTGGAATGAGACATGAGGGAAAACCAGGTAGTGAGTGCGGCGATCCGATCTGGGACAGTGCGTTTCGCTGTGGTTCAAGCGGCCCGTTCCTGTTCAACACCGCCGGATCGCTCCAGAAACATACCGACCTCGCCGCTGACGCAGCCATGACGGGGGCCGAACTCGTTCATGTTACCGAGGGGCGGGTGTGCAACCGAAAAGAGGTCGGGAGCGGGTGGTACATCTCGATGGAATACCCCGGCTGTATGGCGGTTTTCGTGGTGCGAGAGGGAGCGAGCCGATGAGCCAGTCCGGATCGTTAGCGACCGCCCACCTCCGGGTTGCCCGGCCAACCGACGACCTGGAAGCGGTTGTTAAATTCTACCGGGACGGGCTGGGTTTCACGGTCATCGGCGAGTTCCATGACCACGACGGGTTCGATGGCGTGATGCTTGGTCGCCGGGGAGCTGCCTTCCACCTGGAGTTTACCTGCAAAGCGGGGCACACGGCGGGCAAGGCACCGACAGAGGACAACCTGCTCGTCTTCTATCTGCCCGACCGAAACGAATGGCTTCGGGCCGTCGGACGGCTGGAGGATCAGGGTTACGAGGCCGTGAAGTCGTTTAACCCGTACTGGGACGAGCGTGGCAAGACGTTCGCCGATCCCGATGGCTACCGAGTCGTTTTTCAGAATTCGGAGTGGCCGAACTCGTGACGCTCACCGACTGCGCCGGTCAACCTCTCACCGCCCCGAAGGCGGCAAAGCAGACGTGCTTGTGCAGAACCTCGACCTGGGTGAACCCGACCCGCCGCAACAGGTCAAGTTGAAACAGCAGCGGTCGGGGCGTGTCTTTCTTCTCGACGTAAGCGAACACATGGTCCCGCTACGCCTCGTCCTTCAGCCGGGTCAGGTTTTCGCCGTACCGTTGCCGCATCACACCGCTGATCGCCGGGATCGAACTCTCAACGAGATCGAAAATCCACACCGACCCTCCGGGCCGCAGTGCCCGGTGGAAGGCGGCGAACACTGCCTCCCACTCTTGGTCTGTCCGCAGATCGTGCAGCACAGCAGCAGCCAGCACCATGTCGAACTGCCCGGCAAGAAATTCACCCTCCCGAATGTCCCCCTGAACTATCGTCACTCGCCCCGTTGTCGCCGGGCCGACCCGACTCGCCGCCCGATCCAACAACGGCTGGCTCAAGTCGATCAGGGTGACATCCAAGTTTGGAAGCCGCTCCAACAACTTGAGCGAGAAGTTCCCGGCACCGCACCCCACGTTCAGGACGAGCCGGGCGTTGAGCGTCGTGGCTGCTGCTGCCTGTGCGACCAGCCCCATCGCCAGGGGCACATCGGCCCTCGCCGACTGGCCGGTTTCGAGGTTCGAGAATCGCTCCACATCGGCGTCGAACCGCTGCCGGATTTCCTCGACCGTCGATTTCATCGTGCTGACGCTCAATGCGGCCCGAAACTGCCGCCCGGACTGCCGAGCGACCCCCGGATATCTTATCGCTGGTCGAATACGGTTCCTGGTGTGGGCGAGAGGCGGTGGTCATGGAGAAGGTCAACCTTGGCGAGAAGCTGGCGCTGTTCGCCGACCACTGGAACCCGAAGGTAGTCGGCGAACTGAACGGCCAGCAAGTCAAGTTGGTCAAGTTCCGGGGCGAGTTCGTGTGGCACAAACACGACCACGAGGACGAACTCTTGCTGGTCGTGAAGGGGCGGTTCACGATGGAGTTCAGGGACCGTCACGTTGCTCTCGAAGAGGGCGAGTTCCTGATCGTCCCCCGTAAGGTCGAACACCGCCCGGTCGCCGATGAGGAGGTCCAGGTCTTGCTGTTCGAGCCAGCCGCCACGTTGAACACGGGCGACGTGCGGGACGAGCGGACGGTGGACGGGCCCGACCGCATCTGAAGCACCAGGGAATCGCACATGACGCTGTTCGAGGAGCCGTTCTTCACGTTCCGCTTCGGCAACGACCGGCGCATCCCCCGTTTCCACCTGGAATGGGTCGAGGCTGGGCGGCGGATCGCCGTTTTCAAGATCGACCCCGTGACCGGCAAGCGGTCTGTTGATCGTCCGCTGAAGAAGGCTCGATAGTTCACCCGCTCGTGTCGGCAATCGCCCTGGCAACGGCCTCCTTCACATTCACCGTACGGATGGGGAACACGTCCAGCGCCTTCCTGTCTCGGATCACGGTCGGGTTTTTCAACCCTTCGATCAGGTGCCGCCCGACCCCGAACTTGGCCGGCGTCACGAGGGCCAGCCACAGGCTCGACAGGTACGGCGTCAGGACCGGCACGAAGATCAGCCAGCGGCGCAGCCCCTTCTGCCGGGCGTACTTTCGAACCATCCCGCCGTAGGTGGTGACATCTTCACAGCCGATCTCGAAGATTCGGCTCTCACCAGGGGGCAAGTCCTTCGCCGCCAGCAGGTAGGCCAGCACGTCGTCCACGGCGACGGGCTGGGTCGCCGTGGTCAGCCAGCGGGGGCAGATCATCACCGGCAGGCGGTCGGTCAGCGATTTCATCAACTGGTACGACAGGCTCCCCGCCCCGATCACCATCCCGGCCCGGAACTCGACGGTTTCGATCCCCGACGCCCGCAGGATGTCGCCGACCTCGTGACGGCTACGCAGATGCGGCGACAGCTTTGGGTCGGTGTCATCCCCCAAGCCGCCCAGGTATATGATCCGCAGCACCCCGGCCTTCTTTGCGGCGTCGGCGAAGTTGGTCGCCGCCTGCCGGTCCTCCTTCTCGAAGTCCTTCGAGTCGGACATCAGGTGGACGAGGTAGTAGGCGGTGTGGACGCCGAGCATCGCCTCGGCCAGCGAGGGCGGGTCGAGAACATCCCCCCGGACAACCTGTGTGGATTCCCGGACGAGGGGCCGCAACGTGTCGGGCGACCGGGCCAGACACCGCAGAGCGACGGGCTGCCGTTCGAGCAGCGGAACGAGCCGCCCGCCGACGTACCCGGAAGCGCCGGTCAACAGCAAGAGGGGGACATGAGGAACGTCCGGGTTTGCCGGTCCTGGTTCTGGCATTCTGTTTACAATCCCCGTTGGAACGGTTGGCGGTTTACGGGTAGTATGCAGCGGGGACATTTTACCGTTCGACGGACCACGGCACGGCTCGGCGGCGGGCGAGACCGAAGGAGGGTGTGTTGTCGCTGCGAAAACCGACCCCCGACACCCTGCGCCGGTTCCTGGCCACTCAGACGCCGTTAGCGTTCACCTACAAGGCGGTGGGCGCTACCGCCGAGACGCCGCCCCCCGGTTACGTCGTGGACCACACCCGCATCAAGCTGGGTGAGGGCGAGCCGGTCTTTCGGTCGGCCATCGCCGCCTTGCAGCGGTGGGAGCAGTTCAACCTCGGTTGGGTTGAAGCGTGGCCCTCGGGTGCTCCCATCCAGAAGGGCGAGGTCGTGGCGGTGATGGGGCGGGCCTTCGGCATCTGGTGGCTCAACGCCTGCCGGGTAGTGTACGTCGTGGACGAGGCGGGACCGATCTCGAAGTTCGGCCTCGCCTACGGCACGCTTCCAGGCCACGTCGAGAGCGGCGAGGAGCGGTTCCTGATCGAGTGGGACCGGGGCGACGACGGTGTGTGGTACGACATCCTGGCCTTTTCCCGCCCACACCACGTCCTGACCCGGCTCGGCTATCCGGTTGTGCGCTGGTTTCAGAAGCGGTTCGGTCGGGACTCGGCGGCGTCCATGCTGCGGGCCGCAAGTTCTGAAGGTCGATGACGGGCCGTGGGACTCGTGACCGTCCGGTAGCCGACGAGGGGAACAGACCGATGCCGTGGATTGACTGGTACGACTCGCTCGTGAAGCCCTCGTGGACGCCTGAACCCTCGACAATCAGCCTGATTTGGATGATCCTGTACCCGGTCATCCTGGTCAGCTTCGGCTTCGTGTTCGTGAAGACGTATCAAGGCAAACTTCCTCGATTCGTGGCCCTGCCGTTTGCAATCAACCTCGTCGCCAACGTCCTGTTCATGCCGATCTTTGCCGGGCTGAGGAACGTGCCACTGGCGTCGGCGGACATCGTGATCGTGTGGGCAACCATTCCCTGGTGCGTGATCGCCATCTGGCCGTATTACCGCTGGATCGCCATCGCCCAGGTGCCGTACTTTGTGTGGGTATCGCTCGCCACGATGATCCAGTTGTCGATCACGGCGACGAATGGGTGACTATCTGAGAACACTATGATGATCGGGTCGCTTCTGGACGCCTGAGGATTTCCACAGCGAGGTTGGCCTGCTCCAGCAACTCCTGGCGGTGCTTCGTGTATTTCGATCGGATGAGGACTGACAGCAGATCGTAGAGATTCCGCTCGATTCTCTCACCCAAAACAAAGCGGTGCTTGCGGGGAATTTGGCGGTGTGATTGCACGACCACAGGATCAGATCATACGTCTTTGTAATAACCGTCAGTTTATCGGCTCGCTTACGATCGGCCATGCCCACTCACTGAATAGTGTACTTTTTTATAACATTGGTTTTTTCAATTTCCGTTACCTTCGGAGAGGGGTAAAGCAGTAAAGAAATCAAGGCGTAATAGTCCTCGCCGGACGCACCCCCACGTCGCCATCGCTCCGATAAGTCGGCACAACGCCCTGCCTGAAGGCAGAACGCACGACCGACGCCTGAACGCCGAACGAGCCGCCACGCAACCCACGGTTATCCAAATTTATACTTAGTACATCTTCTTCATCTTCAGTAGTTTCGTTTTCCTTTGACTTGGGGTACGGCTTGAAACTCTCCTGACACCAGGTAAACACATTCCCCTGAACGTCGAACAAGCCGAAATCATTCGGTTGCTTACACCCCACCGGCCACGACCTGTCCCGCCCGTTCTTGTTGTACCACGCATACTTCGGCAATAGCTCTTCCGTCTCCCCGTAGTAGCGGGATGTCACCGACCCCGCTCGTGTCGCAAACTCCATCTCCGCTTCCGTAGGCAGCCGATAGCCGCTGCGTTTTAGATAGTTCGCCGCCAGCTTCATCCCCACTTTGTATCCCAACACCGGCACAGCCTCGGCTTCTCGGAGCGGCTCATAGCACCATTCGCTTTCCGGCAACCCCTCCTGTTTGCTCAACCAGTTGCAGTATGCCGCTGCCTGAAACCAGCTTATGCCTAACGAGGCTCCGCCTCAGACCGACGAGATGTAAAAGAGGGCTCCGGTCGTGCCGATGAGGGGTTATGCTGAAGCATGCCCCATTGAACCGCGTAGCGGTGGATTGTCCACAAGGGACGATGACGACCGGAGCCCGCCATGACTTTACCACGTACCGTCGCCGCTGTCATTAGCCGACACGTGACCCTTGAGGTTGAATCCATCGACCGGATGTATCTGAATGTCTACCAACACCGACTCCAAACCGCCGCCGGGGTGGACGCCTTCTTCCGATCCCACCGTGGGCATGTCTTTGCTTCGTCAGCACTTATGGATCCCATTAGTAAAGC
>PLDW01000309.1 GCA_003136315.1 Gemmataceae bacterium | reverse complement strand
GATTTTCTCTCACCAACTGCCTCAAGCCGTGGGCATGGTGGCACGGTAACGAATCAGGCATTTCGGCACAGTTCGATGAGTGGGTGCGAGGGGTAACATTCTCATTGGCGAACCGGCAATGTCAGTTGCCGGGTGAGCTGATAGGTACTCGGCAACTGACGTAGCCGGTTCGCCTGTTGTTACCTCCCTTTGAACTTGGCCCTTGATCAGGCACAACCTGTTCCCCCGGAAACGAATCTGCCGTGCGGAATTGGTCCGCACGGCCGGCAATTCCAGACGTTGACTGGCACTCAACCGACGAAAACTCCCGATGTGAGACCGGGGTCGAGATCCAGGCTCACCTCCGTGGGTCCGCCACTCTGAGTGAGGTTCTGGCCGAGGATGACAGAGACCTGCGCCCCATTCGGAGTCGGCACGGCGGTCACCAGATCCGCCAGGTTGCTGCTGCTGTCGAGATCCTTCACGGCGAGCAAAACACCGTTCCGCAGCGACGAATCGCCCGCGAAGAAGTTGGTCAGCGTGACGAATTGGCCACTGGAACTGCCAAAGAGATCCTGGCCGTTGTAAGCCAGAACCCGCGGCCCACCACCCGGCCCGCCGCCAAAGACCAGATCATCGAACCCGTCCCCGGTGAGGTCTCCGACAGTCACGTAGGCACCATTGCGAAGCGACGGGTCGAATGCGTAGAAGTCGTTGACCAGTTCGGTCGGGGTCTGTCCTGCGCGGATCGACGCGCCGTTGTAGACGGCGATTCGCGGCCCACCACCGGCCCCGGCGGAGACGATCAGGTCGGCCAGGCCGTCTCCGTTCACGTCCCCCATCGTCACCCGGGCACCGCCCCGGAAATTCGGATCGTTAATCCCGTAGAAGTTAGCCAGGATGCTCCCGGTCTTCCCGTCGTACACGACCACTCGCGGCCCCCCGCCCTGGTCCGGGGAGACGGCGATGTCTGCATACCCGTTCCCAGTCACGTCACCGGCGGCGACAAACACCCCGCCGGTGAAGGTCGATCCGAATGGGAAGTAGGTTTGGACGATTTGGTGGGTCACCCCACTGATTACCACTACCTCGGCCGGCACTCCCGGCCCGGTTCCGGCGATGATATCCGCCACCCCGTTCCCCGTCACGTCCGCCATGACAGCGCGAACGCCGTTCCCATCAGGGAACGGTGAGACGGTGTAGGCCACCGTTCCGTCCCCGTTGTAGACGGTCACCGTCCCGGGGCCACCGGCCAAGGCCCCGACAGCGAACTGTGTCGTTTGGTCCTGGTTGACCGGAGCCGTGGTTCCGTCCCTGTTCAGGGTCACGGTGATTGTGAACGTCTTCGCTGGGGACGTATCGATCCCACCATTCGCGGTCCCCCCGCTGTTCATTAACTGGACCGTGACGGTTGCTGTCCCGAACCCGTGCGCGGTCGGGGTGTAGGTGAGGGTGCCAGTGGTCGCATCGACTGCTGGTTGGACCGAGAACAGGCTGGGGTTGGTGTTGCTGACCAGGAACTGGACGGTCTGTCCGGCCTGGTTTGGCGGACCGGCCGAGATGTTGGTTGCCCATCCCGTGACCGTTTCCGCACCAAGATCCCGACCGACTGTCTGATCGGGGCCTGCGGTAAAGGTCGGGGGTTGGTTCACGAAATTCACCGTGATCGCGACAGTCGCGGCCGGGCTGGTGGTGGTCCCATTGCTGGCCGTGAACTGGAAGCTGTCTGGCCCGAAATAATCGGTGGTCGGGATATAGGTGAAATTCGGAGCTGTTCCCGAGAGTGTTCCGTGAGCCGGGCTCACTGTCACCGTGTAGGTGAGCGGTCGCGGGGGTGAGTTCGGGTCCGATCCGGTTAACGTCACGGTCTGAGCCACATTTTCGTTCGTGGTAATGGACTGAGCGTTGGCGGTCGGGATGCCCAGGACGGTGAGGGAAACTGTTGCGGGGGCGCTGGTGGCGGTGCCGTTGGAGGCGGTGAACTGGAACGAGTCCGCACCCAAATAGCCCGCATCTGGGGTGTACGTCAGATTCGGGGCCGTTCCTGAGAGCGTCCCGTGGGTTGGGGACGAGGTCACGGTGTACGTCAGTGTGGCCGTGGCGTTCGGGTCAGTCGCGGTCAGGGTCACAGCCTTCGCCTGGTTCTCACCGACGGTGATCGACTGGGCGTTGGCGGTCGGCTTGCCCACGACAATGATCGTCACGGTGGCGGGGGCGCTGGTAGCGGTGCCGTTGCTGTCGGTGAACTGGAAGCTGTCGGCACCAAAGTAGCCCGCGGTCGGAGTGTAGGTCAGATTCGGCGCGGTGCCCGAGAGTGTCCCGTGGGTTGGGGCCGAGGTCACGGTATATGTCAGTGACTGAGGTGGGGTGTTCGGGTCGCTTCCGGTCAGTGTGATCGCGAAGTTGGTCGCATCCTCCGCCACCTTCACCGTCTGGGCGTTGGCGGTCGGGGTGCCGACCACAGTGATCGACACCGTGGCGGGGGCACTGATGGCAGTGCCGTTGCTGTCGGTGAACTGGAACGAATCCGGACCGAAGTAGCCCGCGGTCGGGGTGTAAGTCAGATTCGGCGCGGTGCCCGAGAGCGTCCCGTGGGTTGGGGACGAGGTCACGGTATACGTCAGTGACAGGGCTGGGGTGTTCGGGTCGCTACCCGTGAGGGTAATCACATCGTTGGTCGAGTCCTGCGCGATCGTCAACGACTGGGAGTTGGCAGTTGGCGTGCCGACCACGGTGATCGACACCGTGGCGGTCGCGCTGGTGGCGGTACCGTTGGTGTCGGTGAACTGGAACGAGTCCGAACCGAAGTAACCCGTGTCGGGTGTGTAGGTCAGATTCGGTGCAGTGCCCGAGAGCGTTCCGTGGGTCGGGGACGAGGTCACCGTGTACGTCAGCGGCAGGGCCGGCGTGTTCGGGTCGCTTCCGGTCAAAGTGATCGGCACACTGGTCGCGTTTTCCGGCAGGGTCAACGACTGGGAATTGGCAGTTGGCGTGCCGACCACGGTAATCGTCACCGTGGCGGGTGCGCTGGTGGCGGTGCCGTTGCTGTCAGTGAACTTGAAGCTGTCCGTACCGAAGTAACCCGGGTCGGGGGTGTAGGTCAGGTCGGGGGCCGTGCCCGAGAGCGTCCCGTGGGTCGGGGCCGAGGTCACGGTATACGTCAGCGACAGGGCGGGCGTGTTCGGGTCGCTGCCCGTCAGGGTAATCACATCGTTGGTCGAGTCCTGCGCGAACGTCACCGACTGGGCGTTAGCGGTTGGGGTGCCAACGACAGTAATCGTCACTGTGGCGGGTGCGCTGGTGGCAGTGCCGTTGCTGTCGGTGAACTGGAACGAGTCCGTGCCGAAGTAGCCCGCGTTGGGTGTGTAGGTCAGATTCGGCGCGGTGCCCGAGAGCGTCCCGTTAGTCGGGTCAGAGGTGACGGTATAGGTCAGCGGCAGGGCCGGGGTGTTCGGGTCGCTACCCGTGAGGGTAATCACATCGTTGGTCGAGTCCTGCGCGATCGTCAACGACTGGGAGTTGGCAGTTGGGGTGCCGACCACGGTAATCGTCACCGTGGCGGGTGCGCTGGTGGCCGTACCGTTGGTGTCGGTGAACTGGAAGCTGTCCGTGCCGAAGTAGCCCGCGTTGGGAGTGTAGGTCAGGTTCGGCGCAGTGCCCGAGAGCGTCCCGTTGGTCGGGCCAGAGGTCACAGTGTAGGTCAGCGACAGCGGCGGAGTGTTCGGGTCGCTGCCCGTCAATGTGATGGGTGTCGCGATATTCTCGGCAACGTTCACCGACTGGGCGTTGGCGGTCGGTGTGCCGACCACAGTAATTGAGACCGTCGCGGTATTGCTGGTCAGGGTTCCATTGTTGTCGGTAAACTGGAACGAGTCGGTGCCAAAGAAACCGGGCGCTGGGGTGTAGAGCAGGTTCGGGGCGGTTCCCGACAGGGTTCCATTGGTCGGGTCGGAAGTGACTGTATATGTCAAGGGGAGATTGTTGGGATCGCTTCCCGTCAGAGTGATCGGGAAGTTGGTCGCGTCCTCCGCCAGCGTCACCGACTGATTGTTCGCTGTCGGCGCGACCGACTGGTTCGTGAGAGTGAAATTGGTGGACGGGCTGGTCCCGCCAGAGGCCGTCGCCGTGACCGTGTAGTTCATGCCGGGCGTCGCGTTGGCCGAGAACGACCCGGTCGACGCATCCCCGGAGGAATCCGTGGTGACGGTGATCGTGTTCGTTGTGGTCGAGAACACAGCGGATGCCCCGCTCGCCGGCGCGGTAAACGTCACACTCACCCCTGCGACGGGGTTCCCATCGGCATCCTCGACCTGAACCGTCAGGGGGCTACCGAACGCCTGTGACGTGTCCACCGACTGGTTGTTTCCGCCGGTGATGGTGATGCTGGCAGGGGCGTCGGTATCGGCGATGGTCAGGGTGTTCGATGCCTGCGATCCGAGCGTGTAGGTCGCCGGGCTGGAGCCCGAGGCCTGGAGAGCGAACGTCAGGGTCGTTCCGGGCGGATCGTAGGTCAGGTCGTCCAGGACCGACACACTGAGGTTCTCAGCGAGACTGGTCACCCCTGAGGTCGGGTCGAATGTAATTGAGGTGGGCAATGGTGGCGAGTAGTTCGTTCCGGCCACTGCCGTACCGCCAGTGTTGCTGACTGCCACGGTTGTCGTCAGGTTTCCCAGCTCCGGTTCGGTTCCCGTCAGGGTTACGCCGATGGTCGCCGTACCGGTATCCTCACCAGCCGATTCGGTGGCACTCGTGAACTGGACGGTCGGGGGTGCGACGAACTCGCGGATCCGGACATCAAGATCCGTTCCGTTGGATCCATCCTCGAACCCGGCGACGAGATCCCCGCCCTGGTCGAGCGAGACCGACGGGGATTCCTGGGCCTGGGAGGTGGTCGTGTTGATCTGGACTTCGCCGCTGGTCGCTGCCCCATCGGTGATCGAGTCGAACTGCCGATAGTATACGCCGCTCGAACTGCCGTCCTGATCGCTCTGCCAGCCGACCACATATTGCCCGTCGTTGGGACCGCCATTGATCACCGACACAGAGGGTGCCTGCTGGTCGTTCGGTGCCGCGGTGTTGACGAGGGTCTCGGAACTGTTGAGCAATGTCCCATCTGCCAGGAACCGCTTCTGCACGATACCCGTACCACCCGAATTCGCGGTATCCGATTCCCACGCGACCACGTAATTCCCGGACGAATCGACCGCCACCTTGGGCGAAGGCGGTGTCGAAGTGTTACCCGCGAAGGCGGTGTCGAGTTGAACGTCACTGGCATCCAGCGGCGTCCCATTCGCACCGATCCGGCGGACAAAGGCATCCTGTAGATCCGTCGACGGGTTGAAGTCCTCGAAGGCAACGACGTAGCTTCCATCAGGCCGCATCGCCACGGAGGCTGCAGCCGGTTCGAGGGATTCGTCTGCCACCGTGTTGACTTCGACGATCCCCGCCCCCGTGGGTTGCGCCGGGACGGCTGTGTCCGAGGTGTACGCCTGAGCGAGGATCTGGGCTGGTGGTTCGAGGAATCCCCCGGTCTGGTTCTCCCAGGCGACGACAAATTGCCCCGACGAGGGGTCAACGGAAACCGAGGGGAAGCCCTGGGTGATACCAGCGGCCGGGGTGTCGACCACGAACGAGGCCCCGAGGGGAGTACCCGTCGGCCCGAACTGCCGGGCGTCAACGTCGGAGGAGTCGGCGGAGAACTGGTCTTCGGTGTCCCAGGCGATAACGAAGTTCCCGGCGCTGTCGATGGAGATCGCAGGATTCTCCTGCACAAAGGCCGATGTGCTGGGGTCCACCGGACTGGCTGTCCCGATCGCCTGCCAGTTCGAGTCGTACATCTGGTAGTAGAGGTTCAATGTCCCTGCGGGGCCACCTGCGGGCGGAGTGTCGGACTCAAAGACGCTCACAAATCCGGAGCCGTCCGGTCGGACTGCGACCTGAATGTCGTTCTGCTGGCCGGGCGATGGTGCGCCGAGCAGATCATTCCCAAGCGGGATCAAGGAGGCCGGGTTGGTTCGGTCCTCAAGCGATGAAATGGTCAGCCGGGTGCGGAGCAACGGTGCGGGGCGAGTCTTCCCCGAAACCATCCGACGGATCAGGCGGCGCCATTCGGTGTGCAGCATGGAAGAAAATTCCTTGATGAAAAACGCACGAGTCCGGAACCCCCGGCCAGTGCGAGGGGCTCAGCGAGCGAGGGGCGATAGAGCGACGAAGGGAACAGGTGAATAGATTTCGCCCAGCCGTTTCAATTTCCCGATTTATCCCAGAACCCGCTGTCGATACAAGCAGGATTATTGTCGCTCTCTATCTGCTCACCTTCGAGAGATTCCATTTCGAGTCATTGCAACGATTATCCTGATCAGAGCATCAGATCCAGACCGTCCAACCATCAGTCAAAGCGACTTCTTCCCAAGTGTACCCGACGGGATTGCTGCCGTCCGGAGTTTTCACACTCTCAACGAAGGCGAGGGTTCAAGAGCGCGCTCCGGTCGGCTGATCCGGACGAATAGGCGTTTCCGTTGCGACTCGCGACACCTCTCCCCCACCTCCTCTGGAGATCGAGCGGACGTCGGAGCGAGGACAGAAGCTCAGGAGTGATGTGATGAACCGTCCCCGGTGGTTGAGCTGCGCTCAACCACCGGTTAAGGCGTTGGGCTGATGGAGATCTCCCATGAGTCGCTGGGGTTTTCTCACCTCCCCGCTCGCGGGGAGGTCGCCGCGCAGCAGGCGGGTGGGGTGAGGCTTCTGTGGGGTGAAGGCTCAACCCCCTCCCGGCGAGCAAAGCCTCGCCGACCTCCCCCGCAACCGGGGGAGGACAAAACCAGATACTGCATCATACAGAGCCGCGTACTCTTACTCCTGCCCACCGGTCAATCGCTGCAACCCCTCCGGGGTCGTTCGGATGTCCGAGTTCTCGTCATCGGCACCGGCACGGCCCTGGGTCAGAAGTTCCCGAGCGTTTTCCGGAACCGATCGATGGAGGCCCGGACCTCGATCGCCCCGTCCTCGACTGAGGCCCACCCGAGCGGTTCGATAATGACTCCTTCGAGTTGCTTGTAGGTGCTGAAGAAGTGTTCGACTTCCCGGAGGAAATGGTGGGGGACATCCTCCAGTTTTCGGATGTCCCCGAAGAGTGGATCCCTGTTCGGGACGGCGAGTAATTTGAAATCGTTCTGTCCCTTGTCCCGCATCTTGAAGATCCCGACGATTCGGGCCTCGATCAGGCATCCGCTGAAGGTCGGTTCGTTCACCATCACGAGGATGTCGGATGGATCACCGTCCTCGGCCAGCGTTTGCGGGATGAATCCGTAATCTCCGGGGTACATTGTCGAGCTGTACAGATAGCGGTCCATCTTGATCAGCCCGGTTGCCTTGTCGACCTCAAACTTGGTCCGCCGGCCCCGGGGGATCTCGACAATCATGTTGGCGACCCCCTCCTCTCCCGTTCCTGGCGGGATCATCATGAAATCGCGGACGTAATCGCGGCGAGCAAACATAGCTACCCCTTTGGCGGCGGAGAGGGAATCGGCCGTCAGGGGTTAGAATACGCCCAGTGACGTGCGCAAGCAGGTGTACAGGCAGGTTGAAGGGGGACTCAACGCCTACGGACTCCGGGGTGTTGCCCCGAAGTCCGGTGGAGAGGCCAGCGGCTGTTACCCGCGAACAGAAATCCGCTTCGGCTTGACCGACTCGACTTTCGGGAGGCGGACGGTGAGGATACCGTTCTTCAGATCGGCAGTGATCTTGTCCGCTGCGACCGTCTCCGCCACCGTGAACGCGCGGTGGTAGTTGGTGGTCTCGTACTCGCGGTGAGCCGGTTGCTTGCCAGTGTGCGGCCCCGACCTCCGACCGTGGAGAGCCAGTTCGCCCTTCTCGAACCGGATGTCGACATCTTCCGATTTGACCCCCGGTAGATCGGCCAACAACAGGAATTCGTTCTCCGTCTCCAGCACGTCGACCCGCGGGGTGACCGTGACCGTCCGGGCTGGCGTCTGCGCCGCCACGGCTTCACTGGGTCCACCATTCTTGAGCGAGAGGTCT
Organism: Gemmataceae bacterium; assembly: GCA_003136315.1. Taxonomy (GTDB): domain Bacteria; phylum Planctomycetota; class Planctomycetia; order Gemmatales; family Gemmataceae; genus Urbifossiella. The sequence continues at coordinate 1,095 of PLDW01000309.1, read as the reverse complement.
GACATTTGTTATGCCTCCATCAGAGTGATAGTGTTTAGGATTTTCTGAGAGAACCTGAGTCCCCGACCCCCTTCTCTAAAAAGGAAGGGGGAGATGAGACGTCTGATCAGGGTCCCCCATGCCCCCAGGGAAGGAGGGGTTAGGTTTCCTCCGCTGATCGCCTTACTCGCCGGTCTGAACCTGGATCTTGCGGGGCTTGGCCGCCTCGTGCTTGGGTAAGGTCAGTCGGAGTACCCCGTGCTCGTACCTCGCTTCGACCTTGTCGGCATCGACCAGAGCCGGGAGCCCGACCACCCGGACGAACGGCCCGGTTGGCCGCTCTTGTCGGACCCACGCTGCCCCCTTGATCTCTGGAACGGCACGCTCTCCCTGGATGGTGAGCTGATTCCCCTCGGTCACGGTCACTTCAAGTTTGGTCGGGTCGATCCCGGGGATGTCCGCGTCGACATAGAGGGCCTGCTCGTCTTCCCACAGGTTCAGGAGCGGGCCGGTTGCGGCCGGCTCAGCCGTCGCGAATGGCGAGACCCGCCCGAATAGCCGGGCGAACTCCTCCTGAACAGCGTTCACCTCGTTGAACAGCACACCGAACGGGTTACGACGTACACGGTTCATAGCAGTCCTCCAAGCCTCATGGTTTTGCTGGGATGTCCCTGTTTCCACCAACTTTGAGGGGCATTCCCTTTCATCGGATTCGGTTTTTTTTCGCCCGATGATCGGGCCGTTGGCTGAGGAGATTCAATCCTCGTGCCAACCGCCTCCCTGACCGAGAACGGACAACGAGGTCGTGGAAAATCGCCTGACCTACAAGGAGTTACGTCGAGGGGAATTTGGCAAGGCGCGAGACGACCGATCAGGGAGATCTCTGCCGGGATGGGGTAACGGGTGTCAAATTGGCAGGAGCGAGGGCCGCCCGGTATGGGCAAGTCCCAAGGCAGTTGCCAGGAAATGACCTACCACGATGATGGGGGGGGTGCCACGGGCGGCTAGTCCGCCCGTGAAGGCGTCACACGGGCGGGCAAGCCGCCCGTGGCACCCCCCATGATCGTGGTCGGTCATTTCCTCGCGTCTGCCTGAGAGAAAATCTCCCCGCTTCCC
>PLDW01000260.1 GCA_003136315.1 Gemmataceae bacterium | reverse complement strand
ATCTGCGTCGAAGTCTGCGTCATCTGCGGGCCATTTCTTCTGAATCTGCGGACCATTCTACTTCTTGCTACATCCCTCATTGGAACGCACGGTGCTGGCGGCGGCGGTCGCTGACGAACTCCTCAGCCGTCCCCCTGGTGATCACCTCATACAGGATCGCTTGCTTGTCGCCGTACTTCCGCAAAATCCGACCCAGTCGCTGCACGTTCTCGGTCGTACTTCCGGTCCCCGAAAGGACGATCCCAACGTTCGCGGCGGGGACATCAACACCCTCGTTGAGCACCTGGCAAGTGACCACCACCGAGTATTCCCCGGAGTGGAACTTCTCCAGGATCGCTTTCCGCTCCTTCGGCCGAGTTTGATTGGTCATCGCAGGGACGAGGTAGGCGCGCGCGATGTGATACACCGTTGCGTTGTCGGCGGTGAAGATCAACACCCGGTCCGTCGCGTGGCGGGCCAACAGTGTGGTCAGCAGAGCGAATTTCCCGGCCGGGGCCTGCATGATCCGCTTTTGCTCCCGGAAAGCCCGCGCGGCCTGCCACCCCTCAGGTGACTTGCTGGCCTCAAACAGAAACCGCCGAAAGCCGTCCGGTCCACTCATGCTGATTCCGCGGTCGGAGACGAACTGACGGTACTGCTCCCGGCAGGTGCGGTATCGCTCCTCCTCTTGGGGCGTCAATTCCACGAACATCCGCCGGGCCTCGTAGGGGGCCAGGAATTCCCCTGCCACGTCGGTGATGTCGAGCCGGTAGGCCGTCGGGCCGATCAGTGCTGGGAGAAGATCCTCAGCGCCGTCGGAACGCTCCAGTGTAGCAGTCAACCCGAGGCGGAAGGGAGCGAGACCGGCGTTGGCCGCCTCAGCGTAGGATGGTCCGGGAAGGTGGTGGCATTCGTCAAAAATCACCAGGCCGAACCGATTCGCCCACTTTTCGAGGTGGATGTAAGCCGAGTCGTAGGTCGTCACGGTGAGAGGCCGATACTCGAACACGCCCGCCCCCACCATTCCGACCTCCACCCCGAACGACTGCTCCATCTCCCGCGCCCACTGGACCATCAGGTCGATCTTCGGCGTGACAACCAAAGTGGGTCGGCCAACTTTCTCAATGCACAGAAACGCAGTGAATGTCTTCCCTGTCCCGGTCGGCATCACCACCACCCCGCGACGGCCTCCCTCCGCCCATTTTGCGACTGCTTCCAACTGGTACGGTCTCGGTTGCCGGACAGCATTCAGTTTCCAGCCAGTGGGTTTGTTGTCCCAGCCACGAGCTGCATCGGTGTACGGGAGCTTTTCCCGCAGGATGTGCTCGACAATCGCGCGGTAGTAACGGCCCTGCGCTCGCTGCGTGCTGGTCCGTGGGTCGAACAACACGCCCGGCAGGGTGTTGTAGTCGAAGCCTGTCGGGCCGCCCGTAATGACCACGGTCCCGCGGTCGTAGGTCAACGTGAGTGGCGTATCGCTCATGTCTCGATTATGCCGAACTGAACAGGAGTTGACTACGGAGATTCCGAAAGACAATCGAAGAGACCCCTTCGCGCGAAGGGAGAGAGAAGTCAAACCGACCTCCGGCTCCCCCTTCCTTTTTAGGGAAGGGGATTGGTGGTTAGGTTCTGTACAGCACCGGGCGCAGGCACCCGGTTGGGGTACAATCGGAGTGAATGGAATAACGCGCGACGCGCGGCCCCTGGTGCGGGGAGTAGATCAGTATCACGCGGGCGGAGAGGTGCGATGTCGGGAACCCGACCGGCGGAAATCCTCCGGAAACTTGAACAGTTTGGCCTAGGTTCCACCGATCCCGAGACGGACAGGGATCTGCTCGATCGCTTCACCCGCTCGCGGGACCAGGCAGCCTTCGCCGCCCTGGTGCAGCGTCACGGTCCGATGGTGCTCGCGGTCTGTCGACGGGTCATCGCCCATCCGCAGGATGCGGAAGATGCTTTCCAAGCCACGTTCCTGGTTCTCGCCCGCAAGGCTGGCGCGATCAGCACCCCCGGTCTTCTCGGGAACTGGCTCTACGGGGTTGCAGTCCGGATCGCCTGTAGGGCCAGGAGATCCGCGGCTCGCCGCCGGGGTCGGGAGGTTCAGGTCGTGGAGATGCCCGACCCGCTAGCTTTGGCCCCAGAGTTGGCGATGGATCTTGGTCCTCTCCTTCACGAGGAGTTGGCTGCCCTCCCGGCCTGCTACCGTGAGGCCATCGTGCTGTGCGATCTTCGGGGAGCGTCGCGCGCTGACGCAGCGAAAGCGCTGGGCATTCCCGAAGGGACACTCTCCAGTCGCCTCGCGGGTGGTCGGAAACGCCTGGCAGGACGATTGGCCCGTCGCGGAGTCACTCTGTTGGCCGCGGCAGTCCCTGCTGCGCTGGCGGATGGTCGGGCGTGGTCGGCTGTTCCGGAACGATTGCTGTCGAACACCTGTGGGCTGGTTGCAAACTGGGTGGCCGGTGGGGCTGTCCCTTTGTCCATCCTCCGGCTCGCGCAAGGGAGATTCTCAGTGAAGACGTTACTTCTGGGCTCGACGATGGCTGCGGCTCTGGCGATGGGTGGGGCTGTCCTCGCCTCGCGGACCGGAAATCCACCGGAGGAGGCTCCCCCGCCGACGCCGACAGGACCGATCGCGGTTCGGCTCGAATCGCCAGCCCCCCCGGACCCGAAACCCGACGGGAAAACTGTTGGGCTCGCCTCCACGCCTCGCATGAGGAACGCTATCGACCTGCCGATTAATCAGGTGGAATCGGAACAGGTGTTTTGGAGCCCGAACGGAAAGGGGATGGCCTTTCGAACGAGTGGTAATTTCCTCCGCAACGGGCAGTGGCATCAGGGTGGGAATCATGTTCTATCCGTCCCAGATGTCTTCACACCAGTTCCGACCGTTGCAATGTTGGATGTTCCCAAATCCGGGACATTGGTCGGCTTTAGCCCAGACGGGAATGCGATTGTCACCGCTCAGCGGGAGTACAATCTGGTGAGTGGCTTTCATCGGCTCCAGTTCTGGGCCTTCGGGGCAGGTGGTCAGGGGGTTGCTGGAGCACCTCCTCCCACGGACGCTGGATTTGTTCTCACACGCACTGTCAATCTCGATTCGGATCATACTTACGGCTATGCCTTTGCAAGGGATGGGAAAACGTTTCGCACTGTCGCGGCGGAATCTCACCTCACGAAAGGGCTCCAGGTATCCAGCAAGCTTGCCATCCAGGAGATCGATGCGACGACTGGCGAGACCCTTCGCACTTTGCTCCACATTGATGGAGAATTTCGAGCCTTTGCCCTCTCCTCAAACGGGGGACGCTTCGCTGCCATTGATGCAGTGACTGAGCGGCTGACCGTCTGGGACGTAACACGAGCAGCCAAACTCTCGTCCTTTGACTTACCGCCGATGGAAGCGGCTGCCAGGGCATCGTTTTCAAATACGAACCCGTCCGTCGTCATCTCGCCGGACGGTCGCCGGGTCGCTTGCTATCGGGCAAATGGCCGCACCGTCGTGATCGACTCCGACAAAGCCGAGCTGCTCCCAACACCAGTAGGTGGTGAATACTGGCATCAGGTTGGTGAATGTAGCCAGTTTAGCGAGGACGGTCGCCTCCTGGCCGCGTCTGGGAGCTATCGGGTGGAGACCGGCCGTCAGTCCTCGTCGAGGCTTCGGCCCGCTCCGAATCCTGGTGGCAAAGGTGATGACCGGGGGGCTGGGCCGAAAAATGATCCGCCTGCTGGACGCCCCACGGAACAGATCATTTACACCTTCGTTCCCGCTCTATCCGTCTGGGACTCAACGACAGGCAAACAACTACGTGGGTGGGATCGTAAATCCAGTGACTCACTCCAGGTCGCAGTCAACCCGACCCGACCGCTAGTCGCGATCCTGGAGCCCAACAAGGAAGGATCGATGCGACTTGGGTTGTGGGATTTCGGGGCCGACAAAGCGAGCAAGAAGTAAGACGTTTGACGTGTGGCGTTCTCCCCTCCATATCGTGCAGGGACTCCGTCCATTGCGATGACATCCTTCCTCCGAACCCTCTACAATTCACCAATCACTGGACAGCGCGACGCGCGGTCCGGGGAGCGGGAAGGAGACAGTGGGAACGCGGAGGGAGGAGAACGATGTCGGGAACTCGTCCGGCGGAAATCCTCCGACAACTCCAACACACCGGCGTCGATTCCGCCGATTCCGGGAGCGACAAGAATCTGCTTGATCGGTTCTCCCGTTCCCGAGACCAGGCGGCCTTCGCCGCCCTGGTGCAGCGTCACGGGCCAATGGTGTTGGCGGTCTGTCGACGGGTGACCGCCCATCCGCAGGATGCGGAGGATGCCTTCCAGGCCGTTTTTTTGGTGCTCGCCCGCAAAGCGGGTACGATTCTCACCCCGGGGCTACTGGGGAACTGGCTCTACGGGGTTGCGGTCCGGGTCTCACAAAGGGCCAGGAGATCCGCAACCCGTCGCCGGGGTTGGGAGGTTCAGGTCGTGGATATGCCCGACCCACCTGCTCCCGCACCAAGCCCGCACACAGACCTTGGCCCTGTCATCCACGAGGAACTGGCTGCGCTCCCGGCCCACTACCGCGAAGCGATCGTGCTTTGCGACCTCCGTGGGGCCTCCCGCGCTGACGCAGCGAAAGCACTGGGCATCCCAGAGGGTACGCTCTCCAGTCGGCTCGCAGGCGGCCGAAAACGATTAGCGGGGCGACTGGCCCGACGCGGAGTGACCCTGTCGGCGGCAGCAGTCCCCGCTGCGCTGGCAGATGGCCGGGCTTGGTCGGCGGTCACGGACCAACTCGTCTCGAACACTTGTGGGCTGGTTGCGACCTGGGCGGCTGGTGGGGCTGTCCCGGGGTCCATCCTCCGGCTCGCGCAAGGGAGATTTCCCGTGGGTAAAACGTTACTCCTGACCACCCTTTCCCTGGCTCTGGCGATGGGTGGAGTCGTTCTCGCCACCCGTGCAGGTGACCCACCAGAAACGGCCCCTATCCCCCGCCTCAGCGAGTCTGGGTTGGCCCTGGTCACTGCCCCTCAACCTCCCAACCAGCCGGGAGGGCCGGTCGCGCCCCGGTTGCGAATCACCCTCGACCTTCCCATCCCCAGTGTGGAGCCCGAACAGGCGGTCTGGTCGGCCGACGGAAAGAGCCTGGCCATCCGGGGGGTCAAATGGACGGCTGGAGCGGACAACGGCCCGCAGAAGTTCGACTCGAACCGCGTCGTTGTGGTCGCGGACGTTTTCGGCCCGGCTCCTCGGATTTATCGCATCGAGTTGCCCGAGATCGGCCGTCTGGTCGGGTTTACTCCAGACGGATCCCAGGTCGTCACCGACCTGCGGGAATACCAACTTCTCAGCGGGCTCCACCGCCTCCATTTCTGGTCAGTCCCACCTCCGCAGCCTGCCGGTAGCCCCCCCGGGAGCGAAACACTCCTCTTATCCCGAACCACCAACCTGGATGCGGTCCGGATGTATGGAAACGCATTCCGACCCGACGGAAAATCGTTCCTGACCGTGACGGTGGTCCCTGAATATCGTGCGGGAGCCTCCACAAAAGTACTCACGCGGGTGGCGGTTCGTGAGGTGGATGCGGCCAGCGGGGCAACGCTTCACACCGCACTCACGGTGCCTGGGGAGTATGGGGCAGTCGCTCTGTCTCGGTCTGGCGATCGGTTCGCTGCTGTCGACCTGGCAACCGCCCAGATCACCGTTTGGGATGTCGCTCGCAGGGAGAAGATCTCGGCATTCGACTACCCAGCGGCCGTTCCTCCCCGTTTTGGCACCGATGGCACCACCCTGCTGTTCTCGCCCGATGCAAAGCGCTTGCTTTGTCTTCGCGAACGGTCACCGATGGTGGTGCTCGACGCAGACAAGGGGCAATCGTTACCGACTCCGGAAGGTGCTGAACACTTCTGGGGGGCAGGTGGGCTTACCGCAGATGGTCGGTCCCTCATCCTGGCTGGAACGCACAGGGTGGTGGTCGAACCACCGTTCCGTCGGAAGGATGGGGTGCTCGAGCCGATCCCGGGTGAATTTGGCCAGGGTCCTGATGGCTTCGGCCAGGGTCCGGGTGGATTTGGCCAGGGTCCAGGTGGATTCGGTCAGCAGTTAGGAGGGAAAGGTGGGCAGTTAGGAGGGAAAGGTGGAAGGATGAACCCCAACCCAGTTCCCCGCCGGGCGTACCAGTATCAGTCGTACCTCGGAATCTGGGAGGTAGCGACCGGAAAGCAGATCCGCGGATGGAATCGAATCGTTCACGTGGCTGTTCATCCGACCCGCCCGGTGGTTGCCATCCTGGAAGAGAACGATGAAGGCGGGGTTCGGCTCGGGTTGTGGGATCTTGCCAGCGAAACGACGGCGAAGAACTGAGTTGAGGGACTCAGACCGGCCGGACTCTTCTCCCCCTTCCTTTCTAGGGAAGGGGGTTGGGGGTTAGGTTCTCGCCGCTGCTCTTGACGACCTGTGAGTGATGATGATGCGGTTCGTCTGTCGAGGAGAGTCTATGCGGAAAACATTCATGTTTGGCATTTTGGCAACGGCAATCGCATCCACCGGAGCTGTCCTTGTCTCACATGCTGATGGACCCCCGAAGACTGCACCCTCACCCCGACCTCGCGGGGTGGAGTTGGTTCCGGTGGCCCCACCCCCACAACCCGGACCACTTGTCGAACCGACACCACCCCGGTTGCGAGCGACCCTCGAACTTCCCTCCTGTGCGGGGATGATCGAGGCGTTCTGGTCTCCTGATGGCAAGAGTCTGGCCCTCCGTGGAGAAAACTGGGCTTATGTGTGGCCCAAGGAGCCACGCGAAGGGCTCGACGATTCACCTGATCGGCGGTTTCTCTCGAACCAGGTGATGGTCGTTGCGGATGTGTTTGGAGCAGCACCGCGGGGGTATTACCTGAAACTCCCCCGGAGCGGCCACTTGGTGGGGTTCACCGCGACTGGTTCGGAGATCATCACCGCCGAGCGTGAATACAACCTCGTGAGTGGGCGCCACCGCCTCCACTTCTGGCCCATCCCTGGGCCACAAGCCATCGGTGGGGGACCAGAAGGAGAGCGGCTCGGGGCGAAACTCACCACGGTGGAGACACTCAAACTCGCCCGTACGGTCAACCTGGATTCAGACCAGACATACGGGTATGCGTTCGTCCCTGGTGGGAAGTCGTTCCGGACCGTGGCCCAGGTCCGTCGAACCGTGGCCCAGATACGTCAAAACGTGAGTCCCTCGGTGTACACGATCACATTGTTCAGCCAACTCTCGATCCAGGAAGTCGACCTGGCCACCGGGGCCACGGTTCGGACCGCCTTGACGGTGCCCGGGGAACACAAGGCTTACGCTCTCTCACCGGCTGGCGACCGGTTTGCAGCGGTGGATCAGGCGACGGACCGGGTGACTGTCTGGGATGTTGTCAGCGGCGAGAAAGTGTCCGCCTTCGACCTCCCACCGGCTGTACAGGGCGACCACTCGAACGGTACAAACTTGCTGTTCTCACCCGATGCCCGGCGACTCCTGTGCGTGCGCCAAGACGCGCCGCTGGTTCTCCTCAATGCCGACAAGGGAGAACCACTACCCACCCCAGAAGGAGCCGAGCACTGGAGCGGCACGGGTGACATCACAGCCGACGGCCGGTTCCTGGTCCTGACGGGCGCTCACCGCTTGTCCCTGGAGGATCCGAATGAACGCCCAGCGGTCGTAGGAAAGAACCCAAAGAAAGATGCCCGGGGTGGGGCGAAGAATCCCAACCCCGGTGTCGCCCAACCCGCCAGACATTACTTCTGGCGGGGGTCCACCGGGGTGTGGGAAGTGGCAACTGGGAAGCGGCTCCAGGGGTGGGACATGGGGGTTCTTATGGCGGTCCATCCGACCCGGCCGGTTGTTGCGTTCCTGGAATCAAACGATGCGGGCGGAATCCGGCTGGGGCTCTGGGACATCGTGGCCGAGACACCCGAGAAGAAATAACGACAAGGTTTGACCAGTCGATACTAAGGACGAGCGGCCAGAACCTAACCCCCCAACCCCCTTCCCTAAGAAGGAAGGGGGAGCCGGAGGGCGGGTTGATCCCGCTCTGCTCCGCATTCAGGGAGTTTTGTCCGGTGGTCCTAAGAATCGGGCCGGGGAATGGGAGTATCACCCGATCTACCGGCCCAAGTCTCAGGTGAGAGGTACGAGGTACGAGGAACTCGCATCGACACTCTACCCCAGCCTGATTCCACCACAGGGGGGAAGTGATTTGGATCACTTCTTTCTGTGGCGTTTGGGAGAACTTGCTTTCCCTTTCGCGGAACTCGCCTTCTTGCGGGGCCGTTCCTCTTCTTGGTCCTCGTCTTCGTCTTCGTCCTCTTCATCCTCGTCGGCCTGTCGCTTCTTCCCCCCGCGTTTGGGTTTGCCCTCCGCGTTCGATCTTCTCTTCACCAGAATCAGGCCAATCCCGCAGCCGAGAAGTAAGACGATGGCGGCGATCAGGAGCACAATCCACAACCACCCATCAGAGGATTTCGCCGGGGTGGTCGGGAGAGTAGGGGCAGGTGCGGGCGGGGCCTGAACCACCGCAGGCTGCACAGGGGTCGTGGCCTTTGGTGGCGGTTGTTCCACCTTTGGTGGTGGCGGCGTTTCCACAACGGGAGGTGTTGGAGCGGGGGGAGGTTTGACCGGTGGAGCAGGAGGCGGTGCGCTGACGCTCGCGGTGAGTGCGGACGAGTCACTGATCAACCGCTTCGACAGGTCGGGTGTCAGATTGGCCCGTCGGAGAAAGAGGATCGCGAGGGCAGTATTCAAGATCTCGCTCTCACCCGGATACCCCTCTTCTTTCTTCCAACTCCCGTCGTCCTGCTGATTGCCAACGAGAATCTCCGCTCCCCACTGATACCAGTCCTTGTTGTCCAGGGTGCGGACATCGTAGAGGACCGCGATTCGTTCCAGAGCCCACAGGTAATACAAACCGCCAGAAGCTTTCACTCCGGGCCGGTTGTCGACACGTCCGGTTGGGGCACCGATCCTCTGCCCGAGCATCACGAAAGCTTTGAGAATCACCGGATCCTGTTCAGGCCGCGGGCCGGCGTCCTTGTCAATGGCCAGGGCATGGCCAATCGCCAACCCAAGAAGAGAGACGCACGTCATCGCCGACGAGCCGCCGCCTCCGCCCCGGCTATAGCCGTAGTCCCATCCTCCCGCCCCACCCTGGCTGGTGCGGAACCGTTTTGAGAGGAGCGTGAACGACCGCTCCGTGGGGACATCATGCTTGCGGGCTGTCCAGAGGCCAATAATGGCGAAGTGCGTGTTCGAGTTGTCGGTCGTTCCGTTCACAGGCTCGCTGTTGCGTTTCTCCGGGTCGGTCTCGGGCATCTTCGCCCCTTCCTGAAATACAGGTAACCGACGCACACCAACAGCGAGCGATTTCAGCGCGGCCTCTTTGGCTTTCTCCAGGTCGGTATCGGCTTTGCCCGGGGGCTTGGGCCGGATGTCATCGGACATCTTGATACACAACCCCAGAGGTGAGGGCCGTTCCCGGAAATTGACTGTCACTGTGGGCTGCGCGGGAGTCATCGCCCTGAGCACGGCCAGAATCTTGGTGGTGTCTTCCTTCTGGGGGATCGGAACCTTGTAAGCCCACCCACCAGTTGGAGTCTGGCCAACGATCAGCCGGACAGCCAGTTGCTGAATCCTGTCCCGGTCCTTGGGATCTCCCATCCGGTCGAGAAACAGGATCGCGAGGGAGACTTCGTAGGTGCTATCGAGCAACGGTGTGGCCGTCCGGACGACGTAAGCCGCGGCCTTGAGTTGGGGGTCATCTTTTGGGATGCCACACTCCAGAAGAGCGAGCCCAACCAGCGCGGCGTGGCCGACCAGCCAGCCACCCTCAGCTCCGACTTTCTTGCCGTCCCCGGGTCCCCACGAGCCGGTGGCCGGATTGTGGTTCTTCCGCAGGTAGCTGATCCCGTGGTTGATCGCTTCCTCGACTAATTGCGGGGTCATCGGGATGGGCTGCCCAGCCTGGCCTCCGACTCCCGGTTGACCCGGGATCGGGTTCCCTCCATTGGGGTTTGGCGGGGCTGCACCCGGGATTGACGGGGGTTGCGGCCCCGCACCCGGCTGTCCTGGCATCGGCACGCCGAGACCTGGAGCCATCGGATTCAGTGCGGCGGGTGGCTTTGCAGGAACACCAGGAGCACCTGGAACCTGGCCGCCTCCGGGCGGCACGGGTTTTGGTGGCATCCCCCCCGGCTGTCCGGGTCCTGGTTGGGGGTTGGGAGGGGCAATTGGCACCGGGGGTTGACCGACAACCCAGCCACCGACTGGGAACAGGAGCAGAGTGACCAGGAAGGGTAAACCCCGCTGGAGCCACCACTTGCCCGCAGCAACTGGGGAACAGGAGTCGTCAACAACCCGGCCTGGGGACATGGTGTGTACCTCTTCGGAGAGAAATGTCCGCCCGCTGGGCCGGACCAGCTAACACTGCGCCCACTGCACCCGGGCCGCACCAGATCCCCTCAACGAGTCTGTGATCGAGTGCCCCCGACACGATGCCGGTTTGTGAGTCCGCGAGATGGACTCCTTCAAAGTAACCCCACAAACCCGCTTCGGGCAAGGGAAAAGTGTGCAGACCGAACAGGTTCTGCGGATCGGCCTCCCTGTCGCAGCGCCGACTGCTAAACTAGAGGCGGAGCCGGAATGGCTGGCTCGCCGATCACCGGGAAGGGAAGGTCCCGCATGTCATTGCGTCTGTCTTTACTGGTCGGGCTTCTGGCCCCACTGTTGGCACCTTCCCTTGGGCAGGCTGCCGACCCTCCACCCAAACCGAACGCCGACGCCAACTTGGGCCGGCTCGCTCAGGGAATGCTCTCTGGCCTGCAAACGGAGACGCTCCCGAACGGGCTGCGCGTGTACCTCCTCCCCGTCAAAAGCTCCCCCATCGTCACCACAATGGTGGCCTACAAAGTGGGCAGCGCCGATGAGGAGAAAGATCAGACCGGTCTGTCCCACTATCTCGAACATCTCATGTTCAAGGGGACCGAGAAACTCTTGCCCGGAGACATCGACCGCGGAACCCAGCGGAATGGGGGGCACAACAACGCCTACACTTCCGAAGACATGACCGTCTACCACTTCGATTTCGCCGCGGACCGCTGGGATATCGCCCTGCGGATCGAGGCCGATCGAATGCGGAACATCCGGATTGATACCAAGCACGAATTCGAGAAGGAAAAGGGTGCGGTCATCTCCGAGCTTGCCACTGGGGATGACCAGCCCTGGGGACTGGAACTCAAGAGGATTCTCCCGCTCCTATTTCCCAAGGACTCCCCCTATTCGCACCCCGTGATCGGGGAAGAAATCCATGTGAAGGCAGCCACGGCCGAAATCATCAAGCGTCATTACGATAAATGGTATCACCCCAACAATGCCGCCCTGGTCGTGGTCGGGGGGTTCGATCCGGATAAGGCCAAGGCACGGATCAAGGAGTTGTTCGGCACGATCCCGGCGGGAGAACTCCCTCCCCGCAAACCACCCACCTTCTACAAGGACCGCGCGGAACCGTCACGCCAGGAGTTCGTCTCGAAGTTCGAGGTGCCCCGGGTGGTGATCGGGTTCAACACCGTCCCGGTTGGCCACCCGGATGACCCGGTCCTCGATGTGATCCAGACCGTTTTGTCCGAGGGGAGAACTGCCCGGCTGTACCGCAAGTTGGTCGAAGGTGAGCAACTGGCGTCGGAGGTCTCGGCCGGGAACAATAGCGGCCGCTACCCGGGGTGGTTCAGCGTGAGTGCGGAAGTGCTCCCCGGGAAGGATCGGAAAAAGGTGGAGGCCATTCTCTTCGCTGAACTCAAACGGTTGGTCGACGAACCGATCGAGGATGCCGAACTGGAACGGGCTCGGCGGAAGATCCTGGCAGGCTTTGTCTTCTCTCGCGAGAGTGTCCACTCCCTGGCCGACTCGATCGCCCGGGTGAGTACCTACCCCGGCGGGGATGATGTCGCGGCCTTCTATCGCGACTACCTGACCCGACTCACCACGGTCTCCAAGGCCGACATTCAGCGTGTGGCCAAGAGCTACTTTGACCCCAAGCACGCATCGGTTGTCTGGTCGGTCCCGAAAGACGCGGAAAAACGGGGAGGGGCTCAGCCGCAGTCCGGACCCTCGAAGTGCGTGACAGATTCGGGTGAGGCGGTGCGTGTTCCGCGTTCCACCCTCCCCGCTCGAAGTGCACAGCGCAAGGCGCTCGATGGGGCCGGTGCCAGTGAATTCCCCCTTGCTGGCGCGAAACGAGTCGTGCTCCCGAACGGGATCACCCTGATTCTTCTGGAAGACCACCGCCTCCCGATCGTTGTTGCCAGCGTGGCAATCCGTGATGTCTCTCTTCAGGAGCCTGCCGACAAATCCGGGATCGCCCATCTGGTCGGAAGCCTGTTGGAGGAGGGTACGGACCGTCATAGTGGGCAAGAAATCGCAACTCTCCTCGAGAACACCGGCGGGAGTATGAATTTGTCAGCCGCGGGTGGGGGCTTGAAGGTTCTCACGCCGGACACGGGGCTTGGGCTTGGCCTGCTCTTCGAGTGCCTGACCCGCCCAGCATTCGCGGCCGACGCCCTCGAACGGCAGCGGGATCAGCAACTCTCGGCCATCGCCGAGGCGGAGACCCAGGCGCACACCCGAGCCCACCGCCTATTCCAGTCGCTCGTCTACGGCAGCCACCCGTTCGGTCGACCCTCTCTCGGCAAGAAGGGGGTGGTCGAGAAACTGACCGCTGCCGACTGTAAGGCGTTCCACACGGAGATTTTTGTCCCGAACCGGGCGATTGTGGTTGTCGCCGGGGATATCCAGTCGGACGAGATGGTGAAGACGGTCGAGGGGTTGACGAAGGACTGGAAAAAACGGGACATTGTGAAGCCACAACCCCCGGCCCCACCGAAGCCCACCGGAGTAACCGAGAACATTGTCAGCGACCCAACCGCTGAGATGGTGTACGTTTACGTCGGGCACCTGGGGATCACCCGGCAGAACCCCGACTACTATAAACTGCTGGTGATGGATAATGTCCTGGGCACAGGCCCAGGCTTCACCGACCGATTATCGGCAAGCTTGCGCGACCGGCAGGGACTGGCGTACACCGTGAACGCAACCATCAGCACCACCGCCGGAAATCATGAGCCTGGGACGTTCACTGCCTACATCGCGACCCGCTACCCGGAGAAGTTCATCTGGGTTCGGGATAGCATTATCAAAGAAATTCGCACGATCCGTGATGAGCCCCCGACCGAACAGGAAGTCGAGGACGCCAAGAAGTACCTCATGGGCAGTCTCCCGTTCCGGTTCACGAGCCTTTCCGCAATTGCCAATGAGTTGTCGGCAGCCGAGCGGTTCGGGCTCGGGTTCGATTACTTGGACCAATACAAAAAAGAGGTCGCAGCAGTGACCCCGAAAGACGTCCAGGCGGTCGCGCGAAAATATCTCGACCCAAAGACCCTCACGATCGTTGCGGTTGGTCCGATCGACAAGGATGGTCAGCCGCTCGGCAAGAAAGAGAAGTGACCCATTGTCGTCCTGTACCAGTCACAAGATCGGGGCAGGAGACGGCCACGAACCCGTGGGTGCAAAGGGACGTAAGAAGGGTGCCGGGCCGTCAAGGTCGCATCCCCGGACGCAGACCGATGGCCCTGCCTGTCGTGCAGATCCCCGGCCCGGTTCGCCAGGAACATTCGGCCATGAATTCGACCAATGTCACATCCCCGGAACCCAACCGACAGCCCCCACCTGTCGTGCAGATCCCCGGCCCGGTCCGCCAGGAACACTCGGCCATGAACTCCACGCTCAAGCTCTTCATCCCACTCGCCCTGTTGGTTGCCGTGGTCTTCGCAGTGACCTACTTCTCCGCAGTCGTTCCTCCTCCCAATGATAAGCCTTCTGGTGAGGGAGGGGAGGCAATCACGGAGACCCCCCCGCTGATCTTCTTCACCAACTCCCGCAAGTGGGATCCGGTGTCGGAGAGCCTCCCCAACCGCGAGTTCCCGGGGTATTTTCTGGCAGGCGAACATAACGAGTACCACACGGCGTTCTGGTTTCGGAACCCCAACCGCGGCGATGTGGCTGTGCAGTTGAAAGGGGTCAGTTGTTCCGCGTGCAGCGGTGGGAACCTGGCCCCGATTCCACCCGAAGCGCTGAAACATCTCTTGCAAGTCGATGCTGTGTCACTCCTTCCAATGGGTCCGGTGTCATTGAACCCGGCTGCGGTCTCGGGAGCCGCAGCAAACCTGATCACATCTCTCAAGTGGCAGAAACACAAGTTCCTTCATCGGGACGAGGTGCAGTACAGTGTTCCTGGACTGGTGGACGCCGATGGCTGGAGTCCTCAGTGGGGCATCATGGACCTCACCTTTGAAGTCCATATGGGTGGCAAGACCCCGCTCACAGCGGTGTTCGATAGCCGTGTCGTGAATACGTCGCAGGTTGGGCAGGATAAACTTGAGATCGCGTATGTGCCCGCCGGACCGTTCGAGCTGAGTCGGGCGAACATCGATCTGGGGGAAATGACCGAACAGACCCCACCCCAGACCCACGAAATCGTCATCTATTCCACCACCCGAACGCGCGACGAGATGCCCAACTTCAGCATCCGAGTCACAATGACCCAGGGGGCCGCTGGAGATCCGGGACCATTCGTCACGACCGGTCCGCTCGTGCCGATCCCGGAGGAAGAGTTGATCTGGCACTCCTTTGCCCTGTCGAGAAAAGATGGCGTCCCAGTCCGGGTGAAGTCTGCCTTCAAATTCCCCATCATTATCCAGACCAAAGTCGGCGACCGCCGGGCGGATATCGGCCGGCTCGACCGAACCATCTGGATCACGCAAGGGACCGACACCAAGGAACTTGCGGTCCGCGGGAACCTTCACGGTCCGATCTATCTCACAAGCGGCACTGAACTCCGGTTCGGGTCATTTTCGGAGCCACGGGGCACGACCGAGACGTTCGATATCACGACTGAGCAAGCTGGTGTCGAGTTAGCCGTGGTGACCGATCAGACCGTTCCGGACTTCATGAAGGTGACGCTGGAGAAACAACCCGACCTCAACGGTCTGGGTGCCTACAAGATCAAGTTACACATTCCGGAGAATCGGCAGTCGGGCGAGATCCGCGATGGTGTCGTGGTGTTGGAGGTGAAAGGGCCGAATCCCCGCCGTGTACGCTTTCCGGTTAAGGGATTCGGGAAACAAAAATGACTCCGAGATGCGACTGATACAGGAACCCGCTGCGGCGGTCCTTCTTCGCCTGGGGTGGAAGACCTGGGAAACCCTCCCCCGATCTGAGAAGGCTGGCCTCGCCGCAGGCCGGTAGATTGGGTATGTAGGACATCACACCCGGGTTCAGAGGACATGCCAAAATGACCCAGCAAAAGACACAGGCCAGAACAGTGGGCCGGCGGGGGACCGGGTGGACGGTCTTCGGCCTCATCGGCTTGGTTGTGCTTTTTGCCGGACTTGCGACAGGGTTTTGTCGACGGGTACCTGTCGCATCGGATGATCCCCCGGTCCTTGCACCGAATAGCGGGGATACGGCACTCTTTGCAACCTGGCCGAAGGGAGTGAAACCGGATGCGGTGTTGGTCCTTTCTGGGCAGTCGTTTGGGTATCTCCAGCCTTGCGGGTGCAGTCGGCCCCAGAAGGGTGGATTGGAGCGTCGAGCCAACTTCATCGCCTCACTCTGGGCTAAAGACTGGCGGGTTGCCGGGGTTGATCTGGGAGATCTGTTGCCGGACCGTCACCCCACCGCAGGCTCGCCCGGGATCGGACCGTCTGGGATTCTCCCCCCTCTTGAGCAGGATCTGGCCAAGTACGTCACCATGATGAATGCCCTGCGCGAGATGGGCTATGTCGCAGTCGGTGTTGGGAAGACAGAATTTGAGGCGCGACTCACGAATGTTGTCGCTCAGTACAGCTTACAGAAGGAGCAACCCCCTTTCGTTCTGGCCGGGAATGTGGTGGGACTTGCGGACGGACAGACGGTGCCTCCGAAGGGACAGACGGTGCCCCAGGCGTCGTTTTTCCCCCCCGGACAAGGCGGTACTCGCCCGACCGTCGGGATCGCAGAGGTGGCGGAAATCGGCCAGGTTCAGGTCGGGATCGTGGGGTTGGTCGGTCCGTCTCTCGCTCGGACCGCAACCAAGATCGACCCGACCCTCTGGTTCGAGTCCAGTAAGGAAGTGCTGGGTCCGGCTGTCCAGGGTTTTGCTGCTCGAAAAAGAGCCCCCGATATGAACCTGCTGCTGTACCAGGGTACGATCGATGAGGCCAAAAAATTGGTCGAAGTGTGGCCTCAGTTCTCGGTCATTTTATGCCAGGCGAGCGACCCCGAGCCGCCGTCGTTTCCGCAGGAAGTGGTCCACAAGAATGGGCAGAAGACATGGTTCATCCAGGTCGGGCACAAGGGGCAGTATGTGGGTGTGGTGGGATTGTTCAAGAAAGAGGGCGGCGGATATGATCTGAAGTACCAACTCGTTCCGATGGGGGAGGAGTATCTGACTCCCAACGATCCCAAGGCGGAGAAGGCCAATCGGGCTCTGACCCTGCTTGAAGAATATGCCCACCTGGTGAAGGACGGAAATTTCCAGGCCAAGGTGACCAAAACCTTGCATCCGGCTCAAATCCAGGCACCGAATCTCAACCTCAGCTACGTCGGCTCCGATCGGTGCCAGGGGTGTCATGCTGCCGATTATGTGAAGTGGACGACGACACCCCATAGCCACGCCCTCGAAACCCTCGTAACCCGGGCGAAAAGGCCAGGCTTGCGGAACCTTGACGGGGAGTGTCTGGTCTGTCACACCATCGGGTACGGCTTCAAGACGGGATACGAGAATGAAAAGAAGACTCCCAAACTGGCGAACGTCGGGTGTGAGAGTTGCCACGGCCCGGGCAGCGGGCATGTGTCGGCCCCGAACAATGTCGAACTCCTCAAGTTGCTGTCCCCCTGGAAGAAGGACAAAACGGATAAGCTCCTGTCTGTGGAGACGATGGACAAGGTGGCCAAGATGGGGCCGATTGAGCGCAATCAGGTGGTCCACACACTCAACGAGCGACAGGTTCTGAACGGGGTCAATCGGACGTGCTCGAAGTGCCACGACCAGGAAAACGATCCGCATTTTGAATTGGAAAAGTACTGGCCAAAGATCGTCCACGGTGGACTGGCAGCGGCGGGAGGTGGCCTGCCAATTCCGAAGAAATAACCGTCCCCAGCACACCGCGGAATGATCACGGCCAGATTGTAAAGGCAACGTTTCTGATACAGAAACCCGCTAAGGCTGTCGCATCTATGGAAGGACGATTGGACGTATATATATGGGAGGGCGAGGCTCCTGCCGAGCATCACCTTCACGCTCGGCAGGAGCCTCGCCCTCCCGTTAGACCGATGATCGCTCCTGGAATGAGACAGCCTCAGCGGGTTCCTATATGAGACCTCACGACTCGCACTCCCCAAACACCATGCTCACAACAGATCTCGTCGAGCACATCCTGAACACCCTTCCCCACCGGACGGTCGGGCTGCTTGGTGACCTCTTCCTG
>PLDW01000456.1 GCA_003136315.1 Gemmataceae bacterium | reverse complement strand
TTATACGTCCAATCGTCTTTCCACAGATGTGACAGCCTCAACGGGTTCCTGTATGAGGCGAAAGCCGGTCTGGTCTTCTGCACCTGGCGGTCAAGAGGTGAGGAAGTCATGGGCCTGGCGGAGAACCCGATAGCAGTCGCAACTGGCCGCCTCCAGGCTAGCGCGGTCGAGAATCCGGACCCGTCCCCGCTGGTAACGGATCGAGCCAGCCGCCTGCAACTGCCCAGCCACCACCGTCACCTTCTGTCGGCTCGCCCCGACCATCCCCGACAGGATCTCCTGGGTGACCACGAATTCATCGGCCTCGGCCCGGTCGTGAACCGTCAACAGCCACCGGCCGACCCGCTCCTTCACAGTGTGGCGGAGGTTGCACGCGATCGTCTGGTTTGCCGTCTGCCACGACACGGCCAGGAACCGGCGAACCAGGGCGTCGAGCACTCCACGATCATGAAGTGTGGCCCGGAACCGTTCGGGAGACACCTGGATGCAGTACCCCGGGGACTGGACGACTGCCCGTAGCGGGTCGCTATCCATCCCGAGGGCCACCGGGATGCCGAGCATACCCTCGCTGTCGACGACTGCGACTTCAACCGGGTTGCCGTCAGCCATCGGGAGCAAGAGCGAGTAGACTCCGCTGGTTGGGAAATAGACAGGGCGTCCATCTTGCCCAAGCCCATCGACCGAATCCCGGGCGTCGAACGACAACAACTGGGCGTCGACCAATAATCGATCCAGTTCTGAATCTGGCAGCCTATCAAGGAGGTGATTGCCGGTCGGTCGGCCGGGTTTCGTACGGGGCATGCGTGGTCTCACCCTCCAACCAGGGATGGCAGGAGCAGAGGTGAACGAGTGGGGGGAAAGTCGTTACGAACAACACTTCTACCACTTGGAGACGGCCCGGCAATGCCCGGCTCGTATGGCGTGAGCATTTTGTTGCCATTTCTTGGGACTTGTGTCACGTAGTTGACAGACCCCCGGCGAATGGATGCGTATGGTGGATGTATTCGATCGAATTCTCATAAGGCGCCACTGCCCAGAGGTCGTGGAGCCCAGACGTAGGTGTTCGTATCTTGATTGTGGGCTGGAGTTTGCACGACACCACAAGAAAGTGCCACCATGACCATCCCGACCGAGCCGATCGGGAGCATCCCGAGGCCATTCCGACTTCTTGAGGCGATCGCTGTAACCGACGGTACGGACCCTGCGCTGGATCCCCTTTATGAAGAGGCGATCCGTGATACAATTGCGCAATTCGAGGCCACCGGTTCTCCGGTCGTCACTGACGGGGAGCAGCGAAAGTATCACAACTTCTGGACCTACTGTGTTCACGGCCTGGCAAATACGGTCCCGGACGGCTTCCAGATCCCGTTCGCTGGCAGCCATGTGCGCCGGATGCCCCACCTCACGGCCGGACCATTCCGCTATATGAGGCATGCTGATAGCTACCTGGACCTGGCCTTGAAGTACGCTCACAAGCCGGTGAAGCAGGCGGTCATCTCGCCCTCGGCCTTGAGCCTGATATACCCGCCGGAGGATATTCCCGGATACCCCCGCCAGCAGTTCATCCTGGATCTGCTTGGCGAACATGAGACTGAGGTCCGGGCCTGTCTGCGGAAGGGGGCTCACAAGGTCCAGATCGACTTCACCGAGGGCCGATTCGCGCTCAAGATTGACCCCTCGGGGAGCCTCCTCCGCAGCTTTATTGACCTGAATAACCTGGCTCTGGCTCGGTTTTCTGCACACGACCGTCGGCGGATCGGTGTGCATACCTGCCCGGGCGCTGACCGCGACACCACCCACAGTTCGGACGTCGATTATGCCGACCTCTTACCCTCCCTGTTCGAACTGAGAGCGGGCAACTTCTATGTCGCCCTCGCAGACGAGCCGGATCGCCCCCGGGTTCTGAAGATGATCCGCAACCACCTGAAGCCGGACCAGCGGGTGTTTGTCGGCGTGATCTCACCGATCAACCCACGAGTGGAGACGCCGGAGGAGGTCCGAGCGCGGGTGCTGGAAGCCGCGCAATACATCCCTCTCGGGCAACTTGGCACAACTGACGACTGCGGGTTCGCGCCATTCTGTGATGACACATCCACGACTCGCGACACGGCCTTCGCCAAGATTCGCTCGCGAGTGCTCGGCACGGCCCTCGCGGCCGAACAACTCGGAGTCGGGTGATGGCGGCAAACGAGGATGAGGAGAAGCGACTCCGCTCCGTCGCGTTCCAGAATGCCAACGCTATTCACCTCGCCCGCCAACAGGCCGAACGGGAGTTGGCCACCGAGCGTGAGCGGCTGAGGATCACGCTGGCCAGCATTGGCGATGGAGTTATCACTACCGACACTACTGGCCGGGTGGTCTTTCTCAACCGAGTCGCTGAGAATCTGACCGGGTGGATCCAGGCCGAGGCGGTGGGGCGGCCCCTGTCTGACGTCTTCCGAATTCTGACCGAGCACACCCGCCAGCCGATTGAGAGCCCCGCCCTGCGGGCCTTGCGAGAAGGGATCGTCGTCAGGCTGGCGAACCACACGGTGCTGATCTCCCGGGACGGCATCGAGCGGCTGATCGACGACAGTGTGGCCCCCATGCTGGACGAGGACGGCTCGCCATTCGGGGCGGTTCTGGTGTTCCGCGACGTGACTGAGCGGAAGCGAGCCGAGGAAGCCGTGCGGGCGGCCCACAGCTGGGCTGCTGCCATCCTGGAAAGCATCACTGACGCGTTCTTTGGGCTGGATCGCAACTGGCGGTTCACCTACGTCAACCGCCAGGCCGAACAGGTGTTGGGGCGGGAGCGAAGAGACCTCATCGGCAAGATTCTCTGGGAGGAGTACCCTGGCCTGGCCGGCAGCGAGTTTGAGCGCGCCTACCTGAAAGCCGCCAACGAGAAGGTTGCCTCCTCGATCACGGCATACTACCCGGATCACAACCGCTGGTACGAAGCGCACTCCTATCCCTCCTCGGACGGCATCACCATCTACTTCCGAGACGTGACACAGCGCGTCGCCGCGGAACAGACAATCGTGGAGAGCCAGGAGAGTTACCGACGGGTGTCGGCCGAGTCCGAACGGCGGCGGCGGCTCTACGAGACCGCACTCTCGAACACCCCCGATCTGATTTACGTGTTTGACCTCTCCCACCGGTTCACTTACGCCAACGAAGCCCTGCTGGCACTCTGGGGGCAGAGCTGGGACGAGGCGATCGGGAAGAACTGTCTGGAACTCGGGTATGAGCCGTGGCACGCAGCCATGCACGACCGGGAGATCGATCAGGTCATCGCCACCCGGCAACCGATCCGCGGGGAAGTGCCATTCACCGGGACAAACGGCCGGCGGATCTACGATTACATCTTCTTTCCCGTTCTCGGACCCCAGGGGGAGGTGGAGGCGGTGACGGGGACAACCCGGGACGTGACCGATCGCAAGCGGAACGAAGAGGCGATGAAGGAGGCCGACCGGCGGAAGGACGAGTTCCTCGCACTGCTGGCGCACGAGCTGCGCAACCCCCTTGCCCCGATCCGCAATGGGCTTCAACTGCTCCGGTTCGCCGATGAGAACCCCGTTGCCCGGTCGAAGGCCCGAGAGATGATGGATCGACAACTGACCCACATGGTGCGGCTGGTGGACGACCTGCTCGACGTGTCCCGGATCACCCAGGGGAAGATGGAACTGCGGCGGTCCCGAGTGCAGCTGGCAGACGTTGTGGGGAGTGCGGTGGAGACAGCGAGCCCATTGGTGGACGCGGCCCGCCACGAGCTGGCAGTGAACCTCCCGCACGAGCCGATCGTTTTGGACGGCGACTTGATCCGACTGGCTCAAGTGTTCGCAAACCTGCTCACCAACAGCGCGAAATACACCCCGTCTGGGGGAAAAATCGAACTGGCTGCCGAGCGGCGGGGTGAAGAGGTCGTGGTGACAGTCCGGGATACTGGCATCGGCATCCCCGCGAACGAGTTGCCCCGAATCTTCGACATGTTCAGCCAGGTGGACCGGTCGATTGAGAAGAGTACCGGCGGCCTCGGGATCGGGTTGGCCCTGGTCAAGGGATTGGTCGAGATGCACGGGGGGACAGTGACCGCTGAGAGCAAGGGCACCAACCGTGGCAGCACGTTCACCGTCCGGCTGCCGGTCTTGGGCGATCACCCCACAGCAGGGGCATTGCCGACAATTGCGAAGCCGGCGACTCAGGCTGGCCAGCGGGTGCTGGTGGTGGACGACAACCACGATGGAGCACAGTCGCTGGCGGAGATGCTCTCACTCCTCGGACACGAAGCGCACACCGCCCACGATGGAGAAGAGGCAGTGGAGGCTGCCAAGCGGACCCGTCCGGATCTCATCCTGATGGACGTCGGAATGCCAAAGCTCAATGGGCTGGAGGCAACGCGGCGGATCCGGGCCGAGCTGTGGGGCCGGGCAATCACTGTTGTCGCCCTCACCGGGTGGGGGCAGGATGGGGATCGGGTGATGTCCCGGGAGGCCGGGTGCGATGGCCACCTCGTGAAGCCGGTACACCTGCCGGACCTTGAGAAATTGTTGGGTGAGCTGCGGGGGAGAGGAGGGTGATGCGGGGGCGTGGTTCGGTCCCAGCGGACGGCTCCCGATCGATCATACGGGAGCCACACTCGCTGAATTGGTGTTGAGAGTGACGGCAGGCGACTTCGCGGGGGCCTTCCCCGCCCAAGTTCCGTGCCGGGCGGCATACACCTGGGTGAACTCAGCCCCGAACAGAAAGATCAAGGAGGAGTAATAGACCCATAATAGCAGGACGACGAACGATCCAGCCGCGCCAAACGTCGACCCGACAGCTGTGCGGCCGAGATACAACCCGATCGGGTACTTCCCAAGAATAAACAGGGCGGCAGTCAGCACTGCCCCCGCATAGACATCCGACCACACCAGCCGAACGTGCGGGAGGAGCTTGTAAACCATCGCGAACAGAGCGGTGGTGAGGAGAAACTCGAGAACGACATTCGCCGCACCCAGCCACACACTCGAATTCGGAAACCACCGCTCGAAGGCCTCGCCCAGCCCGGACACGATCGCGCTGAATACCAGAGAGAAAAGCAGCAAAATCGCCACAGCGCAAACCGCCAGAATTGAGAGAAGTCGATCCCGGATCAGTCCCCAAAAACCGCCCGATGAGCGATCCGGATTGACGTCCCAGACCGTGTCGAGTGCGTCCTGCAGGGAGGTGAATATCCCGGTCGCCCCAACCAACAGCAAGACCACCCCTACGATCATGGCTACGGTCCCACCTGTCGGGGACGCACTCCTGGCGAGCATCGACTGGACGGCCACGGCCGCCTCTCCTCCGATGAGGTCGTTGAGTTGTCGAGCGATCTCGCCTCGGGCCGCCTGTTCGCCATACACCAGGCCAGCGATTCCGATGACAAGCAGCAGCAGTGGGGCCAGGGAGAGTGTGATGTAAAAAGCGAGTGCAGCTCCGAGCCGCGTGGCCTTGTGAATGATGAACGTCTGGCCAGTTTGCTTGAGCAGATTCCAGGCGGTGTACCAACGCATCTCGGCCTCGTGGGATCGGTCCCGGGAGATGGTAGGCGTGTGCTTGTTGGAAGTCGCACAACGACATCGGCCCGTCTACAAGAGACGAGCCGAAACAAGATGATGACTCAGCCACCAACCGTGTGGGCAGGTGGCTCCGGCCTAGAGTGTCTCACTGGGGGTTCGTCTTCCCATCACCAGGGAGACAACGAACATCACCAGGAAGACGAAAAACAGAATCCGGGCCGCGTCCATTGAGACATTTGCGATTCCGACGAAGCCGAACAATGCGGAAACAAGTGCCAGCACCAGAAACAAAAGAGCCCAGCGGAGCATGACAAAACCCCCAATAAGTGCCGTGGGATATAGCTCAGGGCGAGTTATCAAAAACTGCTCACGATCCCCCTCAGAGCAGGCTGAAAAGAGTGAGTCTCATGAATCGCATCTGCTGCAGAAATCCATTCTCAAGACATTTCATCAGGTTTGCTACTACCGTTTGCGGCGACTCGTCGCACGGAGCTTGAGCAGAGGCCGTGCCAATTCCGGCCCTTGAGTCGATTGTCCCGAAATCCCAGAGATTCTCGAGCCGAATGGGGTGTACGCAGCTTTGATCTGCCGATCACGCGCAACTGTTCGCCTCGGGAGTGGTAATCCTCATCTCAGTTACTCGCCCAGTCCCCTGGATCGCGGAGGATTTCGGCCCCAGAGTTGCTCTTGTGATTGTGGGTGCGTCTGCCCAACGTGGAGAATCCGCCTTATCAACTTGGAGCCAAAATCATGGCGACCCACCACAAACACGACCATGCTCACACGCACCGACCTCCCGTTACTCTCACTCACCCCACATCGAGCGGGAATCCTCTGATCACCCCCAAGGTCACGGTGAGTGAGGATGCAATTCGGGCGCGGGCATACCAACTCTGGGAGTCGGCCGGGCGGCCGGGCGGGGATGGTGTGGCCTACTGGTTTGAGGCGGAGCGGGAGCTCACCGGACGGTGAGATCGCCCTGATGTGAGAATCCGCCTACTCATCATTATGCGAGCCTGGTTCAACCCAAACCACGGTTCATGCCGATCGCTTTGGGCAGGGTATTTCTCGTCTTCAACGTGGTTGCTTTCCTCGCGTTACTCTGGTTTGCCAGACCGCTTCGATGAACGAATCGCCCAAAGTCTGTTTCTGACCACGTGAAAGACCACAACAGGCAGTGACATCCTTGTGTCACACTTTCACGATATGTAAATCGGCGAGTAGCTTCATCAGCGATCGTGGGTCCACAGGCTTGACCATATGCAGGTCGAACCCGGCGTCTTCTGATTTCCGCTTGTCTTCATCATGTCCCCAACCAGTCACAGCGATGAGAACCATGTTCTGCCCCCACGGTTCATGTCGGATCGCGCGGGCGGCGTCGTAACCATTCATCTTTGGTAAGCCGATGTCGAGCAGCACGACATCGGGCCGATATTTCCCCGCCGTTTCCACGGCCTCCTCACCGTCGTGGGCCGTGTAGGCGGTGTTGCCCATGTACTCAAGCAGCATCGTCAAAGTCGAGGCGGCGTCTCGGTTGTCATCCACCACCAGAATCCGGAGTTCGGAAGTCGGGATCGGCAGGGTGTCATCCTCGGTTCTCGTCTTGGGAGTGGGTGACGGTTCCAGGAGGATCGGCAGGCGGACCAGGAACTCACTCCCCTTGTCCGGCCCGTCGCTCTTGACCTCGATTTGACCCTGGTGCATTTCGACGAGCCGTTTCACCAGATACAGGCCAATACCCATCCCGCCTTGCGACCGGGAGAGTGCCCCCTCGACCTGCGAGAACATCTCAAAGACGGTCGACAAGTTAGCAACGGGGATGCCAACGCCGGTGTCCTTCACCGACACCACCACCTCACTCCCCTGCCGCTCCGCAGTCAGGTCAATGCGACCACCCTTCACATTGAACTTCGCAGCGTTGTTGAGAAGGTTCAGGAACACCTGCGCTAGCCGGGTCAAGTCGGCATGGAGGAGGATCGGCTGGGGCGGGAGTGTCACGGTCAGTTTGTGACCCTGCTGCTCAATGAGCGGACGGCTCGACTCGATGGCGTCCTGTATGACCTGCGCCAGTTCGACCCGCTCCCGCCTGAGTTCGATCTTCCCACGACTGATGCGGCTTACGTCCATCAGGTCGTCAATCAGCCGGGTCAACGATTGCATCTGCCGGTCGATGACATCCTTCGCCCGCTGTAACTCCGATGTCGCCGGGCTTTTCATGTGAAGGACTTGGGCGGCGTTGCGTACCGGCGCCAGCGGATTGCGCAGTTCGTGGGCAAGCATTGCCAGAAACTCGTCCTTGCGCCGGTCGGACTCCCGCAGCGCCTCCTCTGCCCTCTTACGATTGGTGATGTCGAGATTCACTCCCGTCATGCGCAGAGGCAGGCCAGCGGCGTCCTTGAAGACCTGAAATCGCCCCATCAACCAATGAACGCTGCCATCTGGCCAAGTCACGCGCCATTCTCCCTCGACCGGTTGGCCAGTCTCCAAGGCACGCTCGACGAGGCGCAATGTTTCAGCCCGGTCCTCGGAATGGACGAGGTTTTCCCATCCGGCCTTCGTCCCCGCAAAGCTGCCCGGGGAGAGGCCATAGAGTGCCTCCAGTTCCGGTGTCCACACGTTCATGCCGGTTTGGATGTTCCAGTCAAAAGTGCCGATGCGAGCTGCATCCTGCGCCAACCGCATTCGCGTCTCACTTTCCCGCAGCGCTTCCGTGCGATCTTTCACACGCTGCTCAAGAGTGTCATTCAGTTCGCGCAGCCGCTCCTCGGCCCGGCGCCGCTCAGTCACTTCGGCAAGCAAAGCGCGGTTGGCCATTGCGACCTCGCGGCTTTTGCGGTAGAGATCGGCAAAGACGGCGACCTTCGAGCGGAGTATGGTGGGCTTCACCGGCTTGTGGAGGTAGTCCACTGCGCCGGTGTCATAGCCTTCGAGCACATGCTGATCCTCGTTGTAATACGCAGTGAGGAAGATAATCGGCACTCGGGAGGTTTTTTTGCGTTCCTTGATCATCTGGGCCAGTTCAAAGCCGGTCATGCCCGGCATGCGGATATCGAGGATCAGGAGAGCGAATTCCTCCACAACAAGTGCCAGAAGCGCCTGGTCGGCGGATTCGGCCCGGACAAGCCGGTAGGCGGGGTCGTTCAGGACGGTCTCGAGCACGATGAGATTTTTCGGCTCATCGTCCACGATCAGAATGTTAATGGGCACGTCTTGAAACGCCGCCGCCGTATCGCTGGCAGCTGGGCGAGGTTGCCTTTGCAATTCGTGCGGCGGACCGTTGTGTGGGTTTGCAATGTCCGTGCTCATTGGGGCTTGGTTCCTTCGTTTTTTGCGATGGTTCAGCGGAACAGCCACACGCGCATCAGCGATACAAGCTGGTCGGTATTCACCGGCTTGGCGATATAGTCGCTGGCACCGGCGTCGAGGCACTTCTCGCGGTCACCTTTCATGGCTTTAGCGGTGAGGGCGAGGATCGGGAGGGTACGGAATTTCGGGACGTTGCGGATTTCGCGCATCGTTTCGTAGCCATCCATCTCAGGCATCATGATATCCATGAGCACGATGCTCACGTCGAACGAATTCTGGAGGATATCGATGGCCTGGCGACCATTGGTCGCGCTGATCACCTCCATTTCCTGATTCTCAAGCACAGATGTGAGTGCAAAAATATTGCGTGCGTCGTCATCAACGACGAGCACTTTGCGGCCACGCAGCACTTCCTTGGAGTTGTGGAGCCGCTCGAGCATGTTCTGCTTCTCCGCCGGCAAGTCGGTGACGACGCGGTGGAGGAAGAGGGCGGTCTCGTCGAGCAATCGCTCAGGTGATCGGACGTCCTTGAGGACGATGCTCTTGGCCATCGCCTTGAGTTTCGTCTGCTCCTCGGTGCTCAAGTCCTTGCCGGTGAAGACGACCACGGGCACGGCCGCCAGGGTCGGCGTGGTGTGCATCTTGTTCAGCAACTCGAAACCGGTCATGTCGGGCAGGCGGAGGTCGAGCACCACGCAGTCGAAAGGCCGGGCAAGCATCGTCTCCATCGCCGCGGCCCCTGTCGCCGCAGTGACAATCTCAATATCTTGATAGCCAATCAGCTCGACAATGGACTTCCGTTCGACGTCGTTGTCTTCAACCACCAGCAGCCGCTTGGTGCGCGGAGTCGTGAAGTCTTTGAGGCGGTCGAATGCCGCTTCCAGGCCCTCGGTGGTGGGCGCCTTGACGAGGTAGGAGAAGGCGCCGTGTGCGAGGCCGTGCTGGCGTTCTTCTTCCAGACTGACGATCTGGACTGGGATGTGGCGCGTTGCCGGGTCAAGTTTGAGCTGGTTGAGCACGGTCCAACCGAGCATGTCGGGCAGAAAAATATCCAGGGAGATGGCCGCGGGATGGAACTGCCGGGCGTGGGAAAGGCCCATCGCGCCCTTGGAGGCGACGATGCCCTTGAAGCCCTTGTCGCGCGCCAGGCCCAGGAGGATACGGGCGTAATGGGGGTCATCCTCAATGATGAGCAGTACGAGGTCGCCATCCTCAATGGAGTTGCGGTCATCCTCGATATGCTCTTCGCGCGCGACGGGCAGGACCGTGAGTTCGCGAGCGGCGGTCGCAGCGCCGGGGACCGCCACGGTCCTGCCGCTGTTGGGGCCGGTGTAGTGGACCGGCAGGAAGAGGGTGAAGGTGCTGCCCTCTCCATGAACGCTGGCAAGCTTGATCTCGCCACCCAGCAACACAGCCAGTTCACGACTGATGGCGAGGCCAAGGCCGGTACCGCCGTATTTGCGGGAGGTGCCCGCATCGGCCTGTTGGAAGGCCTCGAAGATGATTCGCTGCTTCTCCGGGGCGATGCCAATGCCAGTATCCTCGACGGCGAAGGCAACCACCTGGCTGGCCTTGCTAAGTACCGGGTGATCGTGTGTCCAGCCCTGTGTGGCAAGACCGACCCGCACATCCACGTGACCGTGAGCGGTGAACTTGACGGCATTGGAGAGCAGATTTTTGAGGATTTGCAGGAGCCGTTTCGGGTCGCTATCCAGGAAGGGTGGCAGGCTCTCGGAGAAATGCACATGGAACGGCAGGTTCTTGGCCTCGGCCACGTGCCGGAAGTTGCGGTCGATGTTGTCGCGCAGGCCGGGGAAGGGGATTTCTTCGACCTCGACGGTCACAGTGCCAGACTCGATTTTCGACAGATCGAGGATGTCGTTGATGAGGTGCAAGAGGTCGGAGCCGGAAGAGTTGATGTTGCGGGAAAACTCGACCTGCTTGCCAGAGAGGTTGCCCGGGGAGTTTTCGGCGAGCTGTTGGCTGAGGATGAGGATGGAATTGAGCGGCGTGCGCAGCTCATGGGACATATTCGCCAGGAACTCGGACTTGTATTTCGAGGTGAGCGCCAGTTCGGCGGCTTTTTCCTCAAGCGCATGGCGAGCCTGCTCGACCTCGGCATTCTTGCGCTCGACCTCGGCGTTCTGCTCGGCGAGTAGCTTCGCCTTGGTGCCCAGCTCTTCATTGGTCTTCTGGAGTTCGCTCTGGCGGGATTGCAACTCGACGGTGAGTTGTTGGGATTGCGTGAGCAGGCCCTCGGTGCGCATGGTCGCCTCGATTGTATTGAAGACCGCACCGATGCTCTGGGTGAGCTGTTCGAGGAAGGTCATGTTCACCTCGGTGAAAGGTTGTAGCGTGGCCAGTTCGATGACCGCCTTGGTCTGTCCCTCGAAGAGCACCGGCAGCACGATAATGCTCACCTGCCGGGCCTCGCCAAGACTGGAGGCGATGGTGATGAAATCCGGCGGCACATCGGTGAGAAGAATGCGCTTCTTCTCCACCGCGCACTGACCGACAAGGCCCTCGCCAAGATCGATGGTCTCAACCAACCGCTTGCCCTTATGCGCGTAGCTTGAGAGCAGTTTGAGCTGGGTATCCTCATCGGTTCCACCAAGATGGTAGATGGTTCCCTGATAGGCTTTGACCAGTGGGGTCAGTTCGCTGAGGAGCATCTGGCCCACGGTGTTCAACTCGCGCTGCCCCTGGAGCATGCCGGTAAACTTGGCGAGGTTGGTCTTCAGCCAGTCCTGCTCGCGATTACGCTCGGTGGTTTCGCGCAGATTGAAAATCATCGTGTTGATGTTGTCCTTCAGTTCGGCCACCTCGCCGCGAGTCTCGACCTGGATGGAGCGAGTGAGGTCGCCCTTGGTCACAGCGGTGGCCACTTCAGCGATGGCGCGAACCTGGGTGGTGAGGTTGGCAGCGAGAAGGTTGACGTTACCGGTGAGATCCTTCCACGTGCCGGCAGCCCCGGGGACATTGGCCTGGCCGCCGAGCCGTCCGTCCACACCCACCTCGCGCGCCACGTTAGTCACCTGATCGGCGAAAGTCGCTAGCGTATCGGTCATGTTGTTAATGGTGTCGGCGAGCGCGGCGACCTCGCCCTTGGCCTGCACGGTGAGGCGCTGGCTCAAGTTGCCATTGGCCACAGCGGTAACGACTTTCACGATACCGCGAACCTGCTCGGTCAGGTTGGACGCCATGAAGTTCACGTTGTCGGTGAGATCCTTCCAGGTGCCGCCCACGCCGCCCACCTGTGCCTGGCCGCCGAGCTTCCCTTCGGTGCCGACCTCGCGCGCGACGCGAGTGACTTCGCCGGCAAAGGAGTTGAGCTGATCGACCATGGTGTTGATGGTGTTCTTCAGCTCCAGGATTTCACCTTTCACATCGACAGTGATCTTGCGGTTGAGGTCGCCGCGTGCGACTGCGGTGGTGACTTCCGCGATGTTGCGGACCTGCGCGGTGAGATTGGCGCCCATCGTGTTGACCGAGTCAGTGAGATCCTTCCATGTCCCCGCCACGCCAGGCACCACGGCTTGCACACCGAGGCGGCCCTCGGTGCCGACCTCGCGGGCCACGCGAGTGACTTCCGAGGCGAAGGAGCGGAGTTGCTCGACCATCGTGTTGATGGTTTCCTTGAGTTGCAAAATTTCGCCGCGCACATCAACAGTAATCTTCTTGGAAAGGTCACCATTCGCCACGGCGATGGTGACATCGGCGATGTTGCGAACCTGGCCGGTGAGGTTCGAGGCCATCGAATTGACATTATCAGTGAGATCCTTCCAGGTGCCCGCCACGCCAGAGACCTGCGCCTGGCCACCAAGCTTCCCCTCGGTGCCGACTTCACGCGCCACTCGGGTCACTTCCGACGCAAACGCCGAAAGCTGATCGACCATCGTGTTCATGGTCTCCTTGAGCTGCAAAATCTCCCCTTTGACATCGACGGTGATCTTGCGGCTCAGGTCGCCGCGCGCGATGGCCGTGGCCACGTCGGCGATATTGCGGACCTGGCCGGTGAGGTTCGAAGCCATCGAATTGACGTTATCGGTGAGATCCTTCCAGGTTCCCCCCACCCCCGGCACTGCCGCCTGCCCGCCGAGCTTGCCATCGGTGCCGACCTCCCGGGCCACACGGCTGACTTCCGCCGCAAACGAGCGGAGCTGATCAACCATCGTGTTCATGGTCTCCTT
>PLDW01000105.1 GCA_003136315.1 Gemmataceae bacterium | reverse complement strand
CGGCGAAAAACACGGTTGTGATCCTGGACGAGTTCTAAGGGAGATCGGTATGAGTGGTTCGCCCACCGTCCGGAACTTCTGGCCGGACACGAAGTGCGCGAAAGCCTTCTGGTCGCAGCAGGAGGTCCGACCCTACCGACGACTCCTCGCAGACACCCTCGACTGGTGTGTCCCCAGCGTAGGTGAGCGCTGGCTCGACCTCGGGTGCGGCAGCGGCCCACTCTCACAAGGTCTGTGGGAGCGATCAGGTGGTACGATCAAGGAAGTGATCGGCCTCGATTGCGCAGCGATCAACGAGGTCGCCTTCGCTCATATCCGCGACGAAGCCACTCCGTCTCCCGGGGATCGTGTGCGGTTCCTCTGTCACAATTTCAGTCATGGCCTGAGCCTCTTCGATGACGAGTCGTTCGACCACGCAGTGTCCGGCCTCTCGATCACTTACGCCGAATCCTACTCCGAGTCGCAAGGACGATGGACGACCGAAGCGTATGACCGTGTCCTCTTGGAGGCGTTGCGAGTTCTCAGGCCAGGCGGACGGTTTGTCTTCTCGGTGAATGTGCCCGAACCGAAATGGTGGAAGGTCGGGCTTCTGTCACTGGGTGATCTGTTTCGAGCGGGGCGGCCTCTTCGCTTCCTCAAGCGAGCATTGCGGATGATGAAGTACGGGGCCTGGTTGAAACAGGAAGCCCGCATCGGCCGGTTCCACTACCTCACCGCCGAGCAAGTGTGCGAGAAACTCCAGGCCGCGGGATTTGAGCCTATCGAATGGCGGCGGAGCTATGCGGGGCAGGCTTTTGTCTTCCGGGCGGTTAAACCACACCACACTCACTGGTCGTTCGATCCAGGGGCGGCGAGGGATCAGACATGCGCGGTCGGGTCGTGCCTCTCTCCCGGCAACGCCGGTTGATCTGTGACCTGATGCACTTTTCGGCCGGGGTTCCCACCGTTCCGGTCCAGCGGACGATGAACCTCGCCGGGCTGATCGTAGCGCGGCGAAGGTGCCAGGAGCGCCCNNCTGGCAGCGATCGACTTCCCCCAACTCCGCCGCGCCTATTGCAAGCTTCCCTGGCCACACCTGTACGAGTATCCGGGGAGCGTCGCCTCGATCATGGTGGAGCGCGAGGTTGACGGGGAACCGGCCGTCCTCGGCCTTCGGGTCAAGGAGCCGGAGTCGCGATCGATCACCGAGATCGGCTTGCTCGTGCGTGAGGCTTCGACCGTCCCTGTCGACTCGGTGAGTAGTTTCCGCCAGGCACTTCGACTCGCGGCATGGCCCAGGCCGATCCGCCGGCTCTTGTGGTGGCTAGGTCTGAACATCGGTCGCCAACGGGCCAACTACTTCGGGACATTCGGGGTGACGGTGTATTCCTCGCTCGGGGCGGAGTCATTGCACCCACTTTCGCCGCTGACCGCGACGCTGAATTATGGAGTGATTGGCCCAGACGGGTCGGTGGCGGTCCGCATGATCTATGACCACCGCGTGATGGATGGGGCGACCGTCGCCCGTGCTCTGGCGCGAGTGGAGCACATCCTGAACACAAGCCTCTGCACCGAACTGCTCGCACTCGCCCCCGAGACTCGTGCCTCGGGGCGATTCCATCCGGCCGTTGTAGTGGCAAGTCCCGGGGCAGCGTCTCCCCTCAAGGTGCTCTGATCGCCTCTTTGTCGTGATTGGACATCGGGCGACTTTCTTCCTCTTACCAACGAGCCGGGCCGCGGGTGTGACCCACGGTCCGGCTGATCCATCGGGGCAATCTACTTCNNGACCTGGGACGCCGAAGGCTCACCGGGACCGCTAAATGTAGTGGGGTTTGAGTGTTGGTGACAACCCCGATTGGCGGGGTTCGCTCAGGGTCGCCGAACACTCCGACCCTACTACATTTAATCGCGGTCCTGGAACAGCCTTCGCCGGGACGGATGGGAGGCGGAGCGCCCGGACGACGCAACATCGTCCTGCCGCAAAGCGGCGAGCTAGACGGACACCCCGATGGAAGTGATGAGGCTATCCGAGGGCCGGTGGGGACGCAAGCAGGAACCTGGAAACGATCAAACTCGCTGTGGCACCAATGTTTGCGATCCCATGCTTTCGATTGAAGAGGGACTCTCCCATCCCACTTCACCCCATTTGCACGCGGAACCGGACGGCGGAGGTGCAATTCCGGATGCCGGTGCAGAAACGGTGATCCGTCCGGTTCGTTTTGCACGGTCCATTCGCGCTTCGGCCTGGAAGATCATCTCTCCTGGCGAGAGCTTCTCTCCACTGGTGAGGGTCGAGAGCCCCACGCTGACAGTCACTGGTAGCTGCCGCCCCTCAATGAGGAAAGGTCGGGCGGCGACGCCACTGCGAACTCGGTCGGCGATGCGGTTTGCAATCTCCCAGCCGACTCCCGGCATGAGAGCTGCGAAGACTTGCCCGTCGTAACGGGCCAGGAGATCGGACACCCGGACCATGTCCCGCACGCGAATCCCCACCGCGCGAATCACCTGTCCAGCGACCGGACGCCCGAACCGGTCGTTGATCGCTTCCAAGCTATTAATCTCGATCATGATTAGAGCGAGGCGTCGGTTGTGTTGGGTAGCCTGGCCGATTTCCCACTCTAATGACTCCTGGAATTTCGACCGGGTGGGCAGGCCGGTCAAGGGATCGGCTGCAGCCAGTTGTGCGATTTCGTTGCGACACTGTGCTTCGACATCCGCCCCGGACAGAAAGCGATACACGCTGTCGCCGAGGCGGAGGAAGTCGTCATTTCGGAGTGTCCCAGAGTCGATCCGGACATTGTTCACGAAGGTTCCGTTTGTGCTTCCGAGGTCGGAGGCGACGAACCTGCCGTCCTGGCGGGACTCGACCTGGGCATGGATAACCGACACGGAGGGGTCGTAGCTCACGATGTTGGATTGGGGATGACGGCCGATGACCACTCCGTTGACATCAACCTTGTAGCGGAAGCCGAGCGTTGGCCCGGGTGGGAAGAGGTGGATGAGGGTCGGCGCTGCCTTGATGAGACAGGTCTCGGACGGAATGAGAGTGGCATCAGAAGGGGAAGAAGCCTGGCAGTCACTCAAGGCCGCGAGTGGGGGGTCGAGTTGTGAGGGCATGGGCCACCTGACGCAGGGGGAGTGGTGACGACATAATCCTGTTATCGCCGAGATCCGAAGACATTTGCGAATTCCGCCGAGAAATGAGAGACCAGTCCCCAGGTGACCTAATTGAGATGGAAGGTGCAAGGTGGGTGCAAAGAGGTGGGCTCAAATTTCAGCTCCTGCCAAAGTTACGGTCAAGTTCGTGTTCTTCTGACCCCGGGGCGGGCGACGCGGAATGTCTGCCCCGTCTCAAGCGGCCATTGTCGACCGCCGTTCGGGCAAGCTTGACGCTCTGACGGTGCTTACGGAACGGGTCTCCCAGATCTTGACGGAGATCGGCTTGTTCGCAGCCTCGAACTTGGCCAGGTTCCGCTTGGCTCGCTCATTTGACGGATCGAGGCGATTCGCGTTGTCAAACGCGGCTCGTACCATCTCGGCTGGGAAGCCAAGCTCTGCCTGTGCAATGCCCAACCACTCGGAGACTTCACTCATCACGGCGGGAGAACCATTCATTTCGAGTACACGTTCGCACAACTTTCGGCACTCCTCCCAGCGCCCAGCCAACAAGTTGTTGTGAGCCAGGAAGTAGAATGGCCAAATCTCAGTGGAGCCATTACGGATCGCCAACTCAAGATCACTCACCGCTCGCGGACTCGTACCGTAAAGCAGTATTCCCCGGACACTCAGGAGGTCTGGGTTGTATGGATTCACATGCAGCCCCCTCGTGACCGCATCGACTGCCGCCTGGATGTTTCCCACCAACTCGTGGCAGAATCCCTGCAAAAGGACCGCTATGCCGTGGTGCCAAAGATCCACGCCAGCTTCAGCGTCTGCCTCAATCCGGGACACCGCAATATCGAGTACAGAAGTGAGTTGACGAAAGTGGAGTGCGGTCACAGTTTCAGGAAGCGATTGGCTGGCATGGAATGCAATGTCGGCGGCTCGGACAACCACGACAGGTGAATTGTTATCCGGGTCTTGAAGGATTTGCCGCGCGCGTTCTTGAGCCGCAGCTGGGTTCACTTTTTCCAGGGCGTACAGAAATATGGCCAAGTAATTGCCGTTGTCGGGCTGAAGTCGAGAAGCGTGCTCCAAAAAAAATAGAATAGCGGTGTCTGTATCTCCGGCACTCAGCCAGATCCTTCCGCGGAAGAAACTGACCAAATCAGGGGCGAGGAAAGGTGCCCACCTGCGGATTAGCTCGAGAGCCCGATCCCACTCTCCCCTTTGGCTGGCCTCAAAGGCCTCGCTTAGCTTGGCTTGTGCTTGGGGATTCAGCGGTTGTGCGGATGGGGGCAGCTCGACGAGCGAATAGAGATCCTCAGAGAGATTGCGGACGCGGTTGCGTTCGACTTCCGAGAGCGCTTCCCACGGACCATCTGTCGCGTCACGAACGGCGTCGGCTTCGGGCGAGTCATCTTTGCCAGCAGCATGGAGTTGGTGCAGTTCGCGCGTTCCGCGTACCATCGCCAGATAGTTCGGGTTCATCGCAAGTGGCCTTGCCGCCATGATCATGTCTAGTCTTCTTGCCAGTCCGGCCGGGTTGCCGCGATGTCTGCTTCGTAGGTAGCGATTGGAATGACCTGCTCAGGTGCTACGTTCCCATGCGTCGCTGAATCCGGCTCCAAGGTGAGGCCATTCCCGAAAGCCCCTTGGACAAATGCCCCATTTCCCATGCGGAAGCAGAAGGTGTTGTTGCTACCGCCAGCTCCTGGCACGATCCGCCGAAGTCGCTTTGGGATCCGATTGAGGTTGATGTCTCGCCAGTTCGGCGCGACCGACATCCCCTTGCCGTTTACGAGTACGTTATTCTGAACATCAAGATCGACATCGATCCCAGGGCGAACACCAAGACTCGTTTGGTTGACCGTGGGGAGGCCATCGGGCTCCTTTCTCATGACACGAAACACTCGGGGCATGTTCATCTCCGGGTGTGCATCTTGAAACCAGATGGATCTTACCAGCAGTGCCCGTACTTGTCACGACAGCCGACTGCGAAACCGCCGTGTTCACCCTGCAAGGGATAAAGAGGTCGAGGAACTCTGGAATGGCCCCCCGGGGGAGGTGGGTACGATGATTGACGAAACGAACCCACCACCGAGATTGACGAAGGCTCGGGTCGAAAAGTAGTCTGGGCGGTGGGATTTGACTCCACAACCTCTTGCTGCAAAGAGAGGAGACAGACCCTCAGAAACACCTTGAGCGACTTGCGAAACCTCTAAAAAAAGGACGAATGATGACTGAACGCATGGCGAAGCCAAAGGCCAAGGGAACGTCGCGCGCAAGCCAGCCTGGCAAGTCGGCCACCAAGGCCAAGTCCCCGCCGAAAGCAGGCGCGAAGGCCAAGCCTGGCGCGCAAGCAAATGGCGCGACCGCCATGTCCGCCTCTCGTCTCATCGACGAACGGATCCGGTCTTTGGATGGCTGGCGCGCCGAGACCTTGGCGGAGGTTCGCCGCCTCATCCACGAGGCGGACCCGGACATCCTGGAGGAGTGCAAATGGGTCAAGCCCAGCAACCCATTCGGCGTGCCCGTCTGGTCCCATGCGGGGATCGTCTGCACGGGAGAGGTCTACAAACAGGTGGTCAAGGTGACGTTCGCCCGGGGCGCCTCCCTGGAAGATCCTCGGCGGCTCTTTAACTCCAGCCTTGATGGAAACACGCGCCGCGCCATCGACATCCCGGAGGGAGTGGTGCTCGATGCTGAGGCGTTCAAGGTCTTGATCCAGGCCGCGGTCGCAGAGAACCTCCGGTCCAGCGCCCCGAAACCCAAGTCCCCGCCGAGGGCTGGCGCGAAGCCCAAGACAGGGGCGGGTGAGGCGAACCTGTGAAACTCCTTTCAGTCGGCAAAACGCAAATCGCGAGTGCGGACGCGGTCGGAGACCCGGTGAAGGCTGACTGTGAAGGCAGTTAAGGCGTTGGGCAGGAGGAAGGGTAGCTGGATCTGTGGGGTGCATGATCTGGTTTTGTCCTCCCCCGTTTGCGGAGGTCGGCGACGCTTTGCTCGCCGGGAGGGGGTTGAGCCTTCACCACACGACACGCTTCACACCCCACCCGCCTGCTTCGCGGCGACCTCCCCGCTTTCTGGGAGGTGAGAAAACTACAGCGGCTTATGGGAGATTTCAGCTGCCCAACGCCTGCGAGTGTATCGGAGTTGCAAAAGTTCAAAACCCGCCAACAGTGCTCACGCAACCGTCGGCGGGTTTTGCTGTTCCGAACCAGTCGGGGTGGCGGGATTTGAACCCACGGCCTCCTGCTCCCAAGGCAGGCGCGCTAGCCAGGCTGCGCTACACCCCGATTCCAAAAGCGGTGATCCGCCTCACCACCATCCTATCCATCCACCTGGACACCTGCCAGACCGGTTGGGTTCACTTGGTGAACTCGAACGAATCCAGGAATGCCGTTGCGTCCGGGCCGGTCACGAATTCTCCCGTGCCGAGCGTGGCCACCTGATACAGCCGGGTGCCCATTACCGCGACCCGGAACCGCGTTTGCTGCTTCCCTTTGTCGATCAGGATCTCGCGACCCTCGACCCCTCCCACTGTGGCTTTCTTCTCGGTGACCAGCTTGCCGTTTTTCCCCATTAGTCCGGTTCGCACTCCTCGAAAGAGTTCATCACGATTCTCGGGCTTGGTCAGCGCGGCCGGAAGCTCGGTAGAGCTCACGAGGTAGGCACTTCCGTCAGTGGTGGCATAGGTTGTCGTCGTGACATTGAGATCTCCTGCATCGGTTTTCACTGTTTGCGTCGTCTCTCTCGGCTTTCCCGGGAAAACGACACTGGAATGGCTGTCCTTGTGGTTGAACTGTGGGAGGCCGTCCCGGGCCTGGCTGATGGCTGCGCTCGTCAGTAGCGATCCCAGGATCATCAAGGTGCAGCGCATGGAGTCTCTCCGGGCGAATCACTTGGTCACTTCAAAGGATTCGTAGAAGCGGTCGGATTCTTTCGACGTGATGAACTCCTTTGGCCCCTGGATCATCACCTGATACAGTCGGTTCCCCGCCGCGACGATCCGGATGCGAACGAAGGTCGCTGGCTTTTCGATCAGAAGATCCCGGGCCGGGAGCTTCTCAATCCCCACTTCGACATTCGTCTCAGAGAGCAGTTTTCCGTTGCTCCCCACGTTTCCGTCGCGGACTTTGTCGAGCCGTGGGCCGATCGGGGCTTTCGCCACATCATCGGGAACATCGATGAAGGTAACCATGAAGACCACCTCATCGGTGACCTGAACCGTGTCGAGCGTGAGCTTCCGCGGCCCGGTGGCCGTCTTGACCTCCGTCCGTTCGGTCCGCACGGGGCCGGGGAACAGGACCTTGTAGCGGCCCTCGGCTGTCGCGTAGGGTTTGTACTCCAGGGCCGGGTCGTCAGCGTGGGCGAGCAGCCCGCTTCCTACGATCAGCGTGAACAGAGCGAACATCTGTGCCCGCATGGCATCACCTCCGTGTGTTCGGGCGTCTCGTGGACACGGTAGCCGATCCTCCACAACAGGACAAGCCGGCGCAGACCAAGCGATACAAACCCGTGGTCCGGTCGTCTGGAGGTAAGGCCCACCGGACAAATCCGCTGGACTGTGAGGCACAGGGGAGTCAAACCGCCCTCTGGCTCCCCCTTCCTTCTTAGGGAAGGGGGTTGGGGGGTTAGGTTCCGCCCTCACCGCCCTCTGGCTCCCCCTTCCTTCTTAGGGAAGGGGGTTGGGGGGTTAGGTTCCGCCCTCACCGCCCTCCGGCTCCCCCTTCCTTCTTAGGCAAGGGGGGGGTTAGGTCTTCTCCGGAAGTCCTATGGCTGGCGGCGGGAGAAAATCGACCCCCCCGGCGGCGTCGGCGAGCACACCAACCGCACGACCACGGCAGACCCGCCTGCTCTTGACCGAGGCGTGTCTACAAGCGGTGGTGTCCCCGGTCGTTCCCGTTCGCCCGCCGGGGTGTCGCTACGCTCAACCCCCGGGCTACACGCTTCGACCCCGCTGGGGTCGGCTGGCGGTCGGGACGGGGAACGATCCGAGCCCGACCGCGGACACCCAAAACAAGCGACCCCCGGCAAGGGCCAGGGGTCTCTGAGAAAACGTGTTTGTGGGCTCGGGACGCTCGGTGTTCGGTCACTTCTTGAGTGCGTCCACGATTCGCTCGAAATCGTCGTTCGAGTCGAAACCGATCAGGATTTGGCCGCGGTCCTTGGCTTTCACCTTGATCTCGACCCGAACGGCAAGCCGCTGCCTCAGATCGTCCTCGATGCCCTTCACATGGGCCGTTTTCTCGACCGGCTCGCGCTTAGGTGTGGGCTCGGCCTCCACTGACGTCGTTTCCAGTTTCTGCTGCTTCACCAGCAGTTCGAGGGCATGCACGGAATAGTTCTTCAGGATCGTCTCCTTGCAGAGAGCGACCTGCCGATCGACTTCCGGAACTCCCTTCAACACCTTCGCATGGCCGAGGCTGATCTGCCCGAACCGGACAGCATCCTGCACCTCGGTTGGGAGGTTCAAGAGCCCGATGAGATTACTGATGGTGGTTCGGTCGAGCCCGAGTTTGGCCCCGAGTTGCTCCTGGGTGAGCCCGAACCGGTCGAGGTAGTCCTTGAACCCCTGGGCCTTTTCGATCGGGTTCAGATCGCTTCGCTGGATGTTTTCGACCAGGGCCGCCTCGAACACCTGCTGGTCATCGAAAGCGACGACGTGGACTGGGACTTCCTCCAGCCCCGCTGCTGTGGCCGCCCGGACCCGACGCTCCCCCGCGATGAGTTGGTAGCGGTCTCCAACTTGCCGGACCACCACTGGTTGGAGAACCCCGTGAATCCGAATACTCTCCTTCAGGCCAGCCAACTCGTCGTCGTCGAAACGCTTTCGGGGCTGGTACGGGTTGTTCTGAATCGAACCGACTGCGACATGGGTTGTGTTCGCGGCTCCGTCGCTATTCGCTGCGTCCCCCATCAGAGCGTTCAAGCCACGGCCTAGGCGAGGTTTTGTTGCTTCCATGCGTCCATCCTCTCTGTTGCCCCGTCCTCGTGGGGCGGTCAATGAGGAGGCTCATAGCATCCGCGGCAACGAGGGGAATACGAACCGACACCCCTTCGGACGGCTGACTCCTGATGTCTTCCACCCCGATGGGCAGGGAGTGGCGAATGATTTGGAGGGGGTGAGCAGCAGAAGTTCACGACGAGCTTTTGAGTGGCACAGTTTGCCATTCTTCACCCTGAAGGGCTGAGATCTCTCAGCCCAGGGCAACGCCCTGGGGTTACTAACGCCAGCAACGTAATCCCAGCCCTTCAGGCTGGAAGAAGGTGAGTGGTCCTCTCCCCAGGGCGTTGCCCTGGGCTGAGAGATCTCAGCCTTTCAGGCTGAACAGAGGTTAGGGTCCCGGAAAACTGACCAATCGACCGAGGCAGACCAATAACAGCTCAGGACTGATGCCCTGCTCGGCCACCCGGATCGTTCCACGTGGAACAGTCGCCGTGATCGGTTCAGGCATCGCAGTTGATCCACAAGTTCCACGTGGAACTCCCTCTGCAACCTGCTGAGACCGCCTCTATGCGAAAGAGTGAAGAAAGTGACCTTGTTTGAAGAGAGAAAAGTCCATTACGATCCCGCCCGTTCGGACGACGGACCGGAACCCGTCGGCTGGACCCGAACGTCCCCCGGACCGGAACACCGGGAGTCGATCGGATGGGCCCCCGGAACGGCCCACCGGAGAAGAGGTGTCGATGTTGGGACTCGCCCTGCGCTTTTCGCGCGGATACTCCTTGATGCTCCCCTCGCGGCGATCCTTACACACCACCAACCCGGTTCGCGTGATCTAGGCGAACAGCCGGTCCAAACCCGTTGGCCTGGTCGATATCGCGCGCTCGCTCGATGTCGGCAGTCTCCAGCAGGCTTGTGCCAACCGTTGCTCAACGGCCGAAATCGGCTGCTTGCCCAGACGCGCCATCGCCTCACTGGTCGTGTAGGAGCGTTGCGCATGGAAGCGACCCGCGGTCCGATCCTATTTCGTTGCGATGGCACCCCCGAGCATGGGTGGGAGCCGTTCTACCAGTGCCTGTCCCTTGCTGCGGCACTCCAACGGCGGCGAAGGGGGACGCACTTTCTCAGCTATCTCGACCCCCTCTCACTGGCCACAGTGATCAATCGGGGGAACAACGACTGGATCCCGGCCGAGCAACCCATCGGATCACCCGGCGACCTGGAGGCGACGCTCGCGCAGGTTCGTCGGCTCAATGCCGCAGCGGTCGTTGTGGCAGGGGTGGGGATGACCGCAGAATACCTCGCCAGTTTGCACAAGTCGGGCACACTCGTCGTCGTGTTCGACTCCACCGCGGGGATTACCTTTCCGGTGGATGTGGTGGTGAATCCCCTTCTCGCACCCGGGAAGAAAGCGTATCGATTCGGTCCAGGAGCACAGCTCCTGCTCGGCCACAAGTTCGCACTTTGCCGAGGAGTGTTTCGACGACAGAGGACGATCCGGGCGACAGAGCCACCTGGGCCATTCAGAGCCCTCGTTGCCTTCGGTGATGATGATGCTGGCGGACAGACACTCCTGCGGACGCGGGAGATGCTCGACTTGCCTCAGGTGGCGAAAGTGTCGATCGCAGTTCGGAGCCACCATGCCCAGTATGACGACCTCAAGGAACTCGTCGCAGGGTCCACGGGCCGGGTTGAGCTCGTTACTGAGACCAAGGATCTCATGACCCGATTGGTCCGTGCGCACATCGCCCTGACGAGCGGGGACGGTTGGGCCTTGGAGCTGTGTGTCGTGGGCGTCCCACAACTGATTGTGTCGCAGACCGACACCCACGCTCGGAGTGCGAAGCGGATGGACGAGGAGGGGGTCGCCACATTTCTCGGAGACGCTGCGGATGTTTCTCCAGATCAGTTGCGTGAGGCAGTCAGCTCGCTCCTGGACGACGCAATGGAACGGAAAGGGATGACGCGGTGTGCCCGGAATCTGGTTGATGGCAGGGGTCCAGACCGCGTCGTGAACGGGATGGAAATCCTTCTTCACGCTCCTGCTCGCAAGCGGGCCAGCCAGGTGGTCGCGGTTCCGCAGTTGCGGATTGCGGCTTGAAGGCATGAGCTGGTGGTTGAGCGGAGCGAGAGCGAGGATTCCGCTCGGCCTGATTTCGACCCCGGAGGGGTCACAGCAATTAGCCGGTGGTCGAGGGCAGCTCGACCACCGGTGGCGGTGATAGAGGCTCTGACGCGAACACAATTTGCCCCCGTGGACGAAGACCGGTGGTGTCGCTGCGCTCAACCACCGGCTAATCGCTAATCGTTGTGACACCTCCGGGGTCAATCTGCTTTGCCCACCCTTTTTTCGGTCTCTGCTCGCATTTCGCGGAGGCTTCTGGGTTTGCTATCCTGGGGGTATTCCTCGACCCGGAGCCAGTTATGACAAAGGACGATGTGGCCGACGCTCTTGATGAGATCGGGACTCTCCTCGAACTCAAGGGGGAGAATGCGTTCCGCTGCAATGCATACCACAACGGGGCACGGACCGTCCGGCAACTCGAGGGCGACCTCCGCGAACTGGTCGACCAGAACCGGCTGGAGGGGGTGCGAGGGATTGGTGAGGCCCTTCGAGAGAAAATCTCCACCCTCGTCCGAACCGGGGAGCTTCCCTATCTGGAGACCCTGCGGTCGGAGGTTCCGGCTGGACTGGTCGAGATGCTGCGACTCCCGGGTCTGGGTGCGAAGAAAGTCAAAGCTCTCCACGACGGCCTGGGCATTGACACCATCGCAAAACTGAAAGCTGCTTGCGAATCCGGTGCGGTTGCGGAATTGAAGGGGTTCGGGGCGAAGATGCAGCAGAAGCTGCTGGAAGGGATTCAGTTCCTCGGCCAGGTCGGAAATCGTGTTCGACTCGACCTGGCTCTCCCCCTCGGTGAGGGCCTTCTGGAGCACCTCCGGAAGCTCCCTGGAGTGGTCCGGGCCGAGCTGTGCGGGAGCAT
This sequence comes from Gemmataceae bacterium, assembly GCA_003136315.1. GTDB lineage: Bacteria > Planctomycetota > Planctomycetia > Gemmatales > Gemmataceae > Urbifossiella. The sequence goes on along the minus strand of PLDW01000105.1, from coordinate 8,703 downwards.
CCGTCGGCGGCGAGAGACAGCCGCTGATATCGATATCCTGATCTCCAGCTCGACGCCCCAACCGATCATGGATGCCTTCGTGCAGTTGCCGGAAGTCATCCAGGTCGTGGCGCATGGGCCGACCAAATCGAGTGTGGTTGTCGGACTGCATCTGGGCGGCGAGAAGGTCGTGATGAATGCCGACCTCCGTGTCGTGAACGACGAGCAGTTTCCGTTCGCGCTCCACTACTTCACAGGTAGCAAGGCGCATAACATCCGGATGAGGCAGAAAGCGATCGACCGCGGCTGGGTACTCAACGAGTACGCCCTCGGCACATCGTCCACAACTATCCCGTGTCGAACCGAGACGGACCTCTACGCTGCGCTCGGCTTTGACTACATTCCCCCCGAATTACGCGAGGATACAGGAGAGATCGAGGCCGCGGAGGCACACCGGATTCCGGCATTGGTGGAAATCGCGGACATTCGAGGAGTGTTTCACAACCACACGACAGCCAGCGACGGTTCGGCCTCACTGGAAGAGATGGCACTCGCTGCGAAGCGCCTTGGTTTCGAGTACTTCGGCGTCGGCGATCATTCCCAGTCCCTGACCGTTGCTCGGGGCATGTCCCCTGAAGTCGTCCGGAGGCAGTGGGCCGAGGCCGATGCATTGAACGCAAAGCTGAAAGGCATCCGGATCCTCAAGGGGGTGGAGTGTGACATTCTGGCTGATGGGTCACTGGACTATTCGGACGAGTTGCTCGCTGGCTTCGACTATGTCGTCGGGAGCGTTCACACCCTGTTTGGCATGCCCGAAGCCGAGATGACCGCCCGAGTGTGTAAGGCCCTCTCCCATCCCCATCTGACCATGCTTGGGCACAGCACTGGTCGGCTCTTGCTTCGGAGAGAGGGGTACAAGATCAATCTGGATGAGGTGCTCAAGGTCGCGGCGAAGCACAAGAAGATGATCGAGATCAACGCCCAGCCACTTCGCCTGGATCTGGACTGGGTCTATGTCAAGCGGGCGAAAGCTCTCGGCATCCCACTCGTGATCAACCCCGATGCGCACAGTCCGGGAGAACTCGACCTGTTCCGGTTCGGGGTCGATGTCGCCCGACGCGGGTGGCTGACGCGCGAAGACGTCTTTAACACCCGGTCCCTCACTGAGGTGATTCGCGAGTTGGACCGACGCAAGGGAACCTGAGACAGACCCCAGGAAATGACCAACCACGATCATGGAGGGTGCCACGGGCGGCTTGCCCGCCCGTGTGACGCCTTCACGGGCGGACTAGCCGCCCGTGGCACCCGATCCCACTGGTAGCTTTTCTCTCACCAGCTGCGTAAAGCTCGTTCCAACCGTTGGATTCCTTCCATGCCAGTGCTCTACCTGACCGAAAACGAGGTTGGCCGCTTCCTCACGATGGACTTGGCCCTGGATGCAGTCGCGGCAGCGTTTCGCAAACTCGGCGTGGACGAAGCCGAGAACGTCCCCCGTCGCCGGTGCCAGACCGACCGAATCATGCTCCACGTCCTCCCGGCCGCAGCCAAGACCCTTGGCGCGATCGGATTCAAGGCCTACACCACATCGAAGAGCGGAGCGACATTTTACATCACGCTCTTCGACCCGAAGACTGGGGCACTCGATGCGATCCTCGAAGCCGACCTCCTCGGTCAGTTCCGGACCGGGGCAGCGTCCGGAGTGGCAACCAAGAAGCTCGCCCGTGCCGACGCCACCACGGTCGGTTGCATCGGTACCGGGAAGCAAGCCCGGACACAGATTCTGGCAGTGTGTAAAGTTCGGCCAGTGAAGACGGTTGCGGTGTATGGGCGTGACTCGGATCGCCGGGCAGCGTTCGCCACGCAGCTCTCGACCGAGACGGGCGTGGAAGTCGTTCCGGTTGACACGGCAGAGGCAGCGGTTCGGGGTCGAGATATTGTCATCACGGCCACAACGTCGCGGGAGCCGGTCCTCTACGGGGCGTGGCTCGCAGAGGGCACACACGTCAATCTCATCGGCTCGAACTTTCTCTCCAAATCCGAAACCGATGTGGAGGTGTTCCGGCGAGCAACGCTCGTGACCGTTGACAGTAAAGACCAGGCTCGACTTGAGGCGGGTGACTTCAATCCGCCGATGAACCAGGGGGTTCTCACATGGTCGGATGTGTACGACCTCTCGCCTGTCCTGGTGGGGAAATACCCCGGCCGGTCGACCCCGCAGGATATCACGATTTTCAAGTCACTCGGCCTGGGAATTCAGGACATCGCAGTCGCAGCCCGGATCGTGGAACTCGCTCGACAACATGGCGTTGGGCGGGAGATCCTGTGACTACTCCCCACGCCTGAAGGCGGGGGCTTCTAAGGATTTTCACCTAGGCGACATAGTCCTGGCGCAGTTGAGATCTTCTAACTGTCGTGCCCGTTGAGTGCGTTACTCCTGCAACGGATAGGTGGAGTTTACACCAGAGATCGGTTTGAACAAGGTGCGTTGCAAAAATAGTGGGGACACGCTTCGTCTCCATTCATCTCCAGGGCTGAAGCCCGGGGCTTTCTGGAGACCTCTGGTAATGGGGAGAGTCCAATGGTTCGAGTTGACTCTCTGAGCCCCCCTGCTCTTATTTCGACACTTCTCGCTCGACGCGACATCAATTCCCCTGGTTTCCAGAAGCATCGGAACCGGTCTTGCTCCGCACTGCGGGATGGGCCAGAAAGTCGTCGAAAACGAAGCAGGCCACACCATCGGGAGTGGCCTTCTGCGGTGGAGAGCATAGCGGAACTTATCGGACTCACACCTGCGGCCCGTTTGAGACATAGGCCGATCCAGAAGTGGCTCGTCTCCTCCCACACGCACCCCACCCGGTCGAACAAATAGCTCAACTGCCCGGCTGGGAAGCCGATCATTTCTCGCCGGTCTTGGCTGATTGATCCTTGAGCATGATCAGGTCGGCCTCAGCCCCGAGCCGCCGGAACTGGATGAGGTTCTTCTGCGGCGGTGGCTCCCTCCCCTCATTGACCCGGTCGGTCATCATCCGCTCGTACTCCTTGATGACCGTCACCCGCTCTTCCAGTATCGCGACCTTTCCCGCCGACCTCGGCTCCAGTTCCACCAGAATCCGATACATCCGGTCGATCAGGTCAAAGACCGAGTCATGTTCCCCAAATGCGTATCGACCCGAATTGATCTGCGCTCGGGCCGCTTCGAGGAACTCCCCCACCTCGCGGAGTTGGGCATGGTGGGCCTTCCGGAGTGGCGAGGCGTCAGTCGGGGTCGGGGCCACGAGTTTGGCCGCGAGGAGCGGATAGACTGTCTCGTCGGTGGGGAAGGGGCGAGGTTTCCTCGGGTTGACCGGCGATTGTACTCCTCCCCGGCTCGCTTCCGGGGGCGTCGGTGGGGTGGCCTTGGGGGCGGGGGAACCGGCAGTCGCCGCAGGCACGGCGGACAGGTCCTTGAGGGCGAGTACATCGGCCTCGGCCCCGAATCGCCGGAAGCGGATGAGGTTCTGCTGGTATCGCGCATCGATCCGCTGGTTCACCTTTTTCTGATACTGCTTGTAAACCAAATCTTCGCACTCCTTGAAGGCAGCTACCCGCTCTTCAAGCACCGAGATCTTTCCTGCAGCCTCCGACTCCAGTTCCGCTAATAAGAGGTACGTCCGGTCGATCATCTCCAGGGTCGGGGTGAGTTCCCAATGCGCTAACTGGCCGATCTGCATCCGTATCCGACTAATAAAAAAGAACCTTCCGCCCTCGCGGATTTGGGCGAGGCGGGCCTTCCGGAGTGAGGAAGGATCGTCCGGGATCGGGGCTGCGACCTTGGCCGCGAGGAGTTTGTAGACCTTCTCGTCGGTGGGCATGGCCAATTCGTGATTGGCATGTTGCGCCTTGAGAGCCAGCAGGTTGGCCTCGGCCCCGCGCAACCAGAACCGGGCGAGATTCGTCGCGTGCGGCGAGTCCGACCCGGCAATGACCCGGGCGGTCGCGATCCGCTCGTACTCCTTGAGAACCGCCACCCTCTCTTCCAGCACCGAAATCTTCCACGCCGCCTCCGGCTCCGAATCCGCCAGAAGAGGGTACGTCCGGTCGATGACCTCAAAGATTGCGGGATAGTCCGACGACGTGAAGTCGCCGACCCGCAGCCGACCCTGAGTCCAACTGAGGAACTCCGTGCCCTCGCGGATTTGGGCGAGGTGAGTCTTCCGGAGCGGGGAGGCGTCGTCCGGGATAGACCTCGCTTGCCGGATTGCGAGGAGCCTGAAGAACTGCTCTTCGCCGGCGCGGAAGGATGGCCCGACTTCGAGTTTGCCGGACGGGGGTGTTGTTCCCTGGCCGGCCTTCGGGGTCGGCGGTTGGGCGGCCCCGGGGTCGGTCAACGCGACCAGGGCGATGAACGCGATCAAGCGTACTCGGACCGGCATAACGCACCTCCGACGGGGGTAGGTGAGAGCGAGTGCCCCAACACCCAGGTGCGATTATACCCAGTTCCGGTCGTAGCGACCGGTCACACAATCGACATCCGATGATGACGATTAGATCCTTGCGCCCTCCCGGTCTTAGGCGTGCATAAGTGACCGGTTATGCACGGTTATCGCCTTGCCGAGGCTACGACTTCCAAGTGAATTTGGCTGGAACGCAGAAGGCCACCCCCGTCGGGAGTGGCCTTTCGCGTTTACGGAGCATACCTGCCGTTATCGGACTTCGAGGCCGAATCGGGTTGAAGGGCTACTTTCCGAGCCGCCCGAGCGTTTCCTTCGCCGCCCTCGTCGGGCCGGCGTCCGGGTGACCGGTGGCCATGTCTTCGAGCACCTTCACCGCCTCTGGCGTGCCGATGTGTTCGAGAACGTAGATCGCCCGCCGAAGCCGTTGCCAGCTCGGGCTCTGATCCCGCATGGCGATCGTGTGGTCTACGGTCACGGCGATGCTGTTGACCTGCTGTCCGCCCACCCACTTGGTGGCGACGAATGTGAACATGCCGTTGGGATGTTCCTTCAGCTCGTAATCGTGCTGTTCGTACCCGGTCATCCGTCCGAGCAGCACGTACACGAGCCGTCGTCGCTGGTCGTCGGTCTTCGCCTCCGCCCACACATCCTTGAGCGACATGACCAACAGCGGCGACCGCATCGCGAGGTCGCGTTCGGCTTCCAAGGCGGCCTTCTCGTCCTCGCCGAACAACCGGGCGATCAGCTTTTTCACCTCCGTCTCGTCCAGCTTGAGTGGCCGCAGCTTGTGCTTCAGGTAGAGGGTCGCTTCGGACGGCTTCTTCGCGAACCTCAGCGCCGCCTGGACGGATTCCGCGTGGGGGTTCACGAGTTGTGCCCACCACCCGTCGCATTCCTTCACCTGCGCCTCGCTCAACCGAGCGTCGACCTTCGGTACCGGGGCGGCGCGCGCCGTCGGGCTCACCGCAGGCCCCGGCTCCCGTCCCACCCCGAACAGCCCACACACCAGCACGCCGAGCGCGACCGCGGTCACCAGTTTCAGCTTCAAGAGCAGCGACATCTTCATTACCCCGTTCGCGAGTTGAGCGAAACCGGCGGCATACGATGCCGCCAGCGGGTCGAACTCGGGGGCCGCACACCCCTCACCGGCCGATGCCAACAGGACGAAGACGCCGGTCCCGGTGACGGCGAAACCCCTCTCCCGCAACCGATCCGCGAGCATCCGCCGCCCGCGGGCCAGCCGGCTCGCCAGTGTGCCGACCGGCACCCCGAGGGACCCCGCCACGTCTTTCAGGCTCCGCCCCTCCAATACGCACAGCACCACCGCGTCCCGAAATTTGACCGGCAGCTTCGCCAGCTCCACGTCGAGTGCGGCGCGCAGATCGAATGAGTCCGGGGGAGCCGTCGGCGGCTCTCGGTCGAGCGGGCGGAACCTGGCAGAGCGGCGGCGTCGGACGGCCCGGGTGTAGACGGCGGTGCGATCGGCGACGGCGAACAGCCAACTGCCGACTGCCTCCGGTGGTCGGACGGTGTGAGCCCGGCGGACCAGGACCAGGAACGTGGCCTGGTACGCGTCCTCGACGTCCAGGGTGGCGCCGAGCACCCGCCGGCACACGCCCAGCACCATCGGCCCGTACCGCTGGACGATCAGGGCAAACGCTTCCGGGTCGTGGTGTTGAACGAAACGGATGAGGGCGACCCCGACGGACACATCCCGCGGGCGAACGGCGCGGCGGAGCCGAGACATCAACGGTTGGGTCGGGCTGGGCATCGGCATCGGCCTCCGAGTTCACCAGAGAGATGGGACGGGTAAGGGGAATTATCCCGGAAAATCTCCCTGTGTCGCAAACGGCTCTCCCCCATCCACGGGTCGTGATCTCCTTCCGCATCATCCTCGGGGACTCGCATCGGGGCACATCCAAGCCGAGGGCGGTCGCCGACGGCACGCTCGGTCCCGGCCGCATCCCCGCCACTGCGGCACCCTTCGTCCGCCGTTGCCCCAGACTTGTCCCGATCGTAGCGGGATCTACTCCGGGTGCTTTGGAAGATGTGAGCCGTGAAACGTCTGAGCCAGACCGAATGGCCGTCACGGTCTATCCTGGAACCCGGTAGATGTCACCTTTCTTTCCCTGCTATTTGTCATCCGAAGCTTCAATAGAGACCACTTCTGGACACCACTTTCTTTGGGTGACAACTGCGGCCGTGAAGCAAAGAGTCCCAGCGATAGCCAGTATTACCTTTGAGATGGTGGATGCTGGCCGATTTTGGAGACCACATGATTCAAGTAAATCGGTAATTATATGGTGAGCGTACAGCCCTCCAATTAGCCTTTGGGCAGACGCTCAATCGGCAGACGTCGCCACGTCCAGAATAGGCAACCGAACGCCATCCCCCCGATGAACACTCCCCAAACAACCACCTCTTCCGACCGTGCAGAACTGGCATCGCCAAACAACAGCCAGGAAATGGCCCACCCGCCTAGAGCCGGGGGCGTTAGCATAAGAACCAAGAACAGCATCGCGTTCGGCCAGCACAGGACACGCCGCCCATCACGATTCTTAAAAAGACTAGGCGTCTTCATCGCCGTACTTTCGGGATGAGGGGCTAACGATAAAAGCTCACCGCCAGCCCCTGCCGCGAGGTAACCCGCGAGGGGAACTCCGTCACTCCGCCTACGACCATCACCATCGCGTCTTGATGATTGTATCGACCTTGCTTAGACGACCCATTCTACAGTCGCAAATCTTCTCTTGCGCCCCGTCCAGGATAAGGGTACATAAGTGACCGGTTACGCGCGGCTATTGCCTCTCCAAGCCTGCAATTTCCAGGTGAATTTGGCAGGAACGAAGAAGGCTACCCCCCCCCTCGGGAGCGGCCTTTCGCGTTTGCAGAGCAGACCGGTACTTATCAGACTTGGTTGATGCATAGCGCCTGGCTGTGGCCGCCCGGATGCCCTGACCCTATTTTGTGTCGAGGTGCCCGCCCGACGCCTGACCCGACCTTTCCCGAGGCGTTACCATGCCCCACAATCGTGATGATGAGGACGATGACCTGCCCCCACCCCGCTGTCGGAAGGCCCAGGTGGACGACGAAGACCACGATCGTTCCCGTCGTCGGCCGAAGCGAAAGGCTCGGGCCAGGGGAGGGCCACCGTGGCTGCTAATCGCAAATGGCGGCGGGCTGGTAGTCGCGGTTCTCGTGATCGTCGCGGTGGCCTTGATCGCATCGAAGGGCCGTAAAGGCGGGGCCTCGGATGACACAAAGGTGACCGCGGCAGCAGGTGAACAGACGGGGGCAAGCGTCCAGGCCGGAAGAAGCGGCCAAGCAGGGCCTCTCCCGCCCGAGGAAATGGTGGGGCTGATCGGTACAGGGGCCGGTCGCAAGCCGGTCGTCGTCAAGCCATCGGCCGATGCCTCGGGACTGGCGTTTCGACTGCCGCTCCACGACGGGTTTTCTGTCACTCAAGTCGTTTTACCAGCCCAACCATCAGACTACCTCACGCTCGTCTACTTCAGCCGGGAGTCCTGGGGCGCGTGGGTGGCGACAGCAGTGGACCGGCGGACTGGTAACCCGATCGGTAAGGTCTTCCGTCTGATCCCCCCCGTTGGGCTGTCACGGCCCCATTTCGACCTGTGCCCGCCGGACCTGAGCCCGGACGGGGCGCTGCTCCTCACCCACTACAACAACGCGGACCCTAAACTCGACAACCCTCTGCGCATCTGGGACGTGGTGACCGGCAAGGAGGCGAAGCAACTCCGTGTATCCGACAGCACGGTCTGGCAAGGGTGGATAGGCTCAAACCGCCTGATGACAGTTGAGAAGGGCGCCCACCTCGACCTCTGGTCGTATCCCGACGGCGTCACCACCCCGGGGGCGAACGCTGGCTTGTCCCCAACGGAGCGCCCGGCCGACATCATCCCGGGCAATACCCCCGACGGCGAAGGCGGCACCCCCAAGTTCGCTCTCACTGGCGACCGCAAGCGAGTCGCGCTACCCCGGCCGCAGCTGAACTGCCACGCGATCCTCGACACCGTTACCGGTCAGGAGGTCGGGCACACCGGCACATTCGAGGCAAACTCGTCGCTGGACGCGATTGCATTCAGCCCCGACGGTTCCCAACTGGCGTACTTTATGTATTTCACCGCGACGCCGGACCGGCCGCGGGTGCAAGGTTTGGTGCTGGCCGACGGGACGACTGGGACCGGCCCACGCCCGTTCCCGGTGAAGGATGCAACCCCCGGCGAGTCACTTCACGGCAACCCACTGTACTGTATTAACCCGGCAAAAAAGA
>PLDW01000205.1 GCA_003136315.1 Gemmataceae bacterium | reverse complement strand
GCAGGCGCCTCGCCCTCCCATTTGTACGTCTGACCGTCTCTCCGTAGATGCGACAGTCTCAGCGGTCTAACGGGAGGGCGAGGCTCCTGCCGAGCGTGAGCGGTGCGGCTCGGCAGGAGCCTCGCCCTCCCATTTGCATATCTAACCGTCTTTCAGGAGATGCGACACCCTCTGAGGGTTCGGGTGTACGACATGGTTTGCGCGCCGACCTCTTTTGCACAGGCACTTGGCAGGGTCTCAGGCAAAAATCTCGCTCGGGGCAGCCGGTCAGGCCCGGACCTGCAACCCCGCAAGTTGAATTAGAGCCACGATTTACAACATTCTAACCAATAGACAATACTGGGCTGACGCAAACCGTGTCGTACACCCTGAGGGTTCCTGTATCGGCCTTCGATCCTTCTATTTACACACTTTTCTGATAGCCTTGTCGTGAACACTCGTCTCCCGGAAACTCTGTGATGACTGCCGATGACGTGATCCGTCTGCTCGCCCTGGAACCGCATCCGATCGAGGGCGGGTTCTTCCGCGAGACCTACCGGTCGACCGCCACCCTCCCGGCCGTGGCCATTCCCACCCACCCCGGGCCGCGGTCAGTATCGACGGCGATCTACTACCTTCTCAAACCCGGTCACGTCTCGGAATTGCACGTCCTGCCCGGGGAGGAGGTCTTCCACTTCTACCTCGGCTCCCCGGTGGCAATGCTCCAACTCTGGCCGGATGGAAGTGGAAGGGAAGTTGTGCTCGGACCTGATCTGCTTGCGGGTCAGGTGCCACAGCTCGTGGTGCCGGGTGGGGTCTGGCAGGGAACGGGTTTGCTTGGAAGCGAGGGGTTCGCGCTCCTCGGATGCACGGTTGCCCCGGGGTTCGATTATGCCGACTACCGGAGCGCCTCACGGGCCGAACTCGTCGCGCGGTGGCCCGCCTTCGCTGAGCAGATCGCGCGGTTGACTCCCCGAGGGTAAGGACCAGCGGAGAGAACCTAACCCCCCAACCCCCTTCCCTGAGAAGGAAGGGGGAGACGGAGGGGGGTTGACTCCCCTCTGCCCCCAGTCGAGGGGTTTTGTCCGCTGGTCCTGAGGTCTCCTGTCACCAAAAGTCTCCAGGAAGCCCCCGGCTTTAGGATATGACCCAGGATAACTTCCCGATATCGGGTAGAACTCGGCCCGAAACCCCGCACGGAGGTGTCCACTGCGGGAAGTTATCCTGAGCCATATCCTTAGCCGTGGGGAGGAATGGAGACGGGCGACGCCTCCACACGATTGCAACCGACCTTCGTTCCACCCAGAAGTGTCGTAGACTTCAATAAAAACATCCCCGGCGAACTGGCTTGAATCGAGCAATCGACCTACCCGCGACGGGTTGAGGGTAGCGGCCAGTTCGCAGTACCGATTCGCCACACTCGCACATGTAACGGTGGTGACGCTCTGACCAGGCGTGTAAACCGGATCAAGCTGGCCCTGGGTTTAGGGGCATAACCCAGTCAGGAAAAGCGCCAGGAGTCGTCCGTCGCTCTCGATTATCCCAAACCAGAAGCCTCGAAAACTTCTGGGATCAAGAGCCGTCCCGCATGAAGCGGACGAAACTTGGAACGACAAGCCCCCGCCTTCAGGCGTGGGGTAGTTTACAGCGTTTTGAGGTACTCGATGACGGCCCATCGGTCTTCGTCACTCAGCCCGTCGCCGTAGGTGTGTCCACGGTTGCTCCGCCCACTCTGGGTCGTGTCGTACACTTTCCGCCGCTCGATCCCGGGCAACTTCGGGTCTGGTGGTGATGACAACTCGGTCACCTTCCACCCCACTCGCTCCTTGTCGTAGTCCGTCTCAGCCGTCTTGAAAGTGCGGGTGAAGAGTTTCGGCCGGGTGGCGGAGTTCAGCACACCATAGAGGGTCGGGACGGAACCGTTGTGCAGATACGGGGCGGTCGCCCAGATCCCATCCAGCGGCGGAGCCTGATACCCCGCTGTCACGCGGAGCAATTTCCCATCCACGAACCACCCGGACTTCTCCTTGCCGAACCAGGACTCGGCGTAGGCCGTGCCGTAGGCCACGCCCACCCCTGCGTGGCGGTTGGGGTCGGTCCCGATTTCGGCGAGTGGGATCACTCGGTTGGGATAGGTCCACTTCTCGCCGTAAGTGCCGTGGCAGCGAGCGCAGGTGTCGTTGAACACGGCAGCGCCTTTCGCAACCTTGGCCGAGTCCACCGGGAACGGGTATTTGGGGGGCTCCAGACTCACGAGGTATTCGAGGATCTCGCGGAAGGCTGGCTCGGCCTTGTGGAAATCCTGCGGACCGTTGAGTGGGTGCATCATGAACTGCATCAGCGACCGGACCGAGCGGGCGTCGGTCGCCCCGGTGTAGTACATCGTCCGCTTCTTTTTGAGCAGCCACCAGGCCGGGACATCCGCGCACACATCGTCGCGGAGGCCGAGGTTCTTCCACTCACCCGACAGGCTCAGGTCCGGCTTCCGGAACCCGAGCAAGTAGACCCCGAATCCATCGGCTTCATTCGTCCCGCGGACGTTCCCGAAGGTGAAGGGGAGCTTCTTGTTAATCCCGTCCGCCCGGGCGAGTTCCTCGAAGAGAGCCTGGATGTCGAGGGTGCTATTCCCGAGTCCGATGTAACTCGTCCCCAGAAGCGAGCCACCGTGGCAGAGCATGCAGTCGGCCCCGACGCCGGTCCCGAGTACGTATCGGGCTTTCCGCAACCCCATCGGTAGCCCATCGTTCGGGTACGGAGCGGGGTGGAGCCCGTAGCGGTCTCGCAGCGCTGCGGGGTAGTCGGTGGGCTTCTCGTGTTCCCCCCACTGCCGCCACACCTCCGGGATGGCCCGGGACGACCAGAACGCCGGGATAAACGGGGTCTCGGTGAGGGCCTTCCGCCCCCGCTCAGGGGGGGACTGGTCTGCCGCTGCGACTGGGCCACCCACAGCGGCGAGAAAGACGAGAGACCCGGTGAGGAATCGCGACACGGACAGACCTCCGGGGGGATGACATACAGTATAGACATGGAACCGGGGTCACTGCGACCCGGTTCACGCCCACGGTCGGGGTTGCAGGAGAATTCCGACGAGTGGTAGCATCCCGCATCCAACGAGACGAGCCCCGGCCGCCTGCCGGGGGTGCAACATGATGTGCGTGGTGACAGGAGCGGCCGGGTTCATCGGGTCGCACCTCTGCGAGCGGCTCCTCGCTGATGGCCACGCCGTCACCGGGATCGACTGCTTCACCGCCTACTACCCTCGTCCGGTGAAGGAGCGGAACCTCGCCGGGCTACTTGGGCGGCCGACCTTCTCGTTTCGTGAAATCGACCTGTCGGCCGGGGTTCCGGCCGATGTTGTAGCTGGGGCGGAGTGGGTTTTCCACCTGGCTGCGATGCCGGGCCTGACCCGAAGTTGGCTGGATTTCGATACCTACAACCGCCACAACCTGACCGCCACCCACCGCCTTCTGGAAGCCCTGAAAGGTTCGCCGACCCTGAAACGGCTGATCTACGCCTCCACCTCCTCGGTGTACGGGAAGTACGCTTCTGGAGACGAAACGCTGCCGACCCGGCCGAGTTCACCGTATGGAATCACGAAACTCGCCAGTGAGCAGCTCTGCCGGGTGTACGGAGACGAGTTCGGGGTGCCGGTTGTGGTGCTGCGATACTTCAGCGTGTACGGTCCGCGGCAACGGCCGGAGATGGGCTACCACCTGTTCATCCATGCGATCCTCACGGGCCGCGCGATCACCCTGACCGGCGATGGGCTCCAGGTGCGCGGGAACACTTACGTGGCCGACTGCGTGGAGGCGACGATCCGGGCAACCCAGGCCATGCCGGGCGAGACGTTCAACCTCGGTGGCGGGGAGTTGGTCACGGTGTTGGAGGTTCTGCGGAAACTGGAACGGATCACGGGCAAATCCGTGACCATCGAACGACACGCACCGCGGCCAGGCGACCAACTCGCCACTGGTGCCGACGTGACCAAGCTGTCCCGGCACATCGGCTGGAAGCCGACCACCGGGATCGACGAGGGACTCGCTCGACAGGTGGAGTGGCAACGATCGCTTTTGGGATAAAAGAATGGCCCGCAGATGACACAGACACAAGCCTGAAGCGCCAGCGAAGGAAAGCTGGCCGTCGCTGGCGCTTCAGGCTTGTGAAAAACGGGCTAAGAGAAGGGGTCTGGACACAAGCCTGAAGCGCCAGCGAAGGGAAAGCTCTCCTTCGCTGGCGCTTCAGGCTTGTGAAAAAAGGCAACCTCATTTCTCTGCGTCCTCCAATCTGCGTCATCTGCGGGCCATCGCTGGCCCCAAGGAGAGCAGGATGCTCGACTTTCTGAACCGACACGTGATGCACCCGCTGATGGCCCGGAAAAGCCGCAGCCGGCATCTCGAATACCTTCGCCTCCTCCAGCAGACGCAGTTCGACCCGCCAGAGGTGATCCGCGCCCGGCAACTGGTCGAACTCAAGGTCACACTCCGACACGCCTACGAAACGGTTCCATATTACCGGGCCGCCTGGCGAACGGCAGGGGTTCATCCGTGCGACCTCACTTCGCTCGCTGACCTCGAAGCCTTCCCAATCCTGACCAAGGCCGATATCCGCGCACACGAACGCGACCTCCTCTCGGCTGCGTTCGAGCCCACCAAACTTCGGCTCAAGCGGACCTCGGGCTCGACCGGAGTACCGCTCAACATTCGGATCGATGAGCCGGCCGTGCAGTGGAAAACCGCATGTACCATTCGGTCGGATGAATGGTCGGGCTACCGGCTCGGTCAGCGGGTGGCAAAAGTGTGGGGGAACCCCGAGTACCGGCAGTTCGGGCTCAAAGGCCGGCTGCGGAACGTCTTCTTTGATCGGGCCGTCTACCTCGACACCCTGAACCTCACCGATGGGCGGATCGCGGAATTCGCCGCGACCATTCGCCGTCACCGGCCGGGGCTCATCTTCGGCCATGCTCACTCGCTTTACCTGCTCGTGTGTTCCCTCAAGAAGTCCGGAGTGATGGACATCCGGCCGAACGGAATCATCTCCACCGCGATGCTCCTGCACGACTGGCAACGGACCGTCATCGAGCAGGTATTTGGCTGCCCGGTGACGAACCGCTACGGGTGCGAGGAGGTCAGCCTGATCGCATCGGAGTGCGAGCTTAACCAGGGGCTTCACGTCAACGCCGACTCGATCTTTACCGAGGTCGGGCCGGGCGGGAAATTACTTGTCACCGATCTAACGAACCGGGCCATGCCACTGATTCGCTATCAGATCGGGGATGTGGTGGTCGGCTCGGACCGGGTCTGCGGGTGTGGCCGCGGACTGCCGATCCTGGAGCGGATCGAGGGCCGTGAGGCAGACTATGTCATCACCCCGAGTGGGAGCCTGATCAGCGGGATTTCGTTGACCGAGAATTTTGCTCTGCTGATTACCGGAGCGGCACAGGTACAGATTGTCCAGGAATCGCTGCATCATCTCCGCATCCGGATGGTGGCGGACGATCAATTCGACGATTCCAGTCGCCGGGCGATCAGGAAGCTGGTCCACGACACCTTTGGCCCGTCCGTGCGGTTCGACATTGAACTCGTGGATGCAATCCCGCAGGAGCCGTCCGGGAAGTACCGGTTCTGCATCTCCAAGGTCGCCCGAGATCACCTCCAGGCGCTGAGCGCATGAGCGAAAAACCTCACTCCCCATTCCCCGAGAGACAGCGGGTGATACCCCCCACCGTGTCCATCGCAATGGCGGCGAAGAACTACGCCCTGTTCCTGCCAATGGCGATCGAATCCGTGCTGGCGCAGACGTACCAGGACTGGGAACTGGTGATCGTGGACGACGGCTCGACCGACGACACCCCGGCCGTCATCGCGTCCTATTTGGATGATCCCCGAATCCGCTACGTCCGGGTGGACCGACTCGGCCCAGCGCGCGCGAAGAGCCTCGCCATGCGGCTGACTCGCTGCGAGTTCGTTGCCTTACTCGACGCCGACGACATCTGGCAACCGACCAAACTGGAGCGGCAGCTCGTCCTGTTTCGCAACCGACCCGAGGTGGGAGTCGTTTTCTGTCGGCGGTCGTTGATTGATGAGGCGGGCCGACCCCTGCCGGCGAAGGTGTCTCCCGCTCCGCCGCGGGGTCGCATCCTGGAGCGACTATTCGTCCAGAACCATATCTGTTTCTCGTCGACGGTCGTCCGGCGACTGGTGTTCGAGCATATCGGCGGGTACAACCCGGAATGGGATCTGGCGATCGACTACGACTTGTGGCTGCGGGTGGCGAAGCATTACGAGTTCGATTATGTGGACGACGAGTTGGTCCTCTACCGGACAGGCCACGGAAACCTGTCGAAGAGGATCTCCGACCGGGTGGCGGTCGCCCTCTCGATGATGCACCGGGCAGAGGTCCGGTATGGACTGGCGGACGAGGTCGGGCCGGGAACGATCGCAGCGGGGTATGCCTCGACCTGCCAGACGCTCGGGTACATCATGCGGGCCTCCGAGCCGATGACGGCCGTGAGGTGGTATTTGCGGGCGCTCCGGTGGGCGAGCGGTCGAAAAGCGTCCCTGAAGGGGCTGGTCGCGTCCTTGCTGGCTGGGCTCAGGCGAAAGAGAGTGCCTGGGGCGGCGGAGAATGCCTCTGTAAACGTGTGAGGGAGGAGAACCGGCGGGTGTCGCAAATTGTCCGTGATCGGGAGCTGTTTTCAGCCTGAAAGGCGGAGATCCCTCAGCCCAGGGCAACGCCCTGGGGAGACGACCACAACCCGTCTTCCATCCTGAAGGGCTGGGATAACTGCGCTGTCGATTGCTATCCCAGCCCTTCAGGCTGGAATCAAAACCCTTGGAAACCCAGGGCGTTGCCCTCGTCATTACACAGAAGTCGGGGTGGGGCTGGGAATCCCCACAGGAGCCCTTCAGGAACCCCTTGTTTTCAAGGGATTTCGTAAACCGAAGTTGCTCTCGACCGCCCGATCAGCCGTCGACGTAACATCTTTGGAGATAAGATGTTAGCGACTTGTGTGTAATGACGAGAGCGTTGCCCTGGGCTGAGAGATCTCACCCCTTCAGGGTGAAGAACGGCAACAAACGCCAATGAGAACTTCGACGAACAACCCCCTCTGGACACCTTTCCAAGAATCTGCCGCCGCCGGGCGTCGGGGTGCGATCGAAAAATGCTGGTGAAACGGGGTTCCGTCGAGTACTCTTACATCAACTCTTCAGCGGGTGATCGGCATACGCTCACGACGCTGGTTGACAGTGGATTGAAAGGGGAGGCCGCGATCACTTACGGCAATTAATACATGATCATCTAAAATTTATCTAATATTTGCGCCGCTAAATACAGTATAGAAGTCTTCCGTTAATCTGAAGTGTATATATTAGACTAATAGTAATTATATTTAAAATCAATTAAGCGAAATAATCGAATGCGCCGGCTCGTGTTCAGAATGCTCGTTGACGACAATTTCTCGGTTGCATTTGCCGGGGATGACTCCAGGGAAGAAATCGCTGTTGTCTTTACTGGGGGCTGGCTGAGCACTCGCCGGAACATACTCGTTTTTCGGGATGGCGTCCTTGAGGCCAATAATATCCGCTGGGTCTGGAAACAAGCGAACGATTGGTACATTGACTTCGACGCTCTGAATGAGCAAATCGAGATTTTCCGAGATCTTGACTGGCTGAAGGGCGTGGCGCTTGTCAACCCGGAAGTCATCGAGTACCCGGATTCGGTCCGAGGTGGCACACGCAAGTGCTTAGAGTTTCGCGTTTATCGAGAGGAGTTCGTGGTGAACCGCAATTGCAAGATTTTCCTCAGCCACAAGGGTGTTGATAAGCCTCGCATCCGACAGTATTTTCGCGTTCTGAAAACGTTAGGCTTCGATCCCTGGCTAGATGAAGATGCGATGGTTGCTGGCACTCCCCTTGAGCGGGGCCTCCTCGAGGGATTTGAACACTCATGCGCTGCGGTTTTCTTCGTGACGCCCAGCTTCCAAGACGAAAACTTCTTGGCGACCGAGGTAAATTACGCCATCGCTCAAAAGCGGGAGAAAGGTGATCGATTCTCGATCATCACCATCGTCTTCTCTAATAAGAAACAGAAGGGCAAGGTTCCTGCCCTTCTGAAATCGTACGTCTGGAAAGAGCCATTGAGCCCGTTGGACGCACTTGACGAGATAGTTCGTGCTTTACCATTACTGCCTGGCGCACCTGGTTGGAAGGGGCATATCAATCCGGCGTAAGGTACTCTGAACCTGATATGGCCTACGCAGGCGCTCCTCAGAGGTCGTATCGCACCGAGCGGGCGGGCCGGTGAGACAGGCGGTCGGCCGCTGCTCGTTAACAGAGTCCATTTGGCGCGAGACCCCATCATGATCGTTGCTCACTCGAAAAATCGACGCCCTCCCGTCTGTGCATTTAATCGCCTTCCCATAGAAGTAAGCACACCCAGGGTTGCGCCGGAAGACCGGCTCCACCCTGGGCTATTTTCCGCAGCCCCCTTCGGGGCTCCAATCCCTTCTCACCCTCCTCCCGGTGCCAGCCCCAATTCCTTCCGCAAGTCGGCCACTTGGGCTTGTAGCGTGGATACGATCGCACGGAGTGAGCTCACCTCGGTTTGCAGACTGGACACGGTTACTCGCAACGCTCCGATCTCCGCCAGTGCCGCGCTGAGCTTGGCCTCCAGCGCGGCCAGTGCGTCCGGTGACACAGCCGGGGCGGCTGCGGCCGGGCGGGCCACTGGGGTGTCGTCGACCGGGGCGTTCGCGTGCGTCGACTTGAGTCGAGCGAGTTCGTCGGGAGCGTGGAACCCGTGGGTGACCAGTGCTCCGCGGCGGTCCGGTGGGGATAGGTTCACCGCCAGCCGACGCTCGACGAGTGGCTTGAGCACTCCCTCCAGGTCGTCGAGGGTGTCGATCGGAGCCATCCGGCTCGCCCGACCACGGAGTTCCCCCCGCGTCTGGGGGCCGCGAAGCAGAAGCTCGGCCAGGACAGCGAGTTGCGGACCGTCCCGGGTCCACGACTCGTAGAGCAGATGCCGAAACTTGTCCACCCGGCCACCCGTCATCCGCATCACCAGCCCCTTCTTCTGAAGGGAGGTGAGCGTCTCTTCCACCTCGTCGTCGGTCAGATCGAGAACCGGGTCGCGGTTGCTCTTCTGGTTACAACCGGTGGTCAGCGAATTCAGCGTGAGCGGGTACGAGTCGGCAGTTTTGGAGGTCTTCTGCTTCTCGACCAGCACACCGAGGATTCGCCGCTCGTCCACCGACAACGGCTCCCAGGTCGGGGGGGGCGAGTCGGCCTGGTGGGAGGGTTGGGCCTGAGGTTGCGGCGGGGTTGGGTCCGACGCCATGAGAGGGGCTCCGCACAGAACACAAAAACCCACGGGCCGATGCCCGTGGGCTTTGTTCTACGAGTCAATCCAGACTACCGGGAGGCCGGTTTCGTCTCCAGGTACTTCTGCGGGTCGGCAACCACTGGATCGACCGGATCGCCGTTGAGGGCTTTCAGGAAGAGGACCAGATCGGCTTTCTCGTCGGCCGAGAGCTTGAGTTTGAACGGGATAATCGGCTTCTTCGCCGGGCCGAACGTCTTCACCTATCGATGGCCTCGAAAAGTGCCTCAAGTGTCGGTCGGTCTGTGGGTTCGGCCGATCGGTAAGCGTACTCGATTTCCCCGTGTCGGTTGAGGAGGAAGTCGCCACCGAGCTGGAGGACATCTTCGCCCTCATACGGTGTCTTCAGCCGATGTCCAAGGGCGATTTTCGCGAGGTAGCCTGCCAACACCTTCGGCCGGAAGAAGGTGAGCCAGCCGGTCCGCTCCAGCCCGAACGCCCGGTACGCGACCCGGTCTGGATCCGACACAATCGGCACACGCCAGGTCTGATGGGACAGGTAGAGCGAGAGCACCTCGGGTTTCGCCTGGCAGACAACAAGGACGGAACACCCCCTGGCCGCGAAATCGTCGCGGGCAGCCTCCACCTCGCCGAGGTGGGCATTGCACGGAATTCAGGCGAGATGGCGAAGAAACACCAGCAGGAGAAAGTCACTGTCGAGCAACGACACAAGCGAAACGGCCGACCCGTCCGGGCGCAAGAAGGTGAGGTTTGGGGTCGGGGTCACGTTGCCATCCGATCGGGAACGAGTTGGGCGTAACCGGTCGGGCTCG
>PLDW01000065.1 GCA_003136315.1 Gemmataceae bacterium | reverse complement strand
TTGAGCGTAGCTCCACCACCGGAGGCGGTAACGGTGACGATTACGTGAATACGATGACCCAAACGACCCCGGAAGGGTTACACCTGGAGGGTCAATCCGTGGTCGTGTCATCGTGATTGGCACCGCCCCGGTGGTATCGCTTCGCTCAACCATCGGCTCATCGCTGTGACCCCTCCGAGGTCGGTCTGTGATCCCGACTTTCCAACGGGAGAGATCTCACCTCTCCCACTTGCTCCCCGCCCGCAACTCGGGGAGAATCTCATCTGCTGTCGTTACCACGTCACGGTCCTGGAGGTCCGACGATGCCCCGCGTCCTTGTTGCTGTCCTGCTGATCGGCACCCTCACCGGCACTGCCACGGCCCAGCCCAAGGGCGGGCAGGTTCAACCCGATCAGCTCCCTCTTGGCACCGTCTACACCGGGGCGACCGTCGAGGCCAGCTTCATGGTGTTCGAGCCCGGCACCGACCCCGCCATCAAGTTCGAGGTCACTGCCCCGAAGTTCGTCAAGGTACTCAACAAGGAGACCCACCACCAACTGTTCGGGGGGCCGGGCAACGACTTCGTCTGCGGCTCCGTCTCCTTCGCGGTCGACACCACGACCGCCAATGAGTTCCAGGGCGAGATCGCGGTCACACTCGGGAAGACAACGGCCAAGGTGCCAGTCTCCGCCACGGTCAAGGCGCAACGGCCTGGACTCACACGGGTGCTCGTCGTCGGCTCTCCGTTTAATCGCTACTCGACCACCGACGGCAAGACTTTCGCAGCCTGGACAGACCTCGTCCAAGACACCTCACTCGATGTCCACTCCCTTCTCATCGACCGCGGGAAACCGGTGCTGCGGGATTTCGATCTGACAAAATTCCATTGCGTCCTCATGACGGCCGACGGGCTCTGCTTCCAGACTCCGGTCGACCTGAAGCGGGTTCGAGCCTACGCCGAGGGTGGCGGCCGGGTGGTGGTGACGGCGAACCATTTCTTCCGTGGCTCGGTCGAGCAGGCGAACGCCGTTTTGGAGGGGTATGGGGTGGAGATTCGGGATGAAGAGGCCGGGCGAGGCATGGGCGACGTGACCCTGGGGAAGCAGGAGTTCGTCCCGGAATTGGTGCAGGCCAGGATCGAGTCCGCGCGGTTCTACCGGGCCTCCCCAGTGGTCGTGACTGATCCGAAAGCCGGGCGGGTTGTCGTCCAGGCATCTGGGGTCGGCCGTCCGGGGGACGGGTTCGCGGCGGTCGCAAAAGCAGGGAAAGGCGAGGTCGTGGTCCTCGGGGAGTCCCTGTGGTGTCACTGGCTGTCGAAGGACCAGGCACAAGGGACCGACAACGCCAAACTCTTCCGGTGGCTGCTGTCCCCACCCAAGGCAGCCTGACTGCCTTTGTCACGGGTACAACCTTCTGGTTTGCCCCACTTATCCCGAAACTGTGACGATCGGGCTGGGAGGCGTCACACCCAATCTCTCCGCGTGGGGTGCCAGGGCTGCCAGGATGCCCGGGTAGAGGGCGACTCCCTCGACCAGTGCCTGGCGCTTGCGCTCCAGGCCGCGTTCGCCCGGCAGGCGGACGGCACTCACGCCGGGGGCTGGCGGGTTGTTGCGGCAAGCCGCAGCGGTCCAGCCGGTCTCTCGACGGAACGCCTCGCTGCCGCCGAAGGCCGCCGGATCGATGACCTGGACGAAGACCGACGCCCCCCAGTCGGTCGGTGACTCGGCCCGACCGAACCCGCCCAGACCCTGGGTCAGAGCCTCGATCATCAGCGCCAGACCGTAACCCTTGTGACCGTGATCTGTGCCTCCGGCGGGGAGGATGGTGCCACGCGGGTCTGTGAACAGGACCGCCGGGTCGTCGGTGGGTTGGCCCGCCGCATCGAGCGCCCAGAGGCCCGGGTACCGCTTGCCCTCGCGACGCAGCCGGTCCGAGAGCCCGTTTGTGGTGATCGATGCGCTGATGTCGATCAGAATCGGGTCCCCATCGGTCGGAATGCCGACCGCGATCGGGTTCGGGGTGAGCACCGCCTTGCGACCGCCGAACGGAGCGACAGCAGCCACGGCCGGGTCGGAGCTGGCAATGATGATCATGAGGCCGCGGTCGGTACACCGTTGCAGGAAGGCTGCGAGGCAAGCGATGTGATGGCTCCGCCGGATGACGACCGTTGCCGTGCCGTAGGTGGCGGCCCGCTCTGTCGCAAGGTCGACCGCTTTGGCTGTCAACCAGACGCCAGGCAATCGCCGACCATCCCAGGTCACCGCCGCGCCCCGGTCGGCCACGACCTCGGGTTGGCCGCGCGGGGTCATCGACCCCGATGCCAGTTCGCGAAGATAGGACGCAGCCAGGTGCAACCCGTGCGTCGTGTGGCCAAGCAGATCCGCTTCGACCAGGCCGGTGGCGATGGTCGCAGGCTTGTCGCCGTCACAGCCTGCGGCAGCGAAGAGACGGGTGGCATAGTCCACGAGGTCGGCAGCACGGTATCGCAGCCCTTCATCCGTTGCCATCGGTCACTCCTTTTTGGCACAATCGGCAGTTTTGCTCAGGCGCGCAGGGAGAAGAAATCTCCCCGGTTTCCCAGGGTTACGCCGGAAGACCGGCTCCACCCTGGGCTATTATCCGGAGCCCCCTTCGGGGCTCGAATCCCCACCAACTGCTGCCCATGACCGTGGGAGATTTCTTTCTGCCGCTCGCCTTCCCTCTCTCATCTGGAGAGGGGTTCTGTCCCGTGGTACTGAACTCCCGGACCAGATCTGCCGTACTCTCAATCCGTTCCGCGTTCCGCGTTCCGAGTTCCGCGTTCCCCGACCCCTGAAATCCTGGCCCCTGTCTGCCGTCCTCTCAATCAGGGGGTGCTGTATGCTGTATGCCTCACTGGTGATTTCGCTCATCCTGCTTCTGGTCGTCAACTGGATCGTGGCCCGGTCGGAGCATCCCGTACCCGGCGCCGTGTTCTGCTGCCTCGGGTTCGCACTCGGCCCGGGGTGTCTCATGGTGATCTTCCCGGCCGTGATGTGGCAGGCCGGATTGCTCAGCGTGTCCTTGCTCATCCTCAGCGTGCCCCGTCGCGGGAAGCGTCTCTACCGACCGCTCTCGTGCGTGGTCACCCTCATCGCCTACAGCATCCTGATCCACGATATCCTGAAGACACAGCACGAGTTCGCCGAACTCCGCCTGCAATTCCCATACGAGTCACTCGAAGGACGCTTACCAACTCGACCCATCCGAGAAGGCCCACTGCTCTCCGACCCCATGCGACTGGAGAACCTGGAATCCAAGATCGAGCGGGAGGTCTGGTACCCCTCGCGAGCGGACTCTTTGCAGCGGCTCCACGAGCATTCGGTCGATCAATTTGTGAACAGCGCTGGTTTCGGAATCGGCCGGATGGGATTCAGTACACCTCGCATCGACGCAGAATCACTCAAAGGCGCGGACGCTGATACTCCCCCCGTCCCCCAGCCAGACTACTTTGACCCTGCCGTCGATTCGGCGGGTGCAGCGCATCGCGACATTTCGCTGTGGGACGGTCCTAAAATTGGCCGTATCCACGAACTTGCAGTTATCGATTTCGTGAATCCGCGTGGGTTTGGGTTCACCAAGGACCGCCAACATGTCGCGGGGTTCCAGCAGCACCGGATGACGAAGTCGCCGGACCCGTCCGACCCGTGGAAGGTCGCCCGCATCGATCTGATCAGCCTCCTCCTCCATGAGAGTCCTTTGGCGTACGTCTCGACCGACTTGCCGCGGATGAACGAGCTTCGGACCGCCCCGACCCGGCCGCTGGATGCGTTTGAAGAGGAAGGGTTGAAGTCGCTCCGGGTCGGTGAAGACCTGTACGCACGCGGGACGGGTGAGAAGGCCCGGATGGTCGGCGCGATCCGCGCCACGAAACAGTGCCTGGGCTGTCACGGCGGCGGGCGCGGGGATCTGCTCGGCGCGTTCTCCTACGGCCTCCGTAGTGAGGGGCGGTAGGCGACCGCGGTTGGCTTGGTGCATCCCGCCACGAGTGGACGGAGGTGATGCCCCCTGAGGAATTGAAGGCAAAGAGCCTGTTCTGACTTCGGGTACTGCCCTCACTCTGCGTTGCTGAGATCCGGGCTGGTCATGTGACTGGCCCGTGTACTTTATCACACCCCAATCCGCCGGAGCAGTTCGGCCGCCAACCAAGGATCATGCGGAGCACGGGCACGACCGTTTCCGGGCGAGCCGTCGCCTGTCGACCGGGCGGCTCGCGTTGGCGCAGAACGTCTGGCGGCAACTATCGCAGCGGGCCGTCCCGTTCTTCCCCAAGCGGCGGGCCGCACCGCAGCACGAGAGGCAAAGCATGGTGGAACCAGCCTCCATCTCTTGAGCGGTTCGCCTAGAATGGAGTTGTGAGGCCGCACTCTGACGATCAACGGGGGCTTTGCTCGTTATTTATTTGTATCGGGTAAATATACGATTGCAAAGCCGGTAGCCACTTGACCGGTAGCTATTTTCCAGATATACACTTGGTCATGAAGACTCCAAAGAAGGGGGAGCGCGGTAGGCCACGGAAGAGGGCGGAGAGCGTCAAGAGCGAGAGCATACTGCTCCGCTTGGAGGCGCGGGAAAAACAGGGGTTTTCGGCGGCGGCGGAAGTCGCAGGTGCCCCGATGGCTGTCTGGATCAGGGAACGGCTAAGGCTGGTAGCCGCTAGAGAACTGGAGGCGGCGGGCCAACGTGTCCCGTTCCTCGAACCCCCGGCGACGAACGGCGGGAGTGCGCGTCATGGTCGTGAAGGCTGAGAAGTTCCTCGGGCACGGGTTGTACACCATTCCCGAAGCCGCGCTCTATGCCCGCGTCCGGCCAGCGATGATAGCTCGTTGGCTTTTCGGCACGAAGAAGGGGAAGGCCGTCATTGACCCCGAATTCGGCCCGAACGATCGGGTGGTGTCATTTCTTGACCTCATTCAGACCCTAGCAATCCGCGAAATCCGGATTCAGAAGCCCGAAGTCACTCTCCAGAAATTCCGCCAAGCCATCCAGGTCGCAAGAGAAAAGCTCGGTATCAGCTACCCGTTTGCCCAGTGGCACTGCACGTTTCTCTACGGTGAGGATTTGGTCATCAAGCCCGTAGCGGGGAGGGATGAGTATTTCCAGGTGACCGGTAAGGAAGGTCAGGGCATGTTCAGTTTCGTGGAAACGTACCTGGAGAACCTCGACTTCGGCAAAGACGGGCTCGCGTCCGAGTACAGGATATACAAACACAGCAACGTGCAAGTTCTCATGAACCCGAACCGGAGGTTGGGGGAACCACTCCTCCCGAGCGGCTATTCTGCCGAAATCATCTTCGACTCCATTAGGACTGAGGGCAGCATAAACCGCGCGGCGAAGGTCTACGGGATCAGCTTGACCGAGGCGGAGGCGGCATATCAGTTTGTCGTCAACTTTTTAAACAAGCCCATCCGTGAGCGAACTTGAGCACATCTTCATGTTTGACGAGTGCATCGGCAAGCCTGTAATGGAGCAACTCCGGCAGGCTGTTGATCCGGTCGCCCGTTTCATACATGTATGCGACGAGTTCAAGAGCGGCGCATTGGACAACGATTGGATTCCACAGATTGCCAGTCGCGGCGGGCATGTTGTAATTACATCCGACGGTGGCCAGCACTCGAAAAGGACCGAGAAACTACCCCTGATATGCGCGGAGTACGGAGTTACGCATGTCGTGATGAGCGGCACGCTACACCAGAGACAGTCTCACGAAAAACTCGCAGCACTCATACAGGTCTGGAACGAGATAGCGAAGCTGCACGCCGAACCGCCCGGTGGTAAATACGTGCTTCGCTACAAGTCGGTAAAAGGGCATCAGGCGAAGGTCGTTATCGCGCTGGAAAAGTTCGTGCCCAAGCCGCGCCGCGTGGAGGGGGAAGCGCCCCCGGCTCAACCACCCGGCAAGGACAACTCGAAAGGTTAGCCCCCGGTTAGCGATGCATCGCTTGGACGGCTGCCCCGGTGGTGTCACTGCGCTCGACCAGCGACTCCTCGCTATGACTCCTGCCGGAGTCGAAAACCAATTCCGAGTGTTCCCACTACTCGCCTGATCCACACCTAGCTCTGGTCAACACGTCTCACTCACCCAGTACTGTGACCGTCCCCCGGCTACCGTCGACGCGGATCGTCTGACCTGTCTTCAATTGCTTCGTCACTCCTGGCAGGCCGGCGACCGCCGGGAGCCCGAACTCCCGGGCCACGATTGCTCCATGCGAGAGCACCCCGCCCGTTTCCATCACCAGCCCCTTCGCCCTCACGAAGAGCGGCACCCACGCCGGATCGGTCGATGGGCACACCAGCACATACCCACCCTCTCCCGGCGGTCCCGCGGTGGGTTCGGTCAGCACCAGCGCAGGGCCTTCGACCACACCCGCCGACAGGGCCACCCCCTCCAACTTGTCGCCTCCCGCGGGTTCCGGGAGCGGCCGGCCGATCGCCTCCAGGTCGTCGCTAAAGAGTACCGGCGGAACTTCCAGGCTCAGCTCCACCTGACGCCGCTTCCGGGCGATCGTGATCTTGGCGGACAGATTCTTATGCTCCAGGAGTTCGGGAAGATCGGCCAGGGTGAGGAAGAAGATACCGCCGTTCAGGTGGAACTGCCGATCCAGTTCAACAAGCGCCCGACGGATGACGGCGTACCCCACGAGGAGGTAGTGCTTCGCTGCCTCGCGGAGGCCAAGATAGGTGCGGAGCCGGTCGACCTGAATCTTGAACTCATCGCGAAGTGGTCCCGCCAGCTTCGCCTCGGTGGCAATCGTCTCCCAGTTGACATCGGCTGGTCCACTTGACCCGGCCTGGGCCGTCATCGTGCCCACGAGCCGATCCACCTCCTCTGGCGTCTCGCTCCAGCGAGGCTGGCTCAATTCCATCTCATTCGTGCAGCGATGCCCGAACCGCTCCAGAAACGTCGCACGGTCGATCGTTCCCGCGGCCAACTCCCGGAACCCGACCACCACATCCGCCTCGGCTGGCGGGTGCGCACCGAGGCTCAACTCACCCACCGCAGCCTTCGCCCGCTTCTCCCCCAGCTTCGGCGTAAGCATCTCGACGAGAGTACTCCAGGCGAGATCCGCGAAAACGGTCGGCTTCAGACTGTTGCGAGCAAACTGGATCAAGGTACGATCGATCCACGCTTCCAGTGGTCGCAGGGTTCCGTCGAAAACCCGGATCGATTCGGTTGCCTTCGCACTCGCCAGGAATGGCGGAGCAATCTCGGTCACAAATTGCTGGGCAAAAGTGGCCGAAAGTTGTTTGGTGCGATTCATGAGCCGATACAGCCGCCACACCGTCGCGGGCAGCCGGAAGAGTCCCTTCAGAACACCGTCGCGGAGGGGGTTGAGCACCGGTTTCGGATCCAGAGCCTGCCGGGGCTCCTTCTTGTACGCTGCGAAAGGGTACTCGAACGGCGGCTTCGCAAACTGCATCCGCGGCATTCGCGACAGATTTGCCATCGGCCGCCCGGCGACGAGGTCGAACGCCGAGAGCGACCCGAGGGCCGGGTCCGGCGCCGCCCCAAGGTCGCGATTCATCGCCCCGAAGCCACCGTCGGCGGCGAGCAACCGCTGCACGATGGACCAGGTCATCGGAGTCGGGGCCGGGAGCACTTCGCTCAGGTTGTAGCGCACCCAGACCGTCCCCTTCGGATCGGCCTTTGCTTTCAGATCGGCGACCACGGCTTGCCGGGCCAGTTCCCGCTCGGCAGCCGAGGCGACGGTGATCGGCCGGGCCTGGAGGAGATGGAATGTGCCCCCGGCGTAGGCCCATTCCACATCCCGCGGGTCGCCGTAGAACTGTTCCACGCGCCGACCGAGGTCGGCGAGCTGAGCGAGCGCAGCGTCGTCCAGGCAAAACGCCTGTTGGAGATCGGGCGGGACGTGTTCCTCCCCTGTGGCAGTGATCCGGATGCTCTTGAGACCGAGTCGCTTGTCGGTCACGGCCCCGGTGTCGCGGTCGAGGTGAAACCGGTCGGGAGTGACCCGGCCAGACACAACAGCTTCCCCAAGCCCCCACGATGCCTCGGCCAGCATCCGGCGGCCTTCGGCATCCAGCGGGTCGCGAGTGAACAGAACCCCGGCGACGTCCGCCGGGACGAGGGTCTGGACCACCACTGCCATTGCCAATCCGGATTCGTCCACTCCTTGTTTGGCCCGATACGCGACAGCCCGTTCGGTGTGGAGCGAGCGCCAGCATTTCTCCACGGCATCTATCACCGCAGCCAGTCCAACGACCCCGAGATAGGTCTCCTGCTGCCCGGCAAAACTCACCTCGGCCCCGTCTTCACCGGTCGCACTCGACCGAACCGCAACCGCTCCCTCACCAATCGCCCGGTAAGCGCTGGCAAACGAGTCGACGAACCCCGAGTCGGAGGAAATTCCCGGGCCTGAGAGTCGGCGGTAGGCGTCGGTGGTGACGACAAACCCGGTCGGGACAGGTAGCCCGGCGGACGCCATACGCCCGAGGCTCAGCCCCTTCCCGCCGACCTGGCCCGCTTCGGCTTCGGTGATCGCATCGAATGGAAGGATGTCGGACATGGCCCCTCATTTCGGCTTTTTCTTCTTCAACACCCCGCCCTCGTCGAGGACCGACCAGAGCTGCTCCCACACGGCTTCGACCGGAACCGCCCCAAGCCCACGACTCGCCCATGCCTGCGCTGCCGACTGGAGGATCGCCAGGGCGTCGCCGCGAACCGCGTGGTCGGTCACAGCCTGCGCTGGCCCGTTCGCCAGCGCCGAGGACGAGCGTACCGGCTCTGGATCATCGGGCTGGGGGGGAGCGGGGGCATCCCCAACTGTGGCCCCACGCTTTCGAGGCTTCCCATCCATCGCCAGGTTGCACAGGGCGTCGGCCCGTTTGTTCAACTCCCGACGGACGTGGGTGATGCTCACAGCATCGAATCCCCGTCGGAGCCGCTTCGCCTCCTCGTACAGGGGGAGGAGGTCCATGTTCTTCACGCGATACTGGCCACCCATCTGCTTGACGAGCAGTTCGCTGTCGCTGAAGACATTGAGCCTCTTGAGCCCCAACTCGGCCGCGAGTTCGAGGCCACGTACCAAAGCGGTATACTCGGCCACGTTGTTCGTGGCCGTCCCGAGGGTCTCGGCCTCCTCGACGGGTGGCTCTCCCGGGCGGGCGATGACAACGGCGTAGGCCGCCAGACCCGGGTTCCCGCGAGATCCTCCGTCGATGTGCATGGTGGGGATCGGGTGGTTCATGAGGAACCGGCCGGTGGGCCGCTCGCCAAAGCCAGGAGATTCTGCCAGAATGGATGGGATTGTACTGCCCCACCGAACCAGCGGAACCCCCGTTGTCGTATGTCTGAAAACTGGTTGCTGATCGAAACGTCGGGCCGGGTCGGCAAGGTCGGGCTGACCCGTGCCAGGGAAGTGGTCCGAGCGGTGGAACTGGATGCAACTCGTCGGCACGCCCGTGACCTGGCGACCGCAGTCAAGGCGATGCTGGATGCGGAGGGACTCCGCCCGGGGAGCCTCACCGGTGTGATGGTGAGTGCTGGCCCCGGAAGTTATACTGGGTTACGGGTCGGGGTGATGTCGGCGAAGGCGCTGGCCTATGCCACCGGGTGCCAGCTCATCGCAGTGCCCACGTTCGCTGCGATCATCCCGCGTGTGCCGCCCGAGGCCCGGCACGTGTGGGTGATCGCCGACGCCCTCCAGGGTCACATCTACCTCCAACGGTTCACCCGGGAATTGGATGCGGCTGGGTGGACCGAGGCAAGCAAGTTGCGCATCGAACGAGCCGAAGATGACTTGAAAGGGGCGGGTCCGGAGGTGTGGATGTCGGGTCCGGGGGTGGCGGTACACGCAGGCCGGAACATTCCCCAGACCTGTCGCCTTGTCGCGGAGGTCGATCGCGAGCCGACGGTGGAGAGTTTGTTCCAGGCCGGGAGTCGGTTGGCCCCACTGTCTCGGGAGGAGATGTTCCGGCTTGAACCGCTGTACTTGCGTGGCAGTTCAGCGGAAGAGAATGCGAAAAAGAGCGAGCCGCGGGGGTGATTCCCCGCGGCTGGTCGGACAACCCGGGATCAGTACTTGGGAGGGGGTGGCATCGGATTGGGCACCCCGGAGCTGGGGTCCGTCACGACTGTCGGGTTGGGCAGAAGCGGGTTCGGACCGCTAAACAGAGGAGGACCGGGGATCGGCCCAGTCGGCGAGCCGAACGGCACATTGTAAGCGACGGGTCCGGCATCGGGAGGAGTGTAGCAGGATGGACACCCACCAACCGATCCGGAGTACACAGGCCCAACAACCGATCCTGAATACACAGGCGCGGCCACATACGGGCCGTGGATCAACGGACCACGCACGAGCGGGGCCGGCGGGGGAATCCGGAATGCGGGAGCGCATCCGACACACGGCCCGTGGTAGTAATGCCACCGGTAGGCGATACGCTGTCGGACCTGGCAACAGCCTGTCCCGACCTGAGAAAGGACGATCAGAAGACCGAACACGAGTAGTCGACGGGGCACGTGAACCTCCATTTCCTTTGCGCGGCAAGGGCTCGGAACATGCCCTCGTCCGATCCGTCGGAGGTCTCGGGAATCCATTCCAGCCGCTCCGGGGCAGAATATCCGGCAGTCCAACCGGGGACCGGGAACTCCCCCGGGCCGCCTGCTTCCGAGCCGCGGCTGTTCCTCTGCCGTACTGTTATCGTGCGCTGCGTAGCCCAACGGGCAAACCACAGATCCGGGTTTCACGACCATGACGCCGCGGTTTGCGCTGTGTTGGACCGTGCGGGGAATGCGGTGGGAATACGCTCAGGAAGAGAGGCTCGCGGGACGGGTAGGTTGCCAGTGTCGGGTGCGTCCGGAGGATGTGCGGGGAAAGGCGTGTCCCGTGCGACCCGTCGCTTCCAACGGATCGCACGGGACTACGTGTTGCTACGATTCGGCCAACGGCGTGCTGAACACCCACCCGAGTCGTTGGCGGATTGGCTCAAGTGTGGGTCAGTAGCCCGGAGGCACAATGATTGGTGGGGGCGCGTTGCTGTTACAGCACGCGGCCGGTGGGGGCGAGCAACTGGAACTGGAGGTCGAGCCGCAGCGGTGTTTGCACCCGACCAGCGGAATCACAACGGTCAAGGCACACAGGGCCAGGAAGAATCGCGTGGTACACATTCTCCGCTCCTTGTTATCAGGGCCATCCGTGGTCGACGGTATGGGGCATCTCGTCCATCCTTGGCCCACCCCGGGGTCAGGCCGGAGGTGCGTGGTCAATTGGGTGTAACCGGTGAGGCTCGCCCCAAAGCCGAGGTCTTGAGTCCCGAAGGGACGTCAGACAGTAGNNGGCGTAAGCCCTGGGCAGGGCTGGCGTTATCCCGCATGGCTAGCCTCCCAGGGCTGACGCCCTGGGCTACTATCTGCCGCCTCTTCGAGGCTTCGAGCCCGACCGCTTACGCCCTGGTCAATACGACCTGTCCCCAGGACGATGTACACTAGGGTGCAGTTACGCGGGTCGCAACGCGCGACTTGAGTGAATCCCGCCTCAGTCGCAATTTACTCGGAGGATTGTGACGATCTCGCGGAACAAATGGGCTGGTCAAATTCGGGAAAACGAGCCGGTTATGCCGATTGAATGGGCATCGTCACGTCTCCAACACGCACATGCATCCACCATGACCAACCCCGCCACCCCCCACCCATTTGTCGATGTTCGGATGCGAGGGTTTCGCGACCGGGCCACCTTCGCCGATGTCCTTCGATTGCTCGACTCCTTCACCCTTCCGCTGGAAAGCGAGCCGGTTCCGCTCCGGGAGGCTGCCGGGCGGGTGCTCGCGGCATCGGTTGTGGCAGGAGTGAATGTCCCAGGATTCGCCCGCGCTGCGATGGATGGTTACGCGGTCCAGTCGCAGGACACCGCCGCGGCCAGTGCGTCCTCCCCCGTCCGACTGGCGATCATCGGAGAGTCGCTTCCTGGGCGACCCTATGCTGGCGCGGTCGGTCCTGGCCAGGCAGTTCGGGTGATGACCGGAGCGCCGGTGCCGGCTGGTGCCGATGCGGTATTGATGGCCGAGTTCGCGTCGGAGGAGCCGGGGGGGTGGGTTCTGGCCAGGGCTGCGGTCGCACATGGGCGGAATGTGGGGCGAATCGGGGAGGACGTGGCGGCGGGTCGCGAGGTGCTCCGTGCGGGTCGGATGCTTCGACCGCAAGATGTCGGGCTGGTCGCATCCATTGGGATGAGTGCGGTGAACGCCGTTCGCCGCCCGCGAGTGGCCCTTCTCGTGACCGGTGACGAACTGCTCCCTCCGGGTGCAACTCCCGAGGGATTCCGGATCGTCGACAGCAACTCACCCATGCTGGCAGCGCTGGTGGCCCGGGACGGTGGCACCTGTCTCCCGGTCCGCTACCTGCCGGATCGGTACGAGGCCGTTCGAGACGCGGTCCAGGAGGCGGTTGCAAACGCGGATCTGATCCTCGTGTCCGGGGGCTCGTCGGTTGGGAAAGAGGACCACGCTCCGCGGGTAGTGGCCGACCTGGGCGAGTTGGCAGTCCACGGAGTCGCCCTACGGCCCGCCGGCCCATTGGGGGTGGGGTTTGTGAAACCAAAGCCACCCCCCGCTTCGACGCCGCATCCTTCAGACGAGGGGACGGGAGATGTGGTGCCACGACCCGTCATCCTCCTCCCGGGAAACCCGGTCTCCTGTCTGTGCGGGTACGACCTGTTCGCCGGGCGAGTGGTCCGAAGGCTCGGTGGGCGAACCTGGGAACTCCCACACCGGCGGGTGACGCTCCCGCTTGCTACAGCAATCGTGTCGGCCGCCGGGCGAGTCGACTACGTCCGTGTGCGGGTTGAGGGGGAGACGGCTCACCCGATCACGGCAAGCGGAGGGTCGGTTCTCAGCAGCACGGTCATCGCCGACGGCTTCACGCTCATCGACCACGACCGGGAGGGATACTCGACTGGAGAGGTCGTTGACGTGTGGCTGTACGATGGATAGTAACTGGAGACCTGTTTGGCGCCGCGAGAGCGGTTTGGCCCGGATACCGCTACAACCCCAACCACCGTTTGACTGCTTCCTCGACCAGCGCCAGCTCACTCGGCTGTAACTTGCCCAGCCGGCGCAAGAGTCGCGTCTGGGCGACCGTCACCAGACCTTGAGCATCAAAGGCACCTGCATTGAGGAACCGCTTGGGTAGCGCCACCTCAAAACGCGTTCCCTGCACGCTTGTTGTGTGCGGCACCAAGGTGGTGAGGACTCGATCCTGCGGTTCCGGCGGCACGCTGAGCACCAAGCAGGGTCGCACCTTCGCTGCCATCCCCAAGTCAGCAAGCCACACTTCGCCGCGGTCAGGAGTCGGCACGCGCAGTCTCCTCGGCGTCATAGCCGCGGAACAACTCGTCTGCCAACTCATCCAGTGCCGCCTCGGGCAGGTCACCCACCGAGGCGGTGCGGCGGACAATTTCGGCTGCGACTTGCTGCTGCTCCTCCGGCGACAGCGCGTCGAACGCCGCCAGAAGCTTACGCGCGGTGGTCGTCATGAGAATCCTCCCGGGAACCTGGTAGGCATGATATTCCGGGCAGTCGTCACTCGCAATCACCGCCTGTTTGCGTGGCCAAACACCCCAGTCATATGACTGCGTACATCGCCACGCCAGAAACCTCTTCGTCAACATCCTCGACGACACCCGACCCCGTAGAGCTGTTTGGTACCGCGTGGGTTGTGACACGGGCGTGTCACTGTCGAGAGATGAGATGCCGACCGAAGAGCCATCACGGCGCAGCCGAGTGAGCATCCCGTGTGCAAAGATAAGTCGATAGTACTTGGAAATGCGCTGGAAAGATTGATCAGGCCGTCCAGTTTCGTCTTTCTCAAGTCGGTGGGCCATGAGAGCGGTTCACCTCTTCGATAACGATGCGGTACGGCGAGGGCCTACCGTTTGTTCAGTACCGCCCCGATCGCTACTAGCATTGCGATGTTAAGCATCCCCAGCGCAATGTTGGCCTTGATGGTCTGGCGTACCGTTAACCCGAACAGCTTCAGTGCCGCAACCCACCACCCAACTACCGACAAGAGGGCTCCGCCCGGGAGTGCGAGGATTGCTGTGAGGGTGAGGACAACCCCAAAGCAGATCGTCCCACCCGCAACCAGCCCAAACCGTGGGATGAATCCGACTTGGCGGACCGAACTACCCGGTTCCGTCGGCGGCAATTGAAAGGCCAGAATGAGTATCACCAGGAACACCGACTCGACCGCGGTGAACCCCACTACCATCAGTATTTCACTCGGATCGCTCAAGTCCAGCAAGGAGGCCTCCTGGGGAGCTTCAGGGGTGCCAGCTTTCAGTCAATTCCCGACGACAGGGTTCGCGAACACTCGGTTCTGCGGCCGAATGCCCTGCTCACCTGCCCGACCCGCTCGGTGAGCTACACATTCCGGAACGCCTCGATCCGGGCTCGGTCCGGCGCAGCGTTTGGATTCATCTCATGGCCATATTGGTGACGGGTCGAACCTGTCCCCAATGGTACGCGGGATCTCGGGTTCCCCCAGTCCCAGGCGTGGATCTTTCAGCCAGTGCCGGAGCCTGGCAACCACGAAGCGGGCTCAGGCTGGCCCATCACCAACGAGGTCATGCCAGGCATCTCGACAAGTCCCAACACTCCTACTACTGCGGAGTTGATCTGCACGCCAGAGGCCTCTTCATCAACATCCTCGACACGGCTTCAGGCCCGGCTTTGCCACTCGGACGGATCCCGCCGGGCATGCAGGACGGCCAGCACCTCAACTCGGTCGGGCAGCACCCGGTAGTAGATGACCTAGGGATACCGGCTGATCGGGGCCGCCCGGACATACTGCCACACCGCCGCGTAGAGCTGAGGCAGTTGGCCGAGCCGGTCGAGCGTGTCCGCAGCGCGGGCCGCGAACGTGTCGCCCAGACCGGCCTGCTGGCCATCGTACCAGTTCCGCGCGTCTTGAAGGTCTTGGGTGGCCTCCGGGCGGAGGATGACGGGGGTACTCACGAGCCGCCCAGCCAGCGGGCCTTGAATTCGTCCCACGGCACCCCGGCCGATGGGTTCGCCTCGGCGGCCTGCCGCCGCTGCTCAAGCGTGCGCAGGTGCCACTCGGGTGGAGTGAACGTCCCCTTCCCGAGGCTGTCCCACAGTAACTCCAGCAACTCAAGTCGCTGCTCAGGGGGGAGTTGATCCAACCCGAACTGTTCGAGCGTGACGGCCACAGTGAACCCTCCGGCGTGTGTCGATAGCCTATCATGCCGGGGCTGTTCACGGAACCCCTCGCGCCAGCCGACGCCCTCTCCCCAGGGCGACATGCCCTCGCAAAGCCGTGGGCATNNAGCTCATCTAATGGGACGGGGTTTGGGGGCGGCGGCTGGTTCGGCGGATAAACGGCAAGGTCGCGGGTTGGCTTAGTTCGAGTGATCTGAAACTGCGGGCCGGGTTCCGCGTGGGTGACGTATTCGGCAGGAATGAGGTAGTTCGTCGCACTCCCTCGGCCGTCTGATGTGATGTCCTGGACGCGAGTCGCTTTGCAATGCAGCCAGATCACTTCCTGACCGATTGGCTCCCAAAAGAACGAGCGAATCGAGGCAGCGTTGGCGACCATCTCGAACTTCGTTTTGCCCCACTGAAAGTGAATCGTGAGGCATCGCCGAAGCGGTGTCGGGGGCGGCACTGGTTCGGACAGACTCGCCATCAGGTCTCTCCAGGCGAAGATGAGCCGGGTGCCATGCCCACTGCTTGAGTGGGCATCGTGGTGCACTAACGAATCAGGAACTTCCCAGTACCGGGAGCGATTCTCGATCGATCCGGAGCGGCCCCACTCGGATTCCTGAATAATCCGCCGCACTTGACCAGATCCAGTCCTCCGCTTTCGCACACAACTGGCATCGGTCAGGATTATTGTGTAGGTACTTGATCTGCTCGAAGACTGTGACCGGCTCAAACACATTGCGATCGTAACCGCCGCCTCGTTGCCAAAAGCGATAATGGACGTCGCCATTGGGTTGGCGGTCTTCCATCCGCGGTAGGAACGCCGGTGCGTGACGATGCACATGAATTAAAGCACGCTTGGAGACAGACTGCTTGATTGAGTTAAGAATGGCACTAATGTCATACTCGCTGCCGGTCGGCCAGACTAGCACATGAGCATGTTCCGGCATGATGACATAGGCCCAGAGGTGGAAGAGTAGCTTATCCCGAGCCCGGTCGATTCCCTCGATAAGCCATTGCCGGCTTCCGTCCCTGCTGAGGAACGCCTCCCGCCGCAAGCAGGAAAAGGTGAGGGCATGGGCATGGCCTGGTGTGTTGTACCGGCGGCACGTTTTGCGGTGAGTTGTGTCCATGCTCCTCTCTCCAAGCGGACTCTGGCAATCGGTATCCGTTCTGGTGAAACTCGTACTGGTCTATTGTCGACATGCTCACGCAAAGCCGTGAGCATGGCACCCGGCACCCGGTGATCTCGTGTCGCACCCGAACGATAAAGCTCAGTGGCCCTACCCGTTGGGTGCCATGTCCACTGCTTTGAGTGGACATGCACGAACCACCCGGGGAGGACTCCGCCCACCACACGATCGATTCACGCCCGCATGCCAACGCAAAGCCGTAGTCATGGCACCCAGCTAAGGGTATAGCCAACCACAACTGTCTGTTATGTGTATTGCTTCCCCATCCCAATGGACGACTAATGACCGAAAACCGAGGATAGGGCGACGCTTGACGGGAGTCCTAACAAAAGCAGGGCTGGCACCAGACAGCCACTGCCCTTATTTGGGAGATCGACAGCGTCGTCAGGCGTGGCTTCATCAATATAGAATTCGCCCACCGGCCTCTTGCAATCATCCTTCCAGCCGCGGTGGCCGAGATGAACGGTGACTTTTCCGGTCTTCAGCAGTTCCAAATCCATGCGGGAGAGGCATTGGAGAGTCTTTGCACCCCAGAACCCTGAGTAGGTCGATGACCACTTGAACACGAGTGAGTACGTGCCGGGTCTAATCGAGATGCCTAGCCGAAAACCCTCCGCGCCGCTCCCCGCGCCGATCTCTTGGCCGTACATGAACGCTGTTACCGAGCTGACCGAAAGCCCATCCTGCGAAAGGAACGAGCTGCAGCCTGGGAAGAGCAGAGTAACGTAGCACTTACCGTCGGCGATGGGTTGGCCACCGTCTACCGCGTCCGCGTAGATGGTGATCTTCACGTCCGGAGCTACGACAGTCAGCGATTGCTTCTTCTCTTCCTCCGTCAACTCTTCGGTAATGACCCTGTGGCTAATCTTTTTCTGGCGACTAATGATAGCCGCTGCGAAACCAATCAGCGGGCCAATGATACCAATCACCGCGAGTAGAACGTCTTTGGACACGTGAGCACCCTCCGGCCACCCTAACGCGACACTTACCCTGCCATTCGTCGGACAGCAATGAATATTTCGCTTTAGCTCCGCCGAAGCAGGATTTAGCCCGCGCACTTTTGGCCGTCTGATCCCACGGGATTGCGTGGGATCACAGGGAGATCCAGCCGACCATCTCCGCCCAGTAGATGATTGTGAGGGGACAACTGCACCGCCGTCAAGCGAAATCTTTCCCAGTGGCGTTTCTCGTTTGTGGCCGACGCAACGGCACGATTGCAGCCCGGGCGACGGGGGTGGCAGCGCGTCGGTTGACCCGGGTTCCGGTCGCTCGTAAGATCAATATACCTCTCCACCCAACTGCCCAGAACCGCCGACCCCAACCGATGCTGACCAAGCGGATTATCCCGTGCCTGGATGTTGACCGGGGCCGTGTGGTGAAGGGGACCAACTTCATTGGGCTGCGGGACGCGGGCGACCCGGTCGAGGTGGCTCGTCGATACGACGCCGATGGGGCCGACGAACTGGTTTTCCTCGATATCTCGGCCAGCCACGAGGGGCGGGCGATCCTGCTTGACATGGTCCGCCGCGTGGCCGAATCGATCTTCATGCCGTTCACCGTCGGTGGCGGCATCCGGACGCTCGAAGACGCCACCCAGTTGATCCAGGCCGGGGCCGAGAAGGTGAGCTTGAACTCGGCCGCAGTCAAAACGCCCGAGCTGATCGCTGCGATCTCCCGGAAGTTCGGCCGCTGCGCCACCGTGGTCAATATCGACCCGCGTCGGGTGCAAAAGCCCCGTCCCGTGTCCTCCCCAGATGGACCCCCGGAGTGGTGGGAGGTTCAGGTCAACGGTGGGCGGGTACCGACCGGGCTGGAGGCGGTGGCGTGGGCGCAGCGAGTGGTGGAACTCGGAGCTGGTGAGATCGTTCTGACCTCGATGGATGCCGACGGGACAAAGAACGGGTACGACCTGCCCATGCTGGAAGCGGTCGGCCGGGCGGTGAATGTCCCGGTGGTCGCCAGCGGCGGGGCCGGGTGCCCGGAACATCTGTATCAGGCATTCCAGGCGGGTGCCGATGCCGCCCTTGCTGCGAGTATCTTCCACTACAACGAATACTCGATCCCAGATACGAAAGCGTACCTCGCCTCGCGCGGGGTGCCGGTCCGGATTGTCCCGGCCCAGATAAAATCGTGATCAAAACCAACGCAATGGCCCGCAGATGACTCAGATCTGCGAACGCAGATAAAATCTTGATCAAAAAATCGGTTTGGATTGATCAGGATTTTATCTGCGCCGAAGTCTGTGTCATCTGCGGGCCATTCTGATACAGTACTGGCCCGAAATCCCGCTCGCTGGGCGGCGTCCATATCATGACTCTATCGCTTCTGTTCCTTCCACGAGGAGTTGTCTGATGGCGGCCCCCTCGATGTCCTTTACCTCCCCGTACCCGATCAACTCCCCTGAGCCGGGGCTGAAGGTGGCCACCCCGATCCCGGGTGAGCCAATGATCAACCAGTTGTTCCGCACGGTCATGCTCCACAAGGGGTCCGACCTGCACCTCAAGGCCGGGCTGCCCGGTATGATCCGGCTCCGCGGCGTGATTCAAAAGATGAACACCCCGGTCCTGAATCAGGACCACATGGAGAAACTCTGCTACCCGATCCTCAGAGAGAAAGACCGGAAGGTTCTGGAAGACACGGGCGGGTGCGACTTCGCCCACATCATCGGCAACGACGAGGCCCGGTATCGGGTG
This sequence comes from Gemmataceae bacterium, assembly GCA_003136315.1. Lineage (GTDB taxonomy): Bacteria > Planctomycetota > Planctomycetia > Gemmatales > Gemmataceae > Urbifossiella. The sequence goes on along the minus strand of PLDW01000065.1, from coordinate 885 downwards.
AATCTGTTTCGCCAGCGGGGCAAGTTCGCAATGGTCGCCCGGCTCGTGAACCAGACCATCCCGACGTTCGAAAAACTTGGCCTGCCCGCATCCATCGAGACGCTCTGCCACTTCGAGCAGGGGATGGTTCTGCTGTCCGGCGTCACAGGCTCGGGCAAATCGACAACCATCGCGTCGATGCTCGACTACATGAATCAGAACGAAGCCTTGCACATCTTGACGATCGAAGACCCGATTGAGTTCGTCTTCACCGACAAGATGTCGATCATGAACCAGCGCGAGGTGTACCTCGACGTCTCCGACTGGCACGTCGCCCTCAAGCACGCCGTCCGGGAAGATCCGGACGTGATCCTGGTGGGCGAGATGCGAGACGCCGAGACGTTCCAGGCGGCGGTCCACGCGGCCGAGACCGGGCACGTGGTGTTCGGAACCATCCACGCCTCGAACGCCTACAGCACGATCGACCGAATCCTCGGGCTGTTCCCGCCCAGCCAGCACGGGGCGGTCCGCCAGTCGATGGTGTTCAACTTGAAGGCCGTGGTCGCGCAGAAACTCATCCCATCGTGCAAGCCGGGAGTCTCCCGTGTGCCGACGAACGAGATCATGATCGTCAACCCCACGATCCGGGATCTCATCTTGAAGTCCCGCGATGAGAAACTGCTGGATGCGATCCGCTCGTTCTACAACGAGGGGATGGTCGACTTCAACGAGAACCTCCGCCAACTGGTCGAGAAGGAGATGATCGACAAGGCCACCGCGCTGGAGTTCTCCCCGAACGCCGATCAGTTGCGGATGATGATCAAGGGCATCAAGGTGGCCACCTCCGGGCTGGTCTGACACCCGAACCCAGTCGGGGGGGTCTCATACCAGGAGCAAGCATCAGTC
>PLDW01000283.1 GCA_003136315.1 Gemmataceae bacterium | reverse complement strand
CGCCAGCCACGTCGACCCCGTTTTGGGAGGGGAAATGACAAGGAAATCCGGCCGCCGGAGGTTGTGGAGGTTGTGTGGGTCTGCGGGCCACATGGAGAGAGGACATCCTCCAGAACGCCTGGGCGAAGGCGTGTAGTCGGTGGGCTGTTTGGGCGGATCGTAACCCAGTCGCCATGAACGAACAATCCCGTTCGGAGACTTGGGGAAGGAACAATGTGCAAGAATCCATCACCTCAATTTTTCCCCTCGACACGTCCCACCCACCATCGCTATTCCCCAGCTACAAATAGAAGCCGTAGGGGGGGGGTCAGGAATGAACCGCAGCAGGATGCTGGTCCTGACCGCTGGCCTCGGTCTGCTCGTCGGGTGTGTCCACGATGGTGAGTGGACCGTCGAGAAAATGCTCGGATGGGATGGCCCGGAAGCCTGGAAGAAGGGGAAGGTTTCGGTCGCCTCGATCCAGGTCGCGGAGCGTGTCGAAGACCTTGGCCGGCGCATCATCGCGCAGAACACGTTCACGGGCCTCGAACCGCTCTTCCACACCCTCGGCGTTCCCGAAGCCGTTCTCTTCCACCGTGGGACCGGGGAGTTGTGGATTAGCGAAGGGCTCGTCAAAAAATGCAAGAACGATGCGGAACTGGCCGCGTTGCTGTGTGCGGAACTGGGTCAAATGATCGCCGAGAAGCGATCGGCCCAGCGGGTCGGGCGCGACAAGGAACCCATTCCCGATACTGTTGCTCCTGCTGGGAATGGGGCGGATGGCCTGCAAGTCGGTACAGTGGCGTCCCAGGAAAAATCAGCCGCGATGACAGGTCGGGATGCGTCACAAAGTCTGGCGAATGACCCGGCCACATTGGCGAGAGAATTGCTGCGCGGGGCCGGGTTTGACCCGGCGGAGTTCGACCGGGCCGCACCACTGCTCAAATCGTCCGGACGCGGGGAGACACTTCGTAAACAGGTGGTCGGTTCAGGCCCCGTTCCCACCTGGGTGAACTGATTCAGGTTGACTTGACCAGTGATTTCTCCCACCCCTGGCTTGCCGCGGGGCAACCTCGGGGTAGTTTGTAAAGGAACTTTACGAATTCCCCGAACCTCTCCCTCGGTGGGTGATCTCATGTCGCGGTGGGTCCGTGTCGCTCTGGTGGCGGTCGTCGCGGCGGGCCTGGCATCCCTCCCGGCCTGCGGAAACAACAACTCGGGCAAGATCAAAATCGCCGTCGTTACCAACTGCACCGACCCGTTCTGGGATTTGTGCGAGGCTGGGGCAAAGAAAGCCGCCCAAGAAAACGACGTCGAACTCTTGTTCCGCCAGCCGGAACGAATGGCAGCGGAGGTTCAGAAGCCCGTGATCGACGCCTGGGTCAGCCAGGGAGTCAGTGGCATCGCAGTCAGCGTCATCGATCCGAAGGGACAGACCGAGGATCTCACACTCGTTGCGAAGAAGGTGCCACTCGTCACGATGGACAACGATGCCCCGGACTCGGGCCGTATCTGCTATGTTGGAGTCGACAACAAGGAGGCCGGGCGGGCGGTCGGTCGATTGGTCAAGAAGATCCTTCCCAATGGGGGGACGATTGCCCTCTTCATCGGAAGTACCACCTCGGCCAACGGCCAGGCGCGGCCTGCTGGGGTTCTTGAGGAGTTGGCGACTCCGGAGGCCAACGGTACTCGGGCCAAGCACCCATTACGACCGGAATTGGAAGGGAAATACTACGGCAAGTACTTCCTGGTTGATGGAGAATCCAAGACTGATGACGGGCTCAAAGAACGGGCTGTGACCAATGCCCGCGACATGCTCAACCGGGTCGACGGAGTTCCGGATCTCTGCTTCGTCGGGCTCTACGCCTACAACCCGCCGGCCATCCTTGAGGCTGTCCGGGCTCGGTCCCTGGTTGGGAAGGTGAAGATCGTGGGCTTCGACGAGAACCCGGAGACGCTCAAGTCGATTACCAGCGGGGATATCGAGGGGACAGTCGTTCAGGATCCGTACAACTACGGGTATAAGTCCGTCGAGATTCTCGCTGCCGAGGTGAAGGGGGATCGCTCGAAGCGGCTCAAGGGTTCGGCGGCCTATCAGGTGATCACCAAGGATGGTGGCCCGGAGCAGGATATCAACGGGCTGCGCATCAAGTTCCCCAAAGCTGTTGATTACGAGCGAACTGTCCGAGATCAGCTCAAGTCTGTCGGGAAGTAACCCAACCACACCCGCGGGAGCCCCGTGGGCCTTGGCCGCGCCCCCATGACACCTCGCCTCCGTGCCAACGGCATCGATAAACGGTTCCCTGGGGTTGTCGCCCTCAGCGGCGTCACATTGACCCTCCACCCGGCCGAGGTTCTTGCCATTGTTGGCGAGAACGGTGCCGGGAAGTCCACCCTCATGAAGATCCTGGCCGGGGTCTATCAACCCGATGCCGGATCAGTCGAACTCGACGGCCACCCGGTCCGATTCGACGGACCCCGGGAGGCCACACGCGCTGGTGTCGTCTTGATCCACCAGGAACTCAACCTGGCGGAGAACCTAACCGTCACCGATAACCTGTTCCTCGGCCGCGAACCAACGACTGGGGGCGGCCTGAGAGTCTTGAACCGCCGGGAAATGGCGGCCCGAGCGACTGGTCTGCTTGCTGAAGTCGGGCTCCCGGCGTCACGGGCCAGTGTCCGAGTCGAAACTCTCCCACCGGGTGAAAAACAATTGGTCGAGATTGCGCGGGCGCTGGGGACCGCCGTCCGTGTCTTGATCATGGACGAGCCGACATCGAGTCTGACGCAGAAAGAAACCGAGCGGCTTTACGCGGTCATCGATCGACTCAAGGCCGGGGGGGTGTCGGTTCTCTACATCTCCCACCGGTTGGCCGAAGTCGTCCAGTGTGCGGACCGGGTCACTGTCCTCCGCGATGGGAAGAACGCTGGCGAGTTGGAAAAGCGTTCGATCACACACGACAACATGGTGCGGCTGATGGTTGGCCGCGACCTGACGCAGTTCTACCCGAAGATTCACCGGCCCGGTGTCGGGGGCGCGGCTGTCCTGACACTCGATCAGATCCGCTATCGTGGCGGGCCGGATGCTCCGCTCACCCTCGACGTGAGGGCTGGGGAAATTCTCGGCATGGCAGGGCTTGTGGGTGCAGGACGAACCGAGCTATCCGAGGCGGTCTTTGGTGTCCGACCCCTGGTCTCGGGAGAACTCCGACTCGATGGCTTACCCATCCGCGTCTCCCGCCCCAGCGACGCCATTGCCGCTGGGGTGGTACTCGTCCCGGAGGATCGTCGGCTGCATGGCTTGGTGGCTCCCGAATCGGTCGGGTTCAACCTGAGCCTCCCGAATCTCGACCGTCTCGGATCTCTCTTCGGTGTCCGCCGCCGGAAGGAGTCCGACCTCCATCGTTACTGGATCGATCGGCTCCGCATCAAGACCCCGTCTGCCGCTCAACCCGTGGGGCTCCTTTCCGGTGGGAACCAGCAAAAAGTCGTCTATGGAAAGTGGCTTGCCCGCGACCCGCGGGTGTTGATTCTGGACGAGCCGACCCGCGGCGTGGATGTCGGCGCGAAGGCCGAGATTTACGCGCTCATCGACGAACTGGCTGGTCGCGGGCTCGCCGTCTGGATGATCACAAGCGACATGGAAGAGTTGCTGGGGATGTCCGATCGGGTGGTGGTGATGCACGAGGGTCAGGTGGCGGGCGAGTTGTCTCGTGACCGACTCAACGAAGAGGCCGTGATGCGGCTGGCGACAGGGGGCGAAGAGCCATGATGCGGATTCTCGGGGTGTTAGCACTCCTTACAGCCCTCTATGCCGGGCTGGTGGGGACGTACCTGGACAACGCCCCGGCACACGAACCGGCTTCCAAAACGCAGGAGCGGATTCAGGGCAATCTGGTCGATGTGGCCAACATCCAGGGCCGCTACGGGGTGATCGCCCTCGGCGCAGCCCTGGTCATTATCACGGGTGGGATCGACCTGTCGATCGGGGCCGTCGTCGGCTGCTCAGCGGTTCTCTTCGGAGTACTCATGCAATCGGGCATCCATCCCTTTGTTGCAGTCCCGCTCGTCGTACTGTGTGGAGCGGTGGTCGGTCTGGGAAATGGCCTCCTCATCACTCAGCTCAAGCTACAACCATTTCTTGTGACACTCTGTGGGATGTTTGTCTATCGTGGGGCTGCCCGACTGCTTGCGGGGACTGTGAGCCGGAGTCAAACCATCGAAATGCAGCCGGATTTCTCCTCGGCCCTTCAGTCCGTCCGGTATTTCCTCGTCGGCAAGAACATCAAGGGCGAACTGGAGTTTCCGGCAGAGTTCATATTGTTGTTGGTCCTGGCGGGTGTGGTGGGGTTCTTCTTGCATCGAACTGCGTACGGGCGGTACTGGTATGCCATTGGCCACAACGAACTTGCTGCCAAATACGCTGGGGTCAATGTGAGCCGGCAGCGGGTGGCGGTTTACGTGATTTGCTCGGCGCTCTCCGCCCTCGCAGGAGTTTTGCTGTTTCTGGACATGCCTTCCATCCAGTCGGACAGCGGCGGCCAGTATCTAGAACTGTACGCGATTCTCGGGGCGGTACTCGGGGGATGCAGCCTCCGAGGCGGGGAAGGAACGGCGGTCGGGATGGTCCTCGGTGCGATGGTTCTCCCGGTCCTGGAAAACCTCGTGAGTATCCGGGGGCTCAAGAGCGATGTCATTCCTGCGGTGATCGGGCTGACGCTCCTCGTCGGGACGATTGTGGATGAGTTCATCCGCCGCCGATCGCGACTCAATCGGTGACGGAGACGCTACGGAATGGCCAGGAATGCGTTCGACCAGGCATCACGTTACGCTGCCCGGCTTGACCCGGTGGGTTTCCTGAGTTGGGCGTTGATCCTGCCGTCGACCGAGTTCTCATTCGGTGGCTGGCTCGACACTCGTGACAGCCCGTTTCCCGGTGAGCCAGACCGGACAGGGGATACGGTCGCTCGCCTAGACGACCGATCCGGTACGAGCCCTCCCTGGGCGGTGGCAGTTGAATTTCAGACCGAGCCGGACTCTTTGATTTTCGGCCGACTTCTCGGCTATCTCTCCCACCTCTGGTTGAACCTGAAACCTGACCCGGAGCGCGGCAGCCGATTCCAGGTCGGGGCAGCCGTCCTCAACCTGACGGGACTCGGAAGCGCCTCGCGCGAGATGAGGTGGCCGATGGCTGGACTCATCACACAACTGACGGTCGCGGAGCGCAATCTTGGACGAGAGCAAGCCACTGACACCCTTGACCGGATCGAGGCCGGATTGGTCTCGCGGAGTATCCTCCCCTGGGTATCATTGATGGCAGGAATGGAGGGGCCGGGCCTTGCCGACAGATGGCGAAGCCTGGCTGAGGCAGAACTGGAACATCGTACCCGGTCGGAATATGGATCGCTGGCTCTGATCTTTGCCACGGCCGCCGACCGGAGGGCGGAGTGGGAGCACATTCTGAGGGGGTGGAATATGAAAGAGTCGTCGGTGGTGAACGAGTGGCTCGCGGAGGGTCGAGCGGAGGGCCGGGTTCTGGGCCGCGCTGAGGGCTTGGCCGAAGGTCGAGCCGAGGGTCGAGCCGAGGGTCGAGCCGAAGCCATTCTTGCGGTTCTGGAGCAACGGTGCGGGAGTGTGCCCGGTGAACTGGCCGCGGCCATCCGGGCGTCGACTGACCTGACCAGATTGCAAAGCTGGCTCGGGATGGCACTGCGCGCCGAAAGCCTGGACACATTTCGCACGAATGCGGGACTTTAATCAGGCCAGCGGAAGCCTCCCACTCGGGTCGGCTGTTTCGTTGTTGGCCTCGGCGGTTCCAACCGATTGACCACCCGAGCCCTGAGCCCGGCCCCGGTGAAGTTGTGGCGGGCGGCGATACACTGAACGTGAGAATGCTGCCAGGTGCATCAACCGATCTCCGAACGAGGTGTATCCCATCCTCGACCGCAACTCGGGGATTAGCCCCTGCCCACCAACCACGACCGCCACTCCTCGGGCCTCTGCCTCGTGGTAGAAGGCGTTATAGTCTCTCAGGAACGCATCGGGGGTCTCGACCCAGGTGACGGACACCCAGATCAGGGCCGGGCAAAGCTGATCGAGGGCTGTCTGGAACGCAGACATCGGTGTGTGCGGGCCGAGGTTGATTGCGTCCCAACCGCTCTCCAGAAGAGTCAGTTTGGCGAGAAGGGTGGGGAGAAGGAAGTGGTCGTGTTCGGGAGCTCCACCCACTGCGACTGGCCGCCCCTTTTCCGGGCTCGACCGTAAGAGTGCCCTCAATTCATAGAGTGCCGACACACATGCCTGAGTGGCCCTGTGTTCGGACACTACATCGACAGAACCGGTTTCCCAGTCGTGTCCGATCTGGTGAAGCGTTGGAGCAATCACAGAGTCGGCCAGGGTTTCTATTGCCATGCTGTTGCGATACCCGCTCAGGATCAGGTGACGAACCCTGTCCGTGTTCCCATCCCGCGCTGCCCGAATCAACTCCTCCTGAAGCCGTTCCGGTTCGTTCTGTTCTGGCGACGAGGTAGGGACAGCAGGGCTGGAGTTGGTCTGGGAGAGGTTCCCTTCCCGAACCATCCGCTGGACATCGGCGAGGAGCAATTTGCGGTGTTTCCCGACTGTCCGCTGGGCTGGGAGAATCCCGTCGTCGACCCACCTCTTCACGGTCGTCACGCTCACTCCCAAAGCCTCAGCCGCTTGCGATGTGGAAACGTACCTGTGCTTGTCGGCACCCCGGTCATGCGGGTCGGCTCGATTCACGAGGTCTTCCTTACGATCTGATCCATCCATCACGAAGGCCTCGCTGGGCAACGTTCGGGACCAGCGCCCGTCAGTGCGTGGACTCCGCTCACGCAGAAGCCGCAAAACAATCCGAAAATGGCAACAGGAACCTTGACGCCTCGATCAGCAACACCGATAGGAATTTCGTTTTGGACGTTTTTAGATTTCTGGCAGCCGTTTTGGACGTTTTCTGTAACTCGGCGTTTCACTTCTGCTATAATAGCATCAGAGGGTACCTTGTGACAAACTCGAGTGCTTCTTGCGATGGGAAAAACCGTCCAAACCGGCCATCCAACCGACCCGCCAAATCGAAAGTGAGCGGAAGATGAGCGAGACGGCGACACGGACTCCAACGACACATCGGGTCAACCGCTCCACCGACCTCCCAGGGTATGTGTGCCACCCCTCGTTTGAGGAAACAGACTCGATCAGGAGGTATGACCCAAAGTGTGCCCTGGCCGACCCGGCCGATTACGCAGCCCAGTACATGCCCGACGACGTGACGCGCGACAACGCCCGGCGGATGCATTATGCTGCGCACCGGACACGGTCTGCCCGGAACTCGCGCGACAGGGCACGATGGCAGGCCGCATACCTCGCATTGCGCGATCGTATCATTCTTGGCAATCGGAAGTTGATCTACCGCGCTGTCCGCAGGCGGATGGCCGTCTCCAATCACGCCGAGGACATGATCGGCGACTGCCACATTGTCCTGATTCAGGTGGTCGCAGCTTTCAACCCGTGGCTTGACATCCGATTCAGTACTTATGCTTACACTTGCCTCGTCAGGGCTCTGAGCCGGCTCTCACAGCGGTTGGCGTCCGACTGGCTGACCCGGGCAACGTCCCTCCACGCCCTGCCGGATGGCGAGCCTGGACAGCGGCCGAGCGGGGATCAACTCGCATCAACCGGGTCGATCCCGCTCGATGAATTCCTTCGCGATGACCACCCGCTTTTGTCAGATCGGGAGAAGACCATTCTTTCACGTCGTTTCTGCTCGACGGAGAGCTCGGGCCACCCCACACTCGAGAGGCTCGGACGGGATCTGGGCCTGTCAAAGGAGCGAGTTCGACAGGTCCAGGCGTCTGCACTCGACAAGCTTCGCCGAGCACTCGATCCAACATCGCACTGAGCCTGACCTAAGAACTTGTCCAAGATCAAAACCGTGAAGTTCGCCGAGCGTGCGAATAAGAGCAAAACCGGCCGCACTCGACGTGGCATGGCCATCCTGGCCATGCTGGGCCGACACGGGCAAGATGCCCGTGCCACCAGNNCTCGTTTCTGGACAACTCCTAATTGGATCATCCTTCCCAACCGAGCCCTCTCATGCCCATCTGTCGATATGCCCTGTGTCTACCGATTCTCGTGTTCGCGTGTCCAGCATTTGCGACTGAGCCAACCATCTGGCCACAGTGGCGAGGTCCGACCCGCAATGGTCAGGTCACGGCTCCAGCTTGGCCCGACACACTCAAACCCGAGATCCTCAAGCCATTATGGCGGGTCGCAGAGCTTGGACCAAGCTACTCCGGACCGGTGGTCTCTGCTGGCTTGGTGTTCGTCACCGAGACTGCGAACAAGGAGAACGAGGTCGTCATTGCCCTGGACCGGAAAACCGGTAAGGAAGTCTGGCGGACCAAATGGGCCGGGTCGATGTCCGTTCCCTTCTTTGCTGCCAAAAACGGGAGTTGGATTCGCTCCACCCCTGCCCTCAACGGCGACACGCTCTACGTCGGGGGTATGAGGGATCTCCTCGTTGCCCTGGATGCGAATTCAGGTCAGGAACGGTGGCGGTTGGACTTTGTGAAGGAGTTCGACACACCACTGCCCGCATTCGGGTTTGCCAGCTCACCGTTGGTGGGAACGGACGGAGTGTACGTTCAGGCGGGGGGTGGGGTCGTCAAGGTGGACGCGAAAACCGGGAAGGTGCGTTGGCGAGCATTATCAGACGGAGGTGGAATGAATGGATCGGCGTTTTCGTCTCCTGTACTGGCCCGATTCCAGGGAAAGGATCAGGTCGTTGTCCAAGCTCGGACAAAAATGGCTGGACTCGAACCTTCCACTGGGGGTGTCCTCTGGGAGCGTGAGATTCCCGCATTCCGAGGTATGAACATTCTCACACCTGTTCTAGTTGGAGACGGAATCCTCACCAGTACTTACGGGGGCACGACGCAACTCTTCCAGATCAAAGCTGGTCCACTCGGCTTCACCACCGCAGACGGTTGGATGTTCAAGTACGAGGGGAACATGTCGACACCTGTCGTGGTCGCTGACCATGCCTATCTTCTCGGTCGGGACCGTCGGTTGCTCTGCATCAATGTGAAGACTGGAAAACAAGCCTGGGGAACGGATGAGCGGTTCGGGGAATACTGGAGCATGGTGGCGAATGGAGATAAGATACTCGCCCTGGACAACCGCGGCCTGTTGTACCTCATCAAGGCGAACCCCGTGGAATTTGAACTCCTTGACAAACGGAAAATTGCAGACTCTGAAACCTGGGCACATCTGGCTGTGTGTGGGGACGAACTCTTCATCCGTGACTCGACAGGCATTTCTGCCTTGCGCTGGTTCCGGTAAAACATGCGGTGGGAATCGCCCCTCCTTTCCTGGCCAGATACAATCTGTGGGCGCAGAGGGTAACAGGTTCGCGCCAACGAGCTGGAAGCGTCTGCGACGGTTTTACCATCGCATCCGCTGTGCGAGTGCTCCACGATCCAGAACCGTTCACTCGCACAGCGAGTGAACGACTCTCCGACAGTCAAGCGACAACCTGAGCCAGTTCCTGCCTCTGAATCTGGTCGGACTCTTTTGTTCTTTCGATCTGAACGTAGGCCGTGCCCATGTTTTTCTTCCGATTCGACCGCCAGTTCCGCATCATTGAGGATCTGGGTCCGCTTGGGTGTCTCGGGTTCCTCCTCATTTTTGTGATCTTTGTCGGCTTCCTGTCGAGTGTGACCCGGGTTCTGACCCGCGTGGCTGCGGAAAATCGGAGGATGAGACCGGGACAGGTCTGGCTCAATCTGATCCCAGTCTTTCACTTCGTCTGGATGCCGGTGACGGTCGAGCGGGTCGGGGAGTCGATCCGAAACGAGTTGATCGCCCGTGGCCAGAATCGCAAGAGAGACGAGTACGGGAAGACGGCGGGGCTCACATGCCTGGCGTTGCTGGCGACCGGAATCGTCCCACTTGTCTCGGTCGTCACGTATCCATTCGCTGTGATCTATGGGGTTGTATACTGGGTTCAGCTCAGTGCGTATGCCCGCCGCCTGCGCGACGACCCACTCGCCGATCACCCACCCGCTGACGAGGGTTGGTAACGCATCTGGCAATGTGCCACAGATTCCGAGAGAAGGGGAAGCCGATGCATGAGTTGTCCGCTCAGGTCGGAGGGGCCGGGCCAATGGAGGCCGCTGCAAGCCTTATCCTCGCGTATTTCTGCTTCAGCGGAGTCCTGCTCGCCAGCGGGATCACAATCAGGGTTTTGTTCTTGCTGTCAGTCTCTCAGTGCCTCAAGGAGATCTCGCCCCGGAACCGGAAGATGGAACCCGAGCAGGTGTGGCTCTGCTTGATCCCAGTCTTTGGGTTCGTCTGGGAAATCATCATGTTTCTCCGTGTCGCAGAGTCGCTCAATGATGAGTACTATGACCGGGCTCTGCGAGGAGACGGGGATTATGGGAAAACGCTCGGAATCGTGTTCATCGTCATGATAGGGGTCGTCATTAGCGCTCCGTTTGCCCTGATCCCTTTCATCATGTACTGGGTCAAAATTCGCGAGTATACCAAGGTGTTACGGGAGAATCCGAACGAACGACCCTACGATGATGAATATGATGACCGCCCGCGACGGAGATCACGGCACCGAGATCGCGATGATGACGAAGAGGACGACCGACCTCGCCGTCGGCCTCGTGAGGACGATTACGAGGATGACCGACCCTCCCGCCGACCCCGGTGACCTGGATTCTTCGGGAACAGCATTGGAGGTGCCTGGTCCACCCCTCCCGAATCAGGCGGCGGAGCGGAGCCGTTGTCGGAGATACCCGGCACACACGCTCACCACTCGATCCTGTTGCGCTGCAGTGATCTCCGGGAACATCGGCAGTGCGAGGACCGTCCGGGTTGCTTCCTCACTCGCCGGGAAATCGCCGGCCCGGTAGTCGAGATCCCGGAAACACTCCTGTTGATGGAGGGCGAGCGGATAATACACCTCGACTCCCACGCCGTTCGCCTTCAGATGCTGAACGAGCAGGTCGCGGTGGGCGGGTGGCACCTGGATCACGTACTGGTTGAACACGTGTCGGCGGTCTGGTCGCGTGACAGGTCGACGGATGAAGCCGCTGAGGTGTTGTCGTTCAATGAACTCGTCGTATCGGGCCGCAGCCTGTTCCCGCTTGTTTAGCCACCCCGAGACGTGCGGCAACTTCACCCGCAAGATTGCAGCGTGGATCGCATCCAGCCGCATATTGTAGCCGAGATACTTGTGGTAATACTTGACCTCCGACCCGTGAACTCGCAGCGCTTGCAGTTTCTTAGCCCAGTCCGGGTTGTCGGTCGTCACCAGCCCGGCGTCACCCAGGGTGCTGAGGTTCTTGGTCGGGTAGAAGCTAAAGCAACTGATGGCACCGAGAGTTCCACAGCGAGTTCCCTCGTATTCGGCCCCGAACGACTGGGCCGCATCCTCGATCACGTAGATCCCCTGCGACTCGGCAATCCGCTGGATTGGAGCCATGTCGCAACACTGGCCGAAGAGGTGGACCGGCATTACGGCCCGGGTTCGGCTGGTGATTTTCGCCTCGATCTGGGCCGGGTCGATGTTGAATGTCACGGGGTCGATATCGGCAAAGACCGGCCGGGCCCCCACCCGGGAGACGCTACTGGCCGTCGCGAAAAACGTGAACGGGGGGACGATTACCTCGTCGCCCGGTCCAACACCCAGCGCACGGAGAGCGAGAACCAGGGCGTCGGTGCCGGACCCGCAGCCGATCCCGTAGGCTGCGCCGCAATACACCGCGGCCTCTTTTTCGAAGGCAGCCACCTCCGGACCCAATATGGCCTGGCCGGATCCGAGGACTCGCAGGACCGCCGCGTCGATTTCCCCCTTGAGGGTACGATACTGGGCCAGGATGTCGCAAAGTGGGACGGGGTCGGGGGTCACAATCAGCTCCTCGCAAAACCCGACCCCGAAGAACGGTACCGGGGTGGGCGGTCATGGGAGGGGCATGGGTACGCGATCCCACCTGCGCGTGTCAAGACGTGTTCCGAATGCCCAGCCCATCCCGTCCCGCCCAGTTGAACGACTTCGGGTTGTTCCTGTCCGCAGATTCTCCCATAATTGCTCCAACCCGCAGCACCACGGGCCACAACACGAGACGCCCGACAGGGAGGTACGGACGCATGATGATGACCGAACTGGAGAGCACGGACGTGGACACCTCGACGCCCGACGTCAACCAGCTACTCGACCGGCTGGCCTCGGACCCAGAACTTCGAATCGCGACACTCCAGAGGCTCCTGGGGGAGGGGGCCTGTCGGCAGATTGGGGTGTTCCCACTTCCGCCTGGGTTCAAGCTGTCGGTCGTCATCCCGGTGTTCAACGAGGAACGCTGGTTGGCCGAACTCGTCCGGCGCGTCCAGGTCGTTCCAATCCCGAAAGAGTTGATCCTGGTCAACGACTTCTCAACCGACAACACTCCGGCGATTCTCAAGCAACTCGAGCAGCAGTACGATAATGTGCGGGTGTTCCACCAGCCGAAGAACATGGGCAAAGGAGCGGCCCTCCGGGAGGGGTTCAAGCACTGCACCGGGGATCTGGTGATCGTTCAGGATGCGGATTGGGAATACGACCCGGCCGAGTTCCCGAAACTGATCCAGCCGATCGTCGAAGGACGAGCGGATGTAGTGATCGGCTCGCGTTTCATCGGCGAGAGCCACCGCGTGTTGTACTTCTGGCACTCCATCGCGAACCGGGGGCTGACCCTGCTCTCGAACATGTTCACGAACCTGAACCTCACCGATATGGAAACCTGCTACAAGGTCTTCCGGCGGGAGGTGCTTCAGGGGATGACCCTCAAGAGCAACCGGTTTGGTTTCGAGCCGGAGGTGACCGCCAAAATCGCCCGGAAGCGGAAGGGACAGCCGCCGTGGCGGGTATACGAGGTTCCGATTAGCTACTCTGGGCGGACCTACGAAGAGGGGAAAAAGATCGGCCTCAAGGACGCCTTCCAGGCCCTCTATTGCATCGTCCGCTTCTGGGCGGCCGACTGACCGACAGTATTAGTCTGTGTGCCAATGTTTGATCTTCGGCCAAGCCCGAAACTCCTCTGGTACTCCCCGCCATCTTCGCCTATTACCTCGGCTGCTAAAACCCCCGCGGACATCGTTCGCGGGCCTCCCGGCCCCGAGGACCAGGCATGCGACCCCTCCGGCCCGCGCTCATCGCGGCACTCCTTGCAGCGACCGCCGCTCCGAGCCTTGCCCAACCACCCGTTGGATTCGAGGATGCAGCCGTCCACGCCATCCAGTTCGTTGACGCCAGCGAGGGTTGGGCTGTCGGTGACGAAGGGGTGGTCTGGCACTCGATCGATGGCGGAGCAACCTGGGAGCGGCAAAAGACCGGCACCCGGGCGTCACTCCGCGGGGTCCACTTCCAGACTCCGTACACCGGGTGGGCTGTGGGTCGGATCGAATCGCCCAATGGCGGACCATCGATTGGGGTGATGCTCCGGACCTCCGATGGCGGGCTGAAGTGGGAAGAGGTCGGTGTGAACGCCCTGCCTGGGCTCAACGGCATCCGGTTCTTTGATGAGAACAACGGGGTCGTCTACGGAGACGGAAGCAACGCCTTCCCCTCCGGTATGTTCACAACCACCAACGCCGGACAGACGTGGCGGTCGGTGCCTGGCCCCCGCCTCCCATCCTGTCGGTCGGCCGACTTCGATTCCGCCAAGGTCGGAATTGCGGGTGGATCATGGTCGAAACTTGGTACGGTCCGTGACGGGCAGTACGCGGAGGCCGAACTGGATCCCCTCGGTGGCCGGGCGGTTCATGGCGTCGCCATGACCCGACCGCTCAACCGGAAAGGGTATCCCACGTCCTACGCGGTGGCCGATGGGGGTGTCGTTCTCGTCTCCGACGACGGTGGGATGAAGTGGGGACACGTGAATCTCGGGCTCTCATCGGCTGCCCTCGCCTGCTGCGACTTCCACGCTGTGGCTGCGGTTGGAACGCACGCATGGGTCTCCGGTCGACCGGGAACCGTTATCCTCCACACCAGCGACTCAGGAGCCACCTGGGAGGTCCAGAAAACCAACCTCGCCTGCGCAATCCACGGGCTGCACTTCCTGAGCGAGACTGTTGGCTGGGCGGTGGGTGAGTTCGGGGCGATCATCGGGACCACCGATGGCGGGAAGACCTGGAAGACCCAACGGGCTGGCGGCCAGCGTGCCGCCGCGCTATTCCTTCACGCTCGGGGGCGGAGTGTACCGCTCGAACTCGTTTCTCTTCTTGGTCAGGGGGATGGATACTGCTGCGCAGCCGTCAATTTGATGGCGGCCGACCCCGCGACTGCCGACCCCAGCCGAGCAGGCGACCCGGACAGGCTCCAGTATGCGATCCGTCAGGCCGGTGGGGTCAGTGGCGAAACCCTCTGGTCGTTCCCCCTGTTCGCTCATGCTGACGGGCTCGCACCTCGCGATCTGATGGCGTCGTGGGACCGTGCCCATGCCGGGAAAGCCAGCGAACAACTCTTGCGACAGGCGGTGCTTGCCATCCGGATCTGGCGACCGGAAATCCTCGTGACCGACGTGGCTGCGACCGATGCGCACCCGGCGGATGTCCTGGTGCTGCATGCTGCGAAGGAGGCGTTCAAGCAAGCGGCCGACCCGAACGCTTTCCCCGAGCAGATTACTGCGCTCGGGTTAAAGCCCTGGGCCGCGAAGAAGCTTTACGCCCTCAGTCCGGCAGATCCGACAGCCCCGATCAAGCTCGACTTGACCGAATTCCACAGTGTCATCGCGAACTCCCCGCGAGAAGCCGCCGAGACGGCTGTCCGGATCGTGGCCGATGACGCTGCCCCAACCGATCAGCGCTTTTTGAAGCTCGTCGCCCATCGTCTGGAGGGGGCGGAGACCCATACCGCGCTGATGGATGGGATTCTGCTCAGCCACGGTGGCGAGGCCCGGCGGCCGAAACCGACAACCAGCTCGATCGTCCCGGCCGAGCTGGAGCTGACGAGGAAGGCGATCCAGACCCGCCGACACCTTGATGGCCTGACCCGGCTCACAGACAAGGAGCTCGGCGGCCCCGACAAGGTGATTGCTGCGTTGGGAGAGGCGATCAAGGGGATGCCCGATGACATTGCAGCCCGGACGGTGTACGGGGTGGGGATGCAGATGGCGCGGATCGGGAAGTGGGCCGAGGCTCGGGAAGTTCTTGGGGTGCTGACCGAGAAGTACCCGGGTCATCCCGTGGCAGTGGAGGGATACCGCTGGCTGCTCCGATATCACGCGAGTTCGGAAGCTCGCCGCCGGGTCGAGATCCAGCAGAAACTGGTTTTTGGTCAGTTGACATTTGATCCGAACCCTGGTGCGGCCAAGGAAGTGGTGCCGGTCGGCGGGAGTCGGCGACCGGCCCAGATCGCGACCTCAAGCGAGGATGAGTATCGTCTGTACGACCAGGGGATGATCATGAAGTGGCACCAGGGGTGTCTCGACTTCGAGCCACGCCTGGCGGCCTTTGGTCCGGTGTACGCCCGCGACCCGGCAGCTTGGCTCTGCTTCCTGGCCGCGCGGCGACAGGTGGGCCGACACGGTGACGCCGAGCAGTTCATCCGGGACTACTTCAAGCACAGCCCGGGGGCGGCCACAATGACCCCGGGGATTGATCCGTGGCGGGATTGCCTGGCCGCGGAGCTGTGGATGGTCGATCGTGGAGCGATCCCGATCCCGCCGAAGCCGCTTGGATACAGTTGGCACACGGAGACGCGTCCATTCCTGGACGGGAAGCTCGACGAACCGTGCTGGAAGGATCACAACCCGCTGACGCTGAAGGTGGTATCGGCCGGAGGACAGCCGACCGAGGAAGACCGCGCGTTCGCCGAAGCGTACAAGACCGAGGCGCGATTCGCCTACGATGACCGCTTCCTGTACGTGGCGGTGTCGTGTACTCACCCGGCGGGTCAGAGCGTACCGCCGACACTCAAGCGTGGCCGCGATGCCGACCTGAAGGGTCACGACCGGGTGGACATCCTGATCGACCTGGACCGGGACTATCAGACGTATTACCGGTTCCAGGTCGACCACCGGGGCTGCCTGGCCGAGGATTGCTGGGGTGACCGGACCTGGGATCCGAAGTACTTCGTGGCATTCCACCCGACTGACACCGGTTGGACAGCGGAGTACGCGATTCCGTTGACCGAACTGAGTGGCGAACGCCCCTCGACGGGCAAAACCTGGGCAGTGAACGTGTCGCGAGTCGTGCCAGGCAAGGGCCTCCAGGCGTGGAGCGGACCCGCCGAGAACGAACCCCGGCCCGAAGGGATGGGGTTGCTCCAGTTCCGGTTGGAGAAGTAAGGGGAGGGGTTGTATTGAAAACGGGCTCGCCGGACATAGGGCTGGCGAGCCCGTGAGACAGAATGACAGGATCGCCATCCTCATGCCTACCTCATTCCCAACCTTGCTGACGAGCTTCCGTCGCATCGTAAAGGAATTCCAGTTAAGCATTTCTGCAATCCGGGAGTAGCCTCTACCACGCCAGAGTCGCACCCATCGTCTGTCGTGATGCATTCACTCGGTGAACAAGCTCATCGATCGAATCTTTCAGGAGTTTATGACCTCCCGCTTTATCATATTCCAACACTTTGATGTTGAGACTATTCTCGATAATCGACCGAAACTGCGGATGGACATGCCCTTTGGGTAACACGAAGAAGTGTGGGCGAGCGTAGCCGTAACGGAAGGCATGATCTTCTAAGATAAGGCGAATATCAGGATCCTCAATCCCACACCCGAGAAATAAAAAGGTGTGCGTCATAATTAATGCTTCGAGTACTGCGTAGAAGCTTCGGTGACGGTTCCTGGCCTGCGCGTATTCGCTACGAGTGAATATCATTTCATTCGGCTTATCGATCGTCCCATGCACCTTGATGATAATCCTTGCTGGTGTTCGGATAATGTCAGCTAAATCGTCATCGTAGTAGTGCTTGATTGCGACAGATGATTTTTGAAGGGTATTTATCCGAGAATCGTATATTTTGTCGAAGTTCGGGGTTGCTGTAATCTGTACGTCAAGGTTGATAATCGAATCATGTAAGGGGGCGCTCTGAAATTGCGGGTCGAGGTACTGCTCTCGCATGAATTGGCGAAATTCGGCCGCGCCCATCGCTTCCTTGATGGCTTCGCATGCTGTCAGTAGGTCTCGGTTTTTGTTCATCATCCTCCGGATATTATCTTTACTTGCCGCCGTCCCGCTCAGCTTGCTGATCGCGAGATCGAGACACTCTCCCCACATGGGGGGATTCTTCCCCTTCACATTCTGGGCCTGTCGCGACACACCCGACCCGAGAACCAACACAGCACGCCTCCGAGCGATGTCGGTTACGAGAGAGTCAGGCCATAGGACAGTCACGCTCGCGCCTCCAATCCGACATTGCATAAAAGATTATGCGCTAATTGACGTATAAATGTCATATATGCAGTTTTCTGCGTATATTGAGTGCCCACTAATCCGTCGCCACTCTCCAGATCGTGAATTGGAGCGTTCGCATTCTGGGCCAACGGCACAAGGCTAAACATATTGGGCACGTCGCCGAGACGTAGGTCGGCTTCCGCCACATCCTCCTTAATGAATCGCCTTAGTTCTTTCTGTATGCTGTTCGGGATCTTCTCCAGGATCGTCTCGTATGCCTTGGTCGCTCTTCGCTCACCCCGGATCGTTTTTGTGATGTACTGCTGCACAGTATATCCCGCGAGTCGGGCAATGGTATCCGCGTCCCTCTTTACGTGTTCAGGTATCTGGTCGCCCCACCTCTCCTCACACAGCCTGACACCCCGCTCATATGACTTGAGCCACTCCCTGAACCATAGGGAGATGTTTTCAATGCCAGCCAAGCTGAAAATGTCGCAACCCATTGGCGTCACGAAATAATCCACGCCAACTAGTACAGAGCGGTTTAGCGCTCCCAGACTGGGACCGACGTCGAAGAAGACGAGATCGTAGCGCTCACTGATCGATGTTGTCAGTTCGCTGTTCCAGTTCGTTTTCCTCGCCCCGCCGAGATCACCGCCACCAAAATTCACCCAAGCCTGGCTGAGCAAGTCTTCGAGTGTTGCCAGTCTCGGATGCCCCGGGATCAAGTCTACCTTAAATCTGTTCCTCGATCCTAGTAACGGATGGATGTCTTCAGCAATTGACGAGTCACCCTGTGCAATCGGTTGAAGAACATCAAAGAGCGTCTGCGGCGATGATGGATTCTTAATCTTTTTCACTTGATACATCTTGTCCAAGTCATCTGGATCAATGATCAACTGTGTGGAGTTACACTGCGGGTCAGCGTCTACAACTAGGACGCGGTAGCTAAGCTTAGTAGCGATGTAGGATGCGATGTTGCAGGCCAGAGTGGTCTTCCCAACGCCGCCCTTATTGTTAAAGAAACATACGCTTTTCATAGTGTTAGCCCACCGCGGTAACAAGGAGTTGCGTGCCTGCCACCGGCAGAAAAGAGAGCGAGTGGCCCACCAGAATTGGCCATGCTACAGTTTTCCACACTCCGCAGCCCGCTGCCAATTAGTCTACCAAATCGTTGTCGGCAGACGCACCCCGCTTCCATATCCGGCATGTCGGTCATCGCCCGGTGCTTGTAGAACCAGTCGATTACCTGTCCGTATCCGGCGTCCATCCGCCGGGACCAGGCGCGGGTGGCTTTTGCAGACTGCCGGACGAACAGGCTGGTCGGCCCGGCGTCCTCACACTCCACGAACGTGTACGCGGACCGGGCTGCATCGCCGACAGCAAAGTCGCTGCGGAAGTCCCCGAAGATCGGTTACTCCCAGGCCAATCGGTCCGGCCGGGCCAGAGATGGGTTGTACAGCCCGACCAGGGCGGGGAGGTGGGTGCGGGGGAGGAGAAACTTCCGCAGTGCTTTCTCGCCCAGGGCAGGCGAGGTGCCGAGGAATGCTTTCAACTCCCCCACTTGAACCCGACAGGCGGCCAGATCGAGCGTGTACGGTTGAAAGTCGGGCATACCGCTCCCCCGACTCAGCCACCGGTCCCGGCGAACGATTCCAGCGTCTCCTGCCGGACGACCTCCAGGATCTCCGGCGGTTGCCCGGCGACGGCCCGGAGGATGACCCGCAAGTTGTCGTTGATGCGGAGGAGGTAGAGCGGTTGGTCGGCTGCGATTTTCTTGATGCCAGCCGATGGGACGTCGCCAAGGGTCGCGAGCCGTTCCCGCACCGCCGCCTGCTCGTCCTCCGGGAGCTGCTGGAGCGTCATCATGGCCCGGCGATGAAGGGTGTACTTGCCAGATTCCATTGAGTCCTCCAACCGGATCGCTCGCGGCGAGTTGTTGCGCATGTGTCACGTTCACCCGGATTATAGCTGGGCTCAGAACACTCTCACAAGAACGGATCGACGCGGATGGGTCAGAGGAAGGCCAGAACCGGCTTTGCCAGGGGAAGTGAGTGGAGCAGACTGGAGAGGAATTTTGCTCGGAGCTATTTCCGCGAAGGGGCGGCCAGTTCCAGGCGCACATTGTCCGCCAGTTCGAGAGCGCGTTGGCGAACCGGCTCGCTGATGCCGGGGTGTTCCCGGACACGCTGTACCAGGTCTTCTCGTCGCGCGCCTGGGGCGGACAGGAATCGAACAAGGCTGGCGGCTTCCAGGAGTTCGAGTCGCTCGCGGGAGCGAGAGCCGGCATTCCAGATCTGGAGGAGCCCTTTTTCGTCCACGGAGACAAGACAATCGCCGCGTCTCCCAATTGCGACCCCACAGCCGCGAGCGAAATGACCGGAGAGGGTCAGCAATTCCAACCCGGTCGCAAAATCCCAGATCCGCACCAAGTGATCCTGGCCGATGGCGATCACACGACGGCCATCGAGGCTGAAGATCAGGCTGTCCTGGGCTCGATTCTCGGATCGTAATGACCGTGCTTCCACTCCTGTCTCAAGATTCCAGATCCCGAGATTGGAGCCCGCAACCAGGAATCGCCCGTCGGGGCTAAATGCCGGCGCACAAGAAGGCGCGTGATCTTCCAGCTCCAGCAGGAACGTGGTCGCCCCCGTATCGAGATCGACGACCCGCGTTGTTTGATCCACGCTGTTGGATACGAGTTGCCGCCCGGAAGGGTGAAACGCGACCGTGAGGACGAGCTTGCTATGGTGCTTGAGTCTCTGAACGATCTGGCCTGTTGTGGAGTTCCAGAGGAAGATCGTCCCGTCGGTACCACCTGCGGCAAGCCGCTCTCCATCTGCACTGCAAGCGCAACACCCCAGCGGCACATGAGGGCTCTCCAGCGCCCCCAGGGCTATCCCACTCCGGATGTCCCAGAGTCGAGCGGTCCCGTCCTGGCCAACGGAGAAGACCCGCTCCGACTTTGGCAGAAAGCAGACATCTTGCACGACTCCCTTGTGGCCGCTCAGTGCCCGGATCTCGTTCCCGGTATCCACGTCCCAGATCCGGAGAACATTATCGTGCCCTGCAGTCACGGCCAGGCGGTCGTCGGGACTCAATACCACGGCACACGACGCAGGCTTATGACTGGAGATGGCCCGTCTTTCCTGGGTCTCATTCCCGTCCCAGATCTTCAGCGTACGGTCGGCACCACCCGAGAACAGTTGCCAGCCGTCCTCACTGTAACTCACCCCGAAAACGATCCCACTGTGACCACGGAGAGCCAGAACCTCGCGACCCTTCTCCACTTGCCAGACACGTACGATGCCGTCCTGGCCGGCTGTCGCCAGCCGGGTTCCATCCGGGCCAAGGGCAATGCTGTTCGGCAGAGTCGTCATGGGCAACCTGGCGACCTCTGTGTTGGTCCTGGTATTCCAGACGTGGATCACTTGATCCTCACCGGTGACGGCCAGGTACTGACCGTCACCACTGAGCGAAAAACTCGGGTTCAGACCTGGGACGGGGAAATTCGCAAGACGCGATTTGGCCGATCCATTCGCACTGTCCCAGACGAGAATTCGTCCATCTGACCCCGCAGAGTAGAGCGAACCGGTGGAGGTACTGTACCCGAGCCCATAGATAAATTTGTCATGCCCAGCGAGAGTTCGCGATGTTTTCGTCCGGAGATCCCACAAACGGACGCTAGTATCCCCACTACCCCCCCCCGAGGCCAGTTCCAGTCGGGAGGGATGGAATGCGAGAGCCCTGATCGCTCCTCCATGCCCGGCCAGGGTCATGGATTCCTGACCCGTATTCACATCCCAAATCTTAATCGCTTTATCTACTCCGCCTGAGGCCAGCAATCGACTGTCGGAACTAAAGGCCACTGCGTACACGGGCTCCTTGTGTCCGGTGAGCGTGTGGAGAAGGTGTCCTGTGGCGCGGTCCCAGATGCGAACCGTATTGTCGATGCCGGCTGTCGCCAGCCAGCGCCCGTTCAAACTCCCCACAACGCGGTACACGGCGGCAGTGTGGCCCTCCAGGGTCCGCAACTCCAGGTGGCAAAGCCTCTGGAGGTAGTACCATTCGAAGTGCCGGAGATCTGGGTCGTCGACCTCGCGAGGTTCCAGGTCGTGGAGGATGGTCCGGACTTCCGCGATGTGACCCTCTCTCCACTTCTGCATCGCCCAGCGGTATTCGGCCACGTACCGCCTGCGATCACTTTCGTCCTTCCGCTCCAGAGCGATCCGAGCATGGTTGTCTGCTGCGCGTTCCCCACGAGTGGCCCGGACGGCAAAATACGTTGAAATCCCCGTCCCCATGACAAGGGCTGCTGCGATCCCGCCGATCAAAAGCGCTGTCCCCGGGTTCCGCCAGCACCAGCGACGAAATCGTTCCAGAGTACCGACCGGGCGAGCATGAATCGGCTCGCCATCAAGGAATCGTTGCAAATCTTCGGCCAGGACCCCTGCCGTTCCGTAGCGTTTACCCAGCTCTTTCTGGAGACACTTCAGACAGATGGTTTCGAGGTCGCGGGGGATTTTTGGCTGGAGACGGGACGGCGGGACAGGCTCCTGAAACCGCACCATCTCGAGTGTGTCCAGGAGAGACGTGCCGCGGAATGGAGGCCGGCCCGTGAGCATCTCATAGAGAATCGCTCCAAGTGAATACACATCGACAGCCGGCCCAAGCTCGCGCACCAGCCCGAGCGACTGTTCGGGAGCCATGTAGCTGGGTGTGCCGAGGATCGTTCCGCTCTGGGTTCGCCCGGAGGAATCGTCGAGTTGTTTGGCCAGTCCGAAGTCGGCGATCTTGGGCGTTCCGAGTGCAGAGGAAGGGATCGCTCGGTGGAGTGACGTGATGGCGACCGACTCCCCCATCTTCTCACGGCTGATGAGAATGTTCGCGGGCTTTAAATCCCGGTGGACGATGCCGTGGTCGTGGGCGTACTGCATCGCCAGGGCGAGAATCTGGACCATGCGGGCCGCCTCCTGCACGTTTTGCGGGTTCCCCCCAAGAACCGCCGCGAGGCTGCCACCGTCAACGAACTCCAGAGAGAAGAAGGGGATCCCATCCGCCTCGCCGATGTCATAGATCTGAACGATGTGGGGGTGTTGCAGGCGTGCGACGGCTTCGGCCTCAGCACGGAAGCGGCCAAACTCGGCCTCACCCGCGTGGTCGCCGGCAAGAATCATCTTGAGTGCTACAAGACGGTTCAGGCCAGTCTGGCGGGCTTTGTAGACGACCCCCATGCCGCCCCGGCCGAGGACGGAGAGGATATCGTACCCCTCGATACGCGGCAGCTTTGTCTGCCCAGTGGCACCCCCCCCCCGCCCCCGCTCGTCGTCCAGGAGGGACGATTTCCCGGAGGAATGGCTGCCCTGGTAAACGCCAGTGGACTGGGGATCAATTGCTTTGCCGGGCAAGTCATAAGCACACGTTTCGTCGCCGGTAGCCGGGGGTGTGGGAAGGCGTTCAGGAGCAGCCGGGTTCGCGAGGTCGACCGTCTCGTTGGTGTTCGTGGAGCGAGGGTGTTCCATTCATTAGTTCGCCAGAAAAGGCTCGAAGCGGCATGAGATCCGACTCGCTGTCGAGTCTGATCCTGTATCGGACAGCATATAGTGGACCCCTGGCGGAAGCAATTGCGGATCTGGACTCGTTCTGGTCCTTGATTCCATTCCTGGCCGACGGCAAAACAAGGCCGAGAGTGGGTGGGGGCACAATGGAGTAGACCTCGCCCCACGCTTCGGTGGGGGTCGGTGACTTGATACAACTACGATGTAACAACTAAAATATTCAAATCGACTTCGCTTTTAGACTCCGACTGTCAGTCGCGTCCGGATGGCCTCGTCCTTCTTCCCGAACCGGTTTCGCAGGCTCGCACCGACGAACTCCCGAAACAGCGGATGAGGTGATGTCGGTTTCGACTTGAACTCCGGGTGGCACTGCACTGCCACGAACCAGGGGTGAGTCGGCAGCTCGATTGCCTCGACGAGCAACCCGTCCGGGCTCGTCCCGGAGAACCGCAACCCGGCGGCCGCCAAACGGTCGCGGTAGGCGTTGTTCACTTCATAGCGGTGCCGATGCCGCTCGTAGACAATGTCCGTCCCGTAGGCCTGCTGCGCCCGACTCCCTGCCGTCAACAGACACGGGTAGGATCCGAGTCGCTGAGTTCCGCCCAAGTGGGTCAAGTTCTCCTGCTCCTCCATCAGACAGACGACGGGGTGGGGAGTCGCCTTGCTGAACTCCGTTGAGTTCGCCTCCGCCAAGCCAACCACATTTCGCGCGAATTCGATCGTGGCGCACTGGAGCCCCAGGCAGATCCCGAAAAACGGTAGCCCGTTTTCACGGGCAAATCGGATGGCCTCAATTTTTCCCTCAATGCCGCGACTGTCGAACCCTCCCGGAACAAGTAACCCATCGACCCCCGCGAGGGCTTTAGGTGCCCCGTCCACAGCCAGTTTTTCGGAGTCGATCCGGAGAACCCGAACCTTGCTCTGGTGCGTGATCCCGGCATGATCGAGCGATTCGTAGACACTTTTGTAGGCGTCCCGGTGCTTCACATACTTTCCGACAAAGCCGATCGTCACCTCGTGAAGCGGGTGCCGCATCCGGTCGAGCATCGCCCGCCAGTCCTCGATCACCAGCGGCTGGGTGAGGACCAACCCGAGTTTGGCAGCAATCAACTCGTCCACTTTCTTGTCGGCAAACCCCAGCGGCACCTCGTAGATGCTGAATTCCTTGTCCTTCTCCTCGATTACCGCCCGCCGCTCGACGTTACAGAAGAGGGCAATTTTCTCGCAATCGCTCTCGGGAATCTCCTTTTCGGTCCGGCAGATGAGCAGGTCCGGCTGGATACCGATCTTGCGGAGTTCCATCACGCTGTGCTGGGTCGGCTTGGTTTTCAGCTCGCCGGCTGCCTTGAGGTAAGGGACGAGTGTGAGATGGACGAACAAACAGTTGCTTTTCCCAACGTCCAGGGCAAATTGCCGAATCGCCTCGAAATACGGCATCCCCTCAATATCACCGACTGTGCCGCCGATCTCTGTGATCACGACATCGACATCCGGGGTGACCAATTTGTTGATGCAATTCTTGATCTCGTTGGTGATGTGCGGTATCACCTGAACTGTCTTTCCTTTGTACTTGCCTTGGCGCTCCTTCTCGATCACAGAGAGGTAGATCTTGCCAGTCGTGTAATTGCAGTCGCGATTGAGCGGGGCATGGGTGAACCGTTCGTAGTGGCCCAGGTCGAGGTCAGTCTCGGCTCCATCGTCAAGAACGTAGACCTCCCCGTGTTGGTAGGGGCTCATCGTCCCTGGGTCGACGTTGAGATAAGGGTCGAACTTTTGCATCCGGACCCTGAGCCCCCGGCGTTCGAGGAGCATCCCGATCGATGCCGAGGTGAGCCCCTTGCCGAGAGAACTGACCACTCCGCCAGTCACGAAAATATGCTTCGTCATGCGAGAAGATTCCTGCTGGGTCTGGGTGGCGCGCGTGGTGGAGGGCGCAGACAGATCGGTTGTGGGCGAGTGTGCAATCCGTACGGTTTGTGCGGATCGCCTCGTCTGAGTTCACACAAGCTCACTATATCGCCAGCCCCGCCGCTCTCCAATCAAGGTAGACGACTGGATCGCAGAGGAATGACTCAGGCAACCAGGCGCCGTCCCCCATCCCGGTAGGCCCGGACGAATTCCTCATAATCGGCCGGGGTATCGACTCCCCGGTGGGCATGGGCGACCAGTCCGACCCGGATGGTTCCGCCGATTCCAAGAACCCGCAACTGTTCGAGTTTTTCCGATTCTTCCAACGCATGCGGCGGGGTCGCAGCAATTTTCAGTAGGTACGCCCGGCGATAGGCGTACAACCCGAGGTGCTGGAGGTATCGGGCGGGGCGGACCGAGAAATCCGGGGCACCATCCCGAACCATCGGGATCGGGGAACGGGAGAAGTAAAGTGCCCGACCGTGGTCGTCGGACACCAGTTTGACCACGTTCGGGTTGAGATACGTTTCGCGGTCGGTGATCGGCACCGCGAGTGTGGCCATGTCAGAGCCTGGGTCGTGAGAGAGGAGGTTGCTGAGCAGGTCAATAGTCGCCGGCTCGATCTGTGGTTCGTCCCCCTGGAGATTGATGACCACATCTGACGTGAGCCCGGCCGCGACCTCGGCGACTCGGTCAGTCCCGGATGGGTGGTCGGCTCGCGTCATCACCACCCTCCCGCCGAACGACTCGACCGCCTCGCGAATCCGATTGTCGTCGGTTGCGACGATCACTTCCTTGACGGAACTCGCCGCGCAGGCTTGCTCATAGACGTGTTCAATCAGATACTTCCCGGTTGCCCGCAAGAGCGGCTTTCCAGGCAATCGAGACGACGCGAATCGGGCGGGGATGACAACGACAACGCGCATTGGCCGACCTCCTGTCGAGGGGCACCAACGTGGTCGCCCGCAAGGTGAAGAATTTACCCACCCGCAAGCCCTGGGGACAAGTGCAAGCCTCTGCCTACCCAGGGAACGATGCGTGAGAAGTCAGCGGGGTTTATTCGGGCCAGAGGATTTCGGACCGCCCCTGCGGCCCTTGGCTGCGCCTTGCAAGAATGCGTTGACTCGGAGCTGGAGTTTGCGGTGTGCCAACGTGGTCCCGTTAGCAAGTTGGAGGGCATCGCGGACATTGAGCCCAGGGTCAGGAAATGGCAGATTTGATAGAGCATCGTCGAGTTCACCGACGAGAGAATAGCGGTTGTCGGGGGTTGCGACGACCTCGATCCCAAGCCCCCGGAGGGCTTCCAGGTCACGGTAGAACCCGCGGACATCAAGTTTGAGTCGGGAGAGTAGTAGACGACGAGTCTGCGAGCCAGCTCCAAGGAGGGTTAGCAGCTTGTACAGCCGGGCGGCCCGCGGGGCAGTGAGTGTGGGGGGAGTGAGGTTCAATTTCTTCCGCCCCATGTCATATCCTGCTATCCGCGTGGTGGGCAGGACCGCGTTCAGTCCGGGCCACCGAGCCGTGGCTGGCGACGGGCGGCCATCCGCTGACCCGCCGTAACATGGACGTGATACTAGAGACGTGGGCTACAGAAAGCAAGCAGCTGGTTGCCGACTTGGAAGGGAAAAGGGTGGGGTTCACGACTGTGTGACAGCCAACGAGCTGGAAGGGTCAGCGACGGGCTGCAACAGAAGCCAGCTGACGAGACGAAACGATTGAATGCGTAAGGTGATCGGCGAATGGAGGATGACCATTCGTCAGGCCCAGCCACAGAAATCATAGGTCCGCCCACAAATCTCAATTTGGACCACCCTCGGTAGCGACACTGTTGTCCCTGACGGGTAGTCATCCTCTCTCCCCTGCGCGCTTTCACAACACCCGGCGAGTCGCGGAGCGATTCACCGACACTCACCAACTCCGACCGCACACGGAAAACCGCCCCAGGCTCAGGTGGGAAACGAGTCGGGTCACCACTCCTCGTCGATCGGTGGTGGACGGTATGCCCCGGCTTTTAACCCCTCCGCGAAGCGGTTCACCTGGAGCCAGTAGCCAACCCAGCAGAAAAAGGCCAGCAAAGCGATCAAGACCACGGCGACACCGATCGCCTCGGTGTCGGACACAAGCAGGAATAGAAAGCCGGTCGCCATGAGAATCAGAAGAGTGAGCCCTATTGTGCGACCATAGGAGTCGTGGGCCTGGTCGAGGCCGCGGGAGACGTACTCGTTGTGGAGCGACTCCGCAACCCGGTCCACGGTAATCGATGTCCATACAATATTGAACACTGGGATCAGGTTCAGCCATACCTGAGCGGGCTCCATCCGTCGGTTTTCTGGAGAAATTCGGCCAAGGATACGAGCTATATTCGAGAGAAACATGACAATCAATAGAAAACATGTGATCAGTACGAGTGCTACGCACGCTACGGCCAGTATCACACTGTCGAAATCGTTCATTGATAATGCCTGCTTTCCTCGCCCCAACCACAGGGGGGCCTGCTGTTCCTGGGATTATCAGGTTGTGATTTCTCCAGTGCGCCAGAATCAAGAGAACACCAACGCGTTTCACGGATAAAGATGATAAGATCAGTTGACTTTACCTCTTTGAGCTAAAGACAACCAACTGATTCACCTCCACACGGGAGTCACAGCGTTTTCTCCCGATTTGGGCACCCTGGGGAGATCGCACCCCTTGAACGATTACCGCGAGCCCACCAACTGACGCAGTACGTAGGGCAGGATACCGCCATGCTGGTAGTACAGCACCTCCTGAGGGGTGTCGATGCGGCTGGTGGCTTTGAACGTCACTGCCGACCCGTCCGGTCGGACGGCAGTCACGGTCAACTCCCGGGCAGCACCGGCAAAATTCGTCTTCAACCCGTCCACCAACCCACTGATTGCAAACACCTCGTCCCCGGTCAGTTCCAGGGTGTGGGCATTTTCCCCCATCTGGAACTGGAGAGGAAGAACCCCCATTCCGACCAGGTTACTCCGGTGAATCCGTTCATAGCTCTCGGCCAGGACAGCCTTCACCCCGAGCAAGGTTGTTCCTTTCGCCGCCCAGTCGCGACTGGAACCTGACCCGTACTCCTTCCCGCCGATCACGATGAGCGGAGTTCCTTCCGTCTGGTACTGCATCGCAGCGTCGTAAATCGACATCTGCTCGCCACCAGGGAGGTGTCGAGTGACCCCACCCTCGACACCTGGGACGAGAGCGTTCTTCAGCCGAACATTGGCAAATGTTCCCCGCATCATTACCTGATGATTTCCACGGCGGGCTCCGTATTGATTGAAGTCCTTCGGTTGAACATCATGATCTATCAGGTACTTCCCGGCCGGGGACTCTTTCTTGATGTTCCCGGCTGGTGAGATGTGGTCGGTGGTGATACTGTCCCCGAGGAGGGCGAGAACCCTGGCCCCGGTGATCTCCGCAACCGGCGTTGGCGTTGTGGTCATTCCGGTAAAGTAGGGCGGGTTCGCAATGTACGTGCTGCTCGCATCCCACTTGTAAAGGTCGCCGGTCGGCACATTCAGGGCCTTCCAGTTTGCGTCCCCCTCAAACACCTGGCCGTAAATCCGAGTATACGATTCCTGTTTGATCGCCTCACCGATGGCTTTCTGGACTTCCTCGTGCGTTGGCCAGATGTCCCGGAGGAACACGGGTTGACCGTCGGACCCTGTACCGAGCGACTCCGTCTCCCAGTCGATGTCGATCTTCCCGGCGAGAGCATACGCGACAACCAGCGGGGGCGAGCCGAGGTAGTTCGCACGTACCTCGGGGTGGACGCGGCCCTCAAAGTTCCGGTTCCCGCTGAGTACGGCGGATACCACCAACCCATCGGCAGCGATTGCTTTGGAAATCGCGTCCGGCAAGGGGCCGCTGTTCCCAATGCAGGTAGTACACCCGTATCCGACGACGTAAAACCGGAGCTTTTCCAGGTCTGGGAGAACGCCTGCGGTCGTCAGGTAGTCGGTCACCACTTTCGACCCGGGGGCGAGGCTGGTCTTCACCCACGGCTTGGTGGTCAGACCCTTTGCCACGGCTTTCTTGGCCAACACCCCGGCAGCCATCATCACCGACGGGTTCGACGTGTTCGTACAACTCGTGATGGCAGCGATCACCACCGACCCGTCGACCAAAGCGACGGCGGGTAACTCAGGTTCGTGTACCGTCGCAATCTCGTGGGCCGTGACAGCGATGACCGGGAGCGCGGCAGCGGCTGGCCGCGACTTGGACCCGACCTTCAGCGTGGGAAGGGCGGTGGTGAAGGATGCCTTCACGTTCTTCAGGGCGACACGATCCTGCGGCCGGGTCGGTCCGGCAAGACTCGGCTCAACCGTTCCGAGGTCGAGTTCGAGGGTGTCGGTGTAGGTGGCCTCGGCAGTGTTCGCCTCATGGAACATCCCTTGCTCTTGGTAGTAGGCCTCGACGAGGGCCACGAGATCTTCGGGTCGGCCCGTCGAACGGAGATAACGGAGTGTCTCCGAGTCAACCGGGAAGATCCCGCAAGTCGCCCCGTACTCGGGGGCCATGTTGGCGATCGTGGCCCTGTCGGCGAGCGCGAGTTGGGGGAGGCCCGGGCCGTAGAACTCGACGAACTTCCCGACTACACCCTTCTTCCGGAGCATCTGCGTGACGGTGAGCACGAGATCGGTTGCGGTCGACCCTTCTTTCAGGTGACCGGACAGCTTGAATCCGACCACCTGTGGGATCAGCATCGAGACCGGCTGGCCAAGCATGGCAGCCTCGGCCTCGATCCCCCCGACCCCCCACCCGAGTACACCGAGCCCATTGATCATGGTGGTGTGCGAGTCGGTTCCTACCACAGTGTCCGGGTATGCTGTCCCGTGCTCATCGACGAACACGCTGCGGGCCAGATATTCCAGGTTGACCTGATGAACGATCCCGGTTTCTGGCGGAACCACCTTGAAATTTCGGAAGGCGTTCTGGCCCCAACGGAGGAATTGGTATCGCTCCTGGTTCCGCTCGTACTCCAGTTGGGTGTTATTCGCAAATGCTTCTGCATTGCCGAAATCGTCGACCTGGACCGAGTGGTCGATGACCAACTCGACAGGGACGAGCGGGTTGATCCGGGCTGGATCTCCGCCCAGAGCTTTCATGGCATCCCGCATGGCCGCGAGGTCAACGACACATGGAACCCCAGTAAAGTCTTGCATCAGCACCCGCGCCGGAGTGAAGCTGATCTCGGTGGATGGTTCGGCCTTCGGCTGCCACATGGCGAGGGCCTCAATGTCGGCTTTTCGGACCGACAGGCCGTTCTCATTTCGCAGAAGGTTTTCGAGAAGAACCTTGAGCGAGAAGGGGAGCTTCTTCGCCTGAGGGTGGACCTGCTCAATGGCGGCGAGCCGGTGGATGGAGTAAGCTTTCCCGCCCACCGACAGGGTAGCTAGCGTT
Organism: Gemmataceae bacterium; assembly: GCA_003136315.1. GTDB lineage: Bacteria > Planctomycetota > Planctomycetia > Gemmatales > Gemmataceae > Urbifossiella. The sequence continues at coordinate 47,147 of PLDW01000283.1, read as the reverse complement.
CCGAAACTGTTCGGCATGGATCACCCGCACGAAGAAGGACGTTCTCAGAGGGTATTGTTGAGGTGTGCGCGGGAACGGCAACCGGAGACGGGATTTGCGAAGCGGATGGTTTTCCGCTTCGAGTGGAAAAACGGACGCGACTGGGGATGCTCACCCTGCCTTCAAGAGGGCCAACAGCGCCTTTCGTAGCGGGCATTCATTCTCCGGAATCGCCTCGCCTCGACGGTAGCGATCCAGGAGTTGCTTCGAGGCGTGGGCGAGTTGCCGCCGGATTTCCCGGCGGGCTCCTTTCACCCGGGCGATCCGCATCGAATCGTACGTTGTGGTTTGGTGCCGTAGCCAGGCGATCACCGCCGCCTCGGCCCGTTGATCCACTGCAATCCGTTTCGTCCGAGCAACGGTTCCGCTTCCTACCGGGGTGGCGTGGTCGGTGACCGCTCTGGCCACCCGCGAGGCGAGTTCGGCGTGAGTCGGCGCGAATCCAAGGTATCCGACCACTTCTTCATAGAAATTGCTCACATACTGGGTCTGGGCCTTCTCGCGCCGCAGGGTGTCGGCCTCTCGCTTGCGGGCGTAGGCTGGATCGGCCCGTTCGACGGCCAGATCGGCCCGAGCAGTCACAATTATCCCCGCTGGTGCCCAGATCCCCCGAGAAAACGTTTTTCGGCCCCGTTTCTCCTGAATTGTCCAGGTCGGGCCATTGGCCTTGACCCGGCGTGTGAGGCCAGCGTCACCGGGCGGGAGGAGTTCCCAGCCGTCCGGGACAGGGAGAACACTTCCATCGTCGGTGCGAACTGTCCGGGGTGTCGGGCCGGGACGGCCAGTCAGAGTGTCATTCGACATGGCAGCAATCATCGGCCAAAGTGGGCGGGAAATGATACTGGATCGGAGTGTTGGGGAATCGCACACTCGCCTGGGTTCCCAGGGCTCCCGCCCTGGGCTAAGAACGGCCGCCGCTCCGCGGCTCAAAACCCTGATCTTTCCAGCCGCAGGCCACTCGTTCTTAGCCCCGGATGGGGCGTTCGTTCTGAGCCCAGGGCGGAAGCCCTGGGCGGGCTCCGCGGCTGAAAAGAGCACCTTTCCAGCAATCGCCCTCTCGCTCTTACGCGGATGGGGTGTTCGTTCTGAGCCAGGGCCGAAACTCTGTGACTCCCTGCCCGCTCCATCACCTGTTCCCACCCACCGGGACACCGAATTTGGGGGGCGGGAGAATGCCGGCACCGGGATCAAGTCCCAGGGGCGCCGGGGCTGCCGCGGGAGGGGCACTTGGTACAGCTAACCCAGGAGCGGGGATTAACCCATTTGGATTCGGCATCGGAAGCTCAATTCTTGGCATGTCGGGGAAATCGCCCCGACTCGGTCCAATCAGCATGCCTGGGCCGTTGGTGACGCCACCAGACACCGGGATGCCGGCCACCGGCTCTGGACAGGTGGCACAGACGCCAGCCTGGCCGATGGACCGGCTCGTTGGCTCACGAGAGGCGGAACTGAACAACCCAGGGCGGTCCCCACACGGATGCTGGCAACTGGTCGCGACGCCCAGGAGCGGAACGCCCAGAGCCAGCACAAACACCCGTCGGATCATGATGAAGTTCCTGGCGAAGTCAAGGCTGGGGGCGGCCAGTTGGCCACAGGCCGTGAGACCCTCCAGCACAAAACTTGAATGAATTCTGCGCGCCACGGGGATTTGGGACAACTTGTACCGGCGAACAAAAAAGACCCGCCGGAAAAGTCCGGCGGGTCTGATCGACACGATTCGTGCTCTGGTCGCGACCGGCGGAGCCGGTGCGACCGGTCGGGTTTACCAAATCAGAGAGCCGGCCGGAAGTGACCGACAACGGTTGTGGGTGCCACGGGCGGCNNTGGCACCCGATCACGCTGGTCGATTTTCTCCCGCCGCCTGCTTCACCCCCCGCTCTTCTTCGGGAGGGCGGCGTTCGGTGCTTTACCGCCTCCCGCGAGTTGCTGACGCAGGTAGTCGAGAGCCGCCTTGAGTTGCTTGTCGTTCTCCTCGGTGACCAGTATTGGCTTGCCACCCGGGGCGGGGATGATTTCCAGGTCCCGCATGTGAGTTTCCAGGTCGTTCGACTCTTCTCGGGTGAGTTTCACCTCAAGCCCCTGGTCGGGTCTGACCCCCCATACATCCTCCGGAGAGCCACTCGTTGCGTGCTTGTCGATGTTCCGGTCACTCGGTGGGAAGTACCGGGCAATCGTGAGCTTGATCTCGCCGCCGGTCTCACGGAACGGGATCACGTCCTGGACGCTCCCCTTCCCGTAGCTCCTTTCCCCGATGATCGCTGCGCGGTTGTGATCCTGGAGGCACGCGGCAACAATCTCACTGGCACTGGCACTGTGGCCGTTGATCAGAACCACGACCTCGAAGGATTTGTCCCCAGGCCGCTCACCACGATACGTTTGCGAGGGTCCAGCATCGCCGTTGGCACGGGGCCGGACGGAAACCAGTTTCTCCCTCCCGACGAACATCTCGCAGACCTGTTTCGCCGAGACCAGAAAGCCCCCGGGATTGCCCCGAAGGTCGAGGATCATGCCCTTCATTCCGCTCTGCTTCAGCTCCTGGATCGCCACCTTCAGATCACCGGATGTGCTCTGGGTGAACTGGGTCAGTCGGACGTATCCGATCTTGTGCTTCGGATCGAGCAGGAAGTCCCAGTCGGCAGCGCCGTCCCGCTTCACTCCAAGGACCGTCTCGACCGATACCCAGTTCCGTTTCAACGGGAAGGTGATTTCTTTCCCGTCTCGCTCGATCACGAGTGTGATTGGGGTGCCCGGTTTGCCGGTGATGATTCCGATTGCGTCATCGGTCTTCATCCCCTTGGTGGAGTATTCCTTCTGAGCATCGTCGGGAAGGGGTGCTCCGGTCTTGTTGTCAACACTCCGGATGACTCGGACGATCAAGTCTCCGGCTTGAATGCCAGCCGCGTGTGCCGGGCTCCCCTTGATCGGGGTGACCACCAGCAGGGCATCGTGGACGGCGTCCCGGCGGATCTGGATACCGACGCCCGGGAACCGGCCCTTCAGACCGCTGAGCATCTTGCGGACGGTGTCTTCGTCGAAGTAGACGGAATAGGGATCATTCAGACTGGCCATCATCATCAGGACGGAGACATCGACATCCTTGTTCAGTTCCAGGTCTTCTCGTCGCCCGAGTCGGGTGCGAGCGTCCTTGAGGAGGGCTGTCCAGCGGGCCTCGGTCAGAGTCTTCGGCGATTTGAGAGCCTCTTCCAGGTCCGTTGGCAGCGGTTCCTCGATCCGCCGGTACATCCCCTTGATGGCTGCGGCCACAAGCTCGCCGGGGTTCGTTTCCTTGACGTAATACCGGGTGACCACCTCGACCGCATCGTTCACCTTCCGGGCGTAGCCGTCGGCCTCTTTTCGAGCCAGAGCCAGACTGTCACGCAGAGCGGTCCGCGCAGCGATAAACGCATCGGGCTTGAGCGTGCCATCAGCGAGTTTCTGGTAGTCTTTCCGCAGTTCCTGGCTCGCCTTCAGTTTCGGCATCCGCCAGAGGAGGGCAGCGCCTTCCTTGTCCAGTTCCGCATCAATGGCACCGGCCTTGGCAAGCGCCTGAAGTGCGTCGAGGCGGGTCTTCACACTCGCCGTTACGGCCGGGTTGCGAGTGATTGGGAAGTGGCTGGTACGGCTCCCGATCGCGATTGGCTGCGCCTCTTTTTCCTTATCCGTCTTGCCGATCAGGCGGGCATGCTTGGGGATCTCGTTGTCGAGGTACTTCACCAATTCGTCACTGGTGACGAGCCCATCCGGCTCGTATCCCTCGTTATTCGGGGGCGTGTCGGCCGCGCCCTTCAGGGCGTCGATGAGGGTGCTGGCGAAGAGGCTCAAATTCCCTTTCGCGAGGGGGTCGGACGAGATGAACCCGCTCAGGAGCATGAGCCGATCCTGCGGGCGAACCGAGTCTTCCTTGTCTTCTGAGCCAAACAGAAGGGCATCGACATCGGTCAGGGTCGGCTCCGTAACCTTTTCCTCTCCACCTGGCTTGAAGCCCTTGTAGTGAACATCCATCAGGAGCAGGATCTTCTGCCCCTTGACCTTCTTGAAAGGCCCATCCAGGTCGGAGCCGAACACGAGCGAAGTCTTTGCTCGTTCCTTGAACACGGTGTCCGGGGTGAGGAATGCCGTCCTGTCGCCAGCCGACGCACCGCGACCAAAGAACGCGAGGATAATCAGGTCATCTTTACCCGTGTGGTTGATGGCGGATTCGACCGCCTTCACGATGGCGTCACGGGTCGCGACCTGTCCGCCCCTGGCGGCATCGGCAGTGGATGTCAGGAGATTGGCCCGGTCGGCGGGGACGCCGAGGTATTTCGAGTCGGTGAAGACATCGTAGAGGGCTTTTGCGTCGGCATCGGCGGTCGGCCGTGGGTCGATCGCTTTGTCCTCGAACTGACCCGCTCCGACAACCACGACATACGGGCCGGTCGGCTTGGCCGCCGGCTCATCGGCGCGAGCTGGGGATTGGGATCCGGCAAACGCTGCTGCTACGAAGGCGACTGCGCCCAGCAGCCACATACGCGATTTCATACGACGACCTTTCTGCTTGACGATGCCGGTGGAACCCGGCGACCAGTGCGAAACCGTGCGATCTCGGGCATGTCGTGAGGGGCCAAACTGAGCGGGGTGGCCCGCCTCCCTGACCCTCGCTCGGGGCTGGCAACCACCCGTCACATTGTCACATTCACCCCAACCCGTCAACCGGATTTGCCCAACCGTGAGTCGCGACATGCGGCTCACTCGGCGGGCCTGGGGCCAGTATCGGCCAAACGGTGGAGGATTTCGATGCCCCGACGGAGGGTTTCGTCCGTCGCAGCGTACGACACTCGGAAATGAGTGTCGCGGTGGCTGAACACGTTACCTGGGATCATCAGGAGCTCGTTTTTGATCGCTTCGCGGACGAATTCCGTGGCCGTTCCCCAGGGAGCTTCGGGGAAGAGGTAGAACGCCCCGCCTGGGGTGGCAAATCGATACCGACCCCGTAGCCCTTCCGCAAGGAAATCTCGTTTCCGACGGTAGTCCGCCACGATCCCGGACACATCGAAGTCGAGAGCCGCCGCTCCCGCATACTGTACCACACTGGGCGGACAGACATACGTAAACTGTTGTAACTTGGCCATTTCTGCGATCAGCCGTTTTGGCCCGTGTGCCCATCCGAGCCGCCAACCGGTCATTCCGTAGGTCTTTCCAAAGCCCTCAAGCACGAGCACATTCCCATCATATGCAGCCGGGCTCGCGGCAGGTGCATCGTAGTGGAAGGCGCGGTAAATCTCATCGCTCACGAGAAGGATACCACGGTGCCGGGCGAGTGTTGCAATCGCTTCCAGGGCGGCCGGATCAATCACTGAACCCGTCGGGTTCGACGGAGTGGAGAGGAGGATCAGCTTGGTCCGGGGGGTAATGGCTGCGGCCACCTTCCCGGGGTCCAGGCGGAAATCGGGGTAAGTGTCGACCGTCACCATCCGCCCCCCAGCCAGGGTGATCATGTGCGGGTAGGCGACGAAGTACGGGTCGGGGGTGATGACCTCATCCCCCGGATTAACGGTCGCCAGGAGGGCGAGCAGGAGCCCGCCGCTCGTCCCGCTGGTCACCATGACATCCCGACTGCCAGGGTCGAGATGGGGGAACCGGGCGCCGACATCGGCTCCGAGCCGGTTGCGGAGCTCAGGTACGCCCTGGGTGAGGGTGTACCCGTTGTGCCCGGCATCGATCGCTGCCTTGGCCGCGGCCTTGATCGGCTCCGGGACATCAAAGTGCGGCTGCCCGATACTCAGGTTCACCGGATTTTTGAGCGTCTTGCCCAGTTCAAACACCTTCCGGATTCCGGAGAGTTCGATCTGGCGAGTGCGATCGGCGAGCCAGGAGTCAGGGATCATATCAGTCTCGGGGGGTGGCCCGCGGACGACGCGGTGAAACGGAAGTCGTTCAGAGGCGTGGTGCGATCATCTGGGCGGCCTCGGTCGAGGAAATGATCGGAATGATCTCAAATTCGCCAAGATCACTCCAATGATCAACCCATTCGTCGAGCAGCTTGCGATTGGCAGTTTCCATAATTTGGAAGCATCGTTCAAATTTCTCATCGACCCAGCTCGATACGTATTCCAAGCCATCTGGAGCGAGCCGACCCCGAGCACGGAAGCGTCGATACACGGGAACCGGATCATGGTTCCGAAAATGTTCAACGATCATGTAAAGCATCGCCGCTCCCACGATGGATTGCTGGCCAGTCCGACATACCTCCGAAAGCAGCTACCCGGCTCATGCGGTTCAGCCGCTGGCTTGGTCAACCCAAACGAGCCGTTCGGCGGGATCGATCCGGAGGTGACCCGCTTATGTGACACTTGGACACTCTGCCAAATCTATTCTGTTACATTTTCTGCGTTGCCCCGCTTCGACAACACTCGGGCATTCTGACAAGTCTATTCTGTTACATTTTCTGCGTTGCCCCGCTTCGGCTGTGTCACGCGGCCCTCGGGGGCGGTCCAAATGGGACGAGTTCCAGAGGTGTTCGGTGGGAATCGTCACAACGGACTCCTGTTTTCACTCAAGGAATCGCTTCCCAACCCTTCGTTGACACCGTTTAGGCCTATGACCCTGCGGCCAGATCCCCAATCCCTCGCTGCTGCGGGATGCCATCGGTAATGATCATCCAGTTAATCATATTGGGGGAATTTGCCTGCCACAGAAGCTAGCAGCGCAAGAGTTCGCAATCACGAGGGGTTTTCCCCCTGGGGAATGCAATCCGATTGTCTATCCTGGACAGATCCTAGGGTAGATATCGACTGCCCAACCGTCGAAGCGAACGGCCGAGTTCGTCGGGAAAAATGGAAGGGAGCGGATGATCGGTAACATGGCGATCAGCGAAGGACGGATTCGACATCCGGGCCGGCGACCGGCATAATCAACCGGACGACAAACTGTTCGTGCCCGAGACCGAGTTCCCTGAGACAATATTTGTAGAGTTCTGGCTGAGTGTTCGCAATGCGAAGTCGTATGCCCTGCGCGTAGGCCACCCACCGCCCCTGAGCGGTCGCGAGCAGCTCGGGGAGATCACGCTCAAACGCCGCGACGGACAGGTCAGCTCCGTGGTAATTCGGCGGGACGACATTGAGTTTGTCGGGGTGTGGGCCTGCGATCTGCGAAAACCGCTTCTCCGCTTCAGTCAGCAGTTCACGTAGGATCTCGACATCGGGGGAAATCGTCGCAGTCTGTCACTGCTGCGATCTTTGAAAGCTGGGCGACCATCTCATTGACCTGATGGCGAAGGGTATCGCTTGCCGCAGGTATCAGCTCCGATTGTGCCACGGGGCGTCCCTCCTCTCCTACCTGATCAACTACTACCAGCATCCTACCGGACCCGGCGAGTTCCCGCCACTCATCCTCATCCTCCTGGAGCTTGGGCAGCCAGATGTGTCTCAAGTCACCCAGAACATTAACGCGACCTGCGAAAGCGGAAGTCGTGTTCATCGTAGCTGGAGAATCCGGTCGAGTATCCAACAACCGCGACAGAATGGACCCTGCCCACTGCAAAAGCCGTTAACCCGGTGGTCATTGCAGCCAGCATCTTGCAAGGCGTCCGAGAGGACCGGCATTCGATCCCAGGCGTGATTGTCGTAGATTCCCTGGGCCAACTCGACCACAGTTTCCGTCCGCCATTCGTCCGCCCAAACCCCTCTCGGACCGACTATTGCCTGGAGGATCTTTCCAGATGTTTCGCGGTGACGCTTGAGAGTTGCCATCAGCCCGGCAGCGAACTCGGGTTTCATTGAAGCAACGGCGGCGACAACCGTGTGGACCTGAGGGAGTGTATCATCAAATATCGAGTCAGCCCCGGCGATCCATTCCTCCTCGGTCACCCTCCCATCCGCATATTTCTCCCCGAGGTTGAGTAAACCCTGGCTGTAAGCGTTCAACTTCTTGTCGAACGCAGCCCGGCAGCAGGCCACGGCGAACAATCGGCTGAGCCGGTCACCCCACTCAAGGGTTTTGGTGAACCACTCATGATGGTTCTCGGATGCACGGGACATCAGAAGCCAGCAAGTCGAGAGAGCTTCGGCGGTTCCTACCTCAGGTGGTGGTTCCCAGGCCATCACACATCCTCGATTCTGGGTGGAAGTTCGCCTGCCCCGCCACTCACCCCTCATCCTCCCGGAGTTTAGCGAGGACGCTGTAATCCTCCAGGGTGGTTGTGTCCTGACCCCCTTCGCGGCCTGAGGCGATGTCGCGAAGGAGTCGCCGCATGATCTTCCCCGAGCGTGTCTTCGGGAGGGAGTCGGTGAAGCGGATGTCGTCCGGCCGGGCCAGTGCTCCGATCTCCTTTGCGACGTGCTGTTTCAATTCGGCTTTCAACTTGTCCTCGGGCATCACACCCTGCCGGAGTGTCACAAAGCAGCAGATCGCCTCGCCTTTCAGATCGTCCGGCCGACCAACCACTGCCGCCTCTGCGACTAGCGGGTGGTTCACCAGCGCGCTTTCCACTTCCATTGTGCTCAGCCGGTGTCCGCTGACGTTCAGCACATCGTCGACCCGACCCATCACCCAGATGTACCCATCTTCGTCCTGCCGAGCCCCGTCGGCGGTGAAATACGCTCCTTTCACCTGGCTCCAGTACGCCTCGCGATAACGCGCGTCGTCCTCATAGATTGTCCGCAACATGCTTGGCCACGGCCGCTTGATGACCAGGAACCCACCCTGATTGGCCGGGACCGGGTGGCCCTGTTTGTCAACGACCTCCGTGACGATCCCGGGGAGAGGTTTGGTTGCACTGCCAGGCTTGGTCGGGACTGCCCCCGGCAACGGGGCGATCATGATGGCTCCGGTCTCGGTCTGCCACCAGGTGTCGACGATCGGGCACCGCCCGCCACCGATCACTTCGTGATACCACATCCAGGCTTCCGGGTTGATCGGTTCGCCGACGCTCCCGAGAAGCCGGAGGCTCGACAGATCGCGACTCTTGGGCCAGTAGTCGCCCCACTTTACGAACGCCCGGATCGCCGTCGGGGCGGTGTAGAAGACTGTCACCCGGTACTTCTCGATGATCTCCCAGAAGCGGTCCTCGCGGGGGTGGTTTGGGGCACCCTCGTACATCACCACTGTAGACCCATTGCAGAGAGGACCATACACGATGTAACTGTGCCCGGTCACCCAGCCGACATCGGCGGTACACCAGTAAACATCCTCCTCCTTGATGTCGAACACCCACTTGTGGGTAAGGGATGCTCCGAGCAGGTAGCCTGCGGTGGTGTGCAACACGCCTTTGGGTTTCCCCGTGCTACCAGAGGTGTACAGGATGAAGAGCGGGTGCTCGCTATCGAGTTGTTCCGCCGGACAGTCGGGCGACGCCGCCGCGACCACCTCGTGCCACCAGTAATCCCGGCCCGCCTTCATCTCAACAGAGGTATTGCACCGGTTGAAGACCACGCACTTCTCGACCGTTGGGGACTTCTCCAGCGCAACATCCACGTTCTGCTTGAGCGGGACGACTTTGCCTCGTCGCCAGCCGCCATCGGCGGTGATGATGAGCTTGCTCTTGGCGTCGTTGTTGCGATCAGCGACCGCATCGGCCGAGAACCCGCCAAACACCACCGAGTGAGTCGCCCCGATCCGGGCGCAGGCGAGCATCGCGATCGCGGCCTCGGGGACCATCGGCATGTAGATTGTCACCCGATCGCACTTGTGGACGCCGAGCAATTTCAGTGCGTTGGCGAAGCGGCAGACCTCCCGGTGGAGTTGCTGGTAGGTGAGTGTGCGGGACTCCCCAGGCTCGCCCTCCCAGATGATCGCGGCCTTATTCTTCCGCCAGGTGGCAAGGTGCCGGTCGAGGCAGTTGTGCGCGACGTTAATCCGACCGTTCACGAACCACTTTGCGTGTGGTTCGTGCGACCAGTCGAGAACCTGGGACCACGGCTTGAACCAGTCGAGAGTCTTGGCCTGCTCGGCCCAGAACTCATCCGGGTCGGTCTCGGCCCAGACTGCGAGGCGGTCGCGCTCGGCAGCCGAAATCAGGGCCGCCTTCGCAAACTCGTCTGGAGGCGGGAAAAGCCGAGTTTCCTTGAGGATGCTCGTGATGTTCTGGGACGGAGAGGACATGACAGGTGGTCCTTGACCCGGGGTCGGCACGGGCGGGGTTCGCACGAAGGCGAGACTTGGGGATCGGTATAACGAAGCCAACATGCCGCGACTACTCCCCGGGCCTGGAGTTACGACGCGGATGACGAGGGCCGGGGGGAGGCCACGGGAGGGCCGGTCCTACCGATAGTACGGGTCCAGACGAATGCGGCCAAACAGGCGACCAGTAGAGCCCCGGAGAAGGCCGTAGATAAAATTCGCCGATTGACTCTTGACTCACCGTTGCACACCGGGTAAATTTGAAGTGTCGGCGATTGGGCGACGCCGGCACTCGCGGCCCTGGAGAAATCCGGGGTCGCGTCGTTTTCTTTATTCTATTATTCCAATAGCAGTTACTTGGTCGGAGTGGATTGGACGAATGTTTCGAGGCGCCGAAGGCCCTGGAGGAGTTCGGTGGAAAAATTGGCATGGTTCACGGCCAGGTGACATCCAATGAGCCGGAAGCGTCAGCGACGGACAGCGACACAAGTCAACTGACGGGACGAAACGATCGAATGCGTCAGCATTTGCATGGGTTGATCCGTCGCAAACGCTTCCGGCTCGTTGATGTGAAGCGACTGGAGCGGTTCCTTTCGTATCACCGTCGGCCGAAGATCAGATGTGCGGCCCAGACCCCGATAATGACACCGAGGAACCCGACCAGAACGCTCCCGAAGACATTCGCCAGGGCGGCCAGCCAGTTCCCATCCCGGATCAGTTTGAACGTCTCCCACTCGAATGTCGAGAAGGTGGTGTATCCGCCGCAAAACCCGGTGCCGAGCAGGAGGTAGAACCCGCGCCGGGCTGGCCCCAACCGCTCCAGGAACCAGACGGCGAAGAACCCGAGCAGGAGCGACCCGGAAACGTTGATGATGAACGTCCCCCACGGCATCCCGCCCCGCCACTGCTGGGCGTCCACCCAACGACCGAGCCAGTAGCGGAGATTGCCACCAATAGCACTCCCCACCGCCACCAACGTGACCGGGTGGACAGCCACGTCCCCAAGGCATTCGAGCCACTCCATCAGTCGCCTCCGCCGCGTTCCGGTAGGTTTCTCACCCACAACCCCCCCCTCCGCTCAGGCATGAACCTGTTGGACCTGTCTCATCTCTCGGAAGCGCCTCGGTATAACGGGAGTACGAGGCTCCTCCCAAGCCGTACCACCCTGACCTGATGCGATCTCCCCGGCGGGCCTTACTTGTGAGAACACGTCTGTGATTCACGAGTCAAGGTAAATCCATTGGTTGTCTTGACCTCGAAGAGGTTGAATGACTCCACACACGATGTTGTAAAGGCCCCGGTGATTTTTCATACTGCCATCCCTCGTATGTCGCCACGGCGGAGCAGAAAGTCGCGGTAGGTGCCGCTTCAGGCGCTGCCCACTTTCCGCGAGGGTGGCATGCAGAAGAATCACCGGCCGCAGCACCCGCCGCCGCGGGCACATGAGTGTACACGCCTCGAAGCCGAAATTTGGACGTTTGTCTACGAGCAACTTTGGCCGTGGACCGGTCCCAAAGCTCGATCGAGGCCAGCACCCATCTCCGCTCGCTCACATCCGCTGTCACCTTCCATCCCAGTTGTCGCCCGAGGAGCCTAAGCATCATGGACGATGTTCGACGCATGGCCATTTACGCTCGTGTCAGTTCACAAACCCAAGCCGACGAGGCGACGATTCAAAGTCAAGTCGCGGCCCTCCAAGAGCGTGTGACGGCCGATGGTGGTCGTCTCGAAGCGGAGATGCGTTTTCTCGACGACGGCTATAGACGATCTTCCGGTTGATCACGAAAGCCGATATGAGCTTTCCCTTGAATGCAGATGCCTCGTGGAGCAAGTCCACGACCTCCATCGCAGCCCACACGTCATAGGGTGATGGTTGAACGTGTATCAGTACCAAGTCGCTGGCCATGATGGCGGAGCGGGCCACGTCATAGACCCGTGGCGGGCCATCGAGCAGGACGGTCAAGTAGTTCGAAGCAAGCGGCGGAAGCTCTTCGTGCAGAGACGCCTTGGGTAAGGCGTTTGTTGCCCGGCGCTGGCGTGAATGTATGACAAGTTTCCTCAATGGCTGATGTTGAGGAGAGTGCCCGTCGTCTCATTAAAATCTTATTCAGTGTTATCTATTAGAATTATAATCTTATTCTCATTTATGCCTCCTTGGCTGCGTGATACTCGCGGCGAATGTGCTCCAGATCCACGTTGGGCTTGGGACGCTTCATGTTTAGTCCCTCCAGATGTTCCACCACGATCTGCCCGATAGCGAAGTTCCGGAACCACTTGTGGTCGGCAGGGATGACGAACCAAGGCGCGACTTCTGTGCTGCACCGAGATAGGGCGTCCTCATAGGCCGCCACGTAATCGTCCCAGAAGTATCGCTCCTTGTAGTCGGCTTCGCTGATCTTCCATTGCTTGGTCGCATCATCCAGTCGCTCTTTGAAGCGTTTCAGTTGTTCTTCTTTGGAGATATGCAAATAGAATTTGAGAATGTGGGTATCGTGCGCGACAAGACCTTGCTCGAAGGCGTTGATGAGGTCGTACCGTTGGGACCAGACCGCGTGCGGGACCAGATTATGAACGCGAACGACGAGAACGTCCTCGTAGTGGGAGCGGTTGAAAATCGCGACTTGTCCCCTGGGAGGCGCGGCCTGGTGTATCCGCCACAGGAAGTCGTGAGCCAACTCCTCTGCAGAGGGCTGCTTGAAGCCCACGACGCGACACCCCTGAGGATTCATCGCACCCAGGATATGATCGATCGTCCCGTCCTTGCCCCCCGTGTCCATCCCTTGCAGACAAATGAGGAGGGAGCACTGTCCGTGCGCATAGAGCAATTCTTGCAGCTTACGAAGCTTCTTCCGGTCTTCCTCGATCTCCTCGGCTGCTTCCTTGTGGTTCTCATGCTTGCCCTTGAACGCCGAATCGATGTCTTTGAGCCTGACTTTCTTGCCAGAAACCACTTTGAATTGATTGGAATATTTCACGTTAATACTCACTCCTACATGTTAATTTGCCAGCTCGATATCCTTCGACTCGCCAGTGAGGGCCGATTGATTGACGAACAAGGTTCCGGTCAGGATCTTCACGTCCGCCGGAATGATGTCGCCCGGACGTCTGCGGACGATGTGCGGGTGTGTGCATCGGGACGAACACTTCCGAGATCCTCAGTGCGTTTTTTCTTTGGACAACGATTCGTAGCCGGACAGGACGTCGAACAATTCCTCATCGATGGACGACTGGCGCAAACGGCGGAACGACTGAGTCAAGTGCGCCACCAACTCGTCGATATTCTTCTCGGCCCGCTGCATGGCGGCCAAGCGGCTCGCGTTCTCGCTGGCCAAAGACTCAGCGCAAGCCTGGTAGAGCGAAACGAAGAGGTACTCCCGTACCAGTGCCCGCAACGTCTGCTCTCGGTCGCCGAAGAGCTCGGGTAGGTTTCCACTCGGCCAGGGGAGATTGGCCATTCCGAGTCCCCACTGTGCATCCAGGGGCAGCAAGCGCCGACTCACGGGTTCGTACGACGCCCCGGACTTGGGGCCGTTGTGGAAGAGGTGGAGTTGACCGATCTCGCCCCCGCCTCGATGAGCTTCCGTTTCCAAGAGGATCTGCCCGACGAGCGGTGCGATTGCATTGACTGATGTTGGTACGACGAAAGCACCGACCGGCAGCAGCCCGGCATCCGCCAGTCGGGAGGAGATGCGGTCGCCTACGGCCCAGACTGTCTTCGCCCCAGGAAGAGCACTCAACGCCTTGACGACATATTCGGCCAGGACATCGTTGAACTGACCGACCAGTCCTTGATCGGATCCAAAAACGATGGCACCCATCGTTTTTTGCAACCCGCCAGACCCTTCCGACTGCTCCGTGGCTGCGGCCGATTGCGTCCGAAGACAGACCGCCAGACCAAGTTCTACAGTACGATAGTAATCTACTAGCGAAAGCACAGCTTTTTCATACTGTCCAATGCTTGAAGCGGCTAGTGCCTTCATTGAACGAACGACGGATTTCAGATCGCCCGCGCCGCCGATCTTGTGTCGCAAACTCACGAGGGTGTCGCTCATGGCGTGCCCTTGGATTCGGGTTTGGGTAGGAACGGTGCGATCGCTTTGCTGGCCGCGTCCAGAATCACTTTGCGGTCAGATTCGCTCAGCTTTTCATTTGCAAAAAAACGTTTGCGAATTTCTGCCGGAATATCGCCCGCGGACTTTCTGATTGCTTGTTCGGCCCCCCGGACGTTCTCGAGCGGCACTCCATCCAGAAGTCCCCCGGTCAGCGCCACCAGGACAACGATCTGTTCGGGGACCGAAGCGGGCTCCGATTCCGGTTGCTTGAGCACTGCCCGGATCCGCTGGCCGTGGTCGATGATTTTCCGCGTGTGATCGTCGAGACGAGTGCCGAATTTGGCGAATGATTCCAGTTCGGTGAACTGGGCGTACGCGAGCTTGAGATCGCCCGCCACCGCACGGTAGGCCGGGCGCTGCGCCTGACCACCGACACGGGAAACCGATTTGCCGACATCAACAGCAGGAAGGGCACCGAGTTCGAACAGCGTCGGCGAGAGGTAGATCTGTCCGTCCGTAATGGAAATGAGATTCGTTGGGATGTAGGCGGAGATGTCCTGGGCCTCGGTTTCAATAATGGGCAGGGCTGTGAGCGACCCGCCGCGAAAGTCGGGACCGAGGTGAGTGGCCCTTTCCAGCAGGCGGGAGTGAATGTAGAAGATGTCGCCGGGGAAGGCTTCGCGCCCGGGCGGTCGGCGCAATAGCAAGGAGATCTCGCGGTAGGCACGGGCGTGGTGGGTCAGGTCGTCGTAGACAATCAGCACGTCACGACCCGCTTCCATGAAGTGTTCGGCGATGCTGGTCGCGGCGTAGGGGGCGATGTAGGCGAGTCCAGGTGGGTCGTTGCCTTCGACGACAACAACAACAGTGTAGTCCATCGCGCCTTTTTCGCGCAGGTTGGCGACCACCTTGGCGACTGAGGCCGCTCGCTGGCCGATGGCACAATAGACGCACAACACATTTTGGTCGCGCTGGTTCAAAATCGTGTCGATCGCGATGGCTGACTTGCCAGTCTGCCGGTCGCCGAGGATCAGTTCGCGCTGACCGCGACCGATGGGAACGAGAGCGTCGATGACGAAAAGACCGGTCTGGAGCGGCACCGAGACGAGTGCGCGGTTCATGATGGGCGGGCCAGGCCGCTCGATGGGCAACCGCTCGCTCGAAGTGATTGGGCCTTTGCCATCGAGCGGCCCGCCCAGCGGGTCGATGACGCGGCCGATCAGTCCGTCGCCCACCGGCACATCCGTCACACGACCGGTGCGCTCGACTTCATCGCCCGCTTGCAGGTGCTGGCATTCGCCCAGAAGTACGACGCCGATTTCGTCCGCATCGACGTTGAACGCGATGCCGTACAGGTCGCCGGGGAACTTCACCAACTCATCGAAACCTACACCCGGAAGGCCCGAGACCTTGGCAATGCCAACGGAGACGCTGGTGATTGTGCCCACCTCGTGCGGGGTCATTTGCGGCACGAACACTTCTCGCGCCCGGCCGATACCCGCAAACGCCTGGGCGTAGGCGGCATGGAGGCTGTCGGTCAAGATATCCAATTCTCCCTCTTTGGAGCCGGGGCTCCCGTTACCGCCCATGCACTTCACGGTTTCGGATTGGGCTGGGCTTCGCCCTGGAGATCAGGTTTAGTCGCGGACTTTGTTGGTTGGGACTTGACCTCAGCCTTCGCTTCTGGCTTCGGAGCGGGCTTCTCGTCAGCCTTCTCCTCCTTGTGCAGAAGTTCGCCTGCGCTCTTTTCCAGCGTCCCGAGATATTCCCCGATGCTCCAGGCCACCTTCTGCCCGTTGGCCGAGAGTTCGATGCCGCTGATCAGTTCCGGCACGGTCTCGAACTGGATGTGAATATCTGCTGAAAAGGTTTCGTTGATCGCGTTTTGTATCGCCACTCGCTGCGCAGCAGGCAGATCGAACGCGCTGCGGACAGGTACCGGACGGGTCAAGGCCTGGAGGGCTGTCGCCAACTGTTCCTTTGCGGTGCCGGTTAACCCACGCAGGCGCTGGACGAACACCTCACACATGCGTTCCTCCAGGCTCGCGGTGGCAAGGTCCGCGAGCGATTTTCGCGCGATGGCGAAGACTTCGTTTTGGGTCCAGCGGAGAATTGCTTGACTCAGGTTACGCTGTTCGTTTCGCAATGCCTCCCGACGCTTGGCGCGCAACGCCTCGGTCTCTTTGTTCGCTTCGTCGAGCAACCGCTGGCGCTCGGCGTTTGCCTCGTCAGTGGCTGTTTTCACGAGTGCAGCACGCTGCCGGTCGAAATCCTGATTCTTGTGCTGGAACTCGTCGCGCTCCTTTTGGGCTTCGGCTTTTTTCGCGTCGGCGTCCGCGCGCTCCGCGGCGATCCCCTTCTCCCGGGCGTCGATGGCGTCGAGAATGGGTTTGTAGAGAAATCGCTTCAACAACCACACCAGGATGAGGAAGTTGATCGCTTGCGCGCCGACCGTGAACCAGTCGATGAGCATGGCTTATTTCCCCGCGCTGTGGGCAATGACATGGTTCCAGAACGGGTTGGCGAAAATGAGGATCATCGAGACGACAAAGCAGTAGATCGCAATGGACTCGATCATGGCCAGGCCGACGAACAGGGTACGCGTGATCGTTTTCGACGCATCGGGTTGCTGGGCAAGAGAACTCAGTGCGGTGGCAACGGCGCGCCCTTCGCCGAGAGCGGGTCCAATACTCCCCACGGCGATGGTGAGCCCGGCGGTAACGATGGAGGCGATCGCGATCAGGCTCATGGCGTCCATGGACTATCCCCTGGGTGCTTCGTCATTGTTTCAGGTTTTGGCCGCGGGTACCGGCTTGGTGTCGTCATTTTGTGTGGCGGCCGCGATGTAAACAGCCGCCAGGATGCTGAAGATGTAGGCTTGCACCATACCGGTCAGCAGACCGAGCGCTGTCATGAAGATCGGAAAGATAAACGGAGTGATGGTCAAGAGGATCGCGATAATCATGGCCCCGCTCATCATGTTGCCGAACAGTCGAACGGCCAGGGCCAGCGTGCGCGAAAGTTCGCTTATGATATTAAACGGCAACATGAGAATCGTCGGTTCTGCATAGGACTTCAAGTACCCCCAGATCCCTTGGCTTGCGACGCCAAACAGAGGCACGGCGACGAAGACGCACAGTGCAAGAGCCGCGGTGGTCGAGAGAGAGCCCGTTGGCGTATCGAAACCGGGAATCACTGTGCAGAGACTGGCCACACCGACGAACAGGAACAGCGTGCCCACGAAGCCTATGTACTTCCGTGGGTCGCGGAGGCCGACATCTTTGAGCTGGCTCTGAATACTGGTGACGACAATTTCCAGCAGGTTCTGCCAGCGTGACCGTTTCAGCTCCGTGGAAAGGCGGCGAGTGACGAGTATCGACCCTACCGTCAGCACAAGCATGATCGCCCATGTAAATGCAATGGTAGCATTGAGTTTAAATGCATCGAGTTGCCAGAAAATCCATTGGTCCGGACTCAGTCGCATGATGAACTCCCCAGCAACTCAGGTGCCAACGTCCACAGATGGCCGGGTCACTCGGGTCACGAGCAGGCGAGCCATAATGAATCCGGTCAAGCACATCAGCATTCGCTCCCAGTGGCCGCTGGAAACGAAGTAGAACCCCGCCACGGCAGTGCTCATCCGCAGCACAATGCTCCCAAAAAACCATGAGGCCGGTTGTGGGGAGGTCAGGGCCTTGCGAATCGTCCACCAGAGGCCGCCGAAAAAAATCGCCCCCAGGATTCCGCCGGCCAACCATGCCAGCACCAGGATCAGATTCTCATTCATCGTCATTGTCTTCGCCCATTGCTTTCAGTTCCTTGGCGACCCATCGCCACGCATTCAGACAGCCGATTGAAAGCCCGGCCACCAACAGTGCCAGTGTCCAGGAGTGGCGGCTCGAATACCGTTCGTCCAGCCAGAGCCCGAGTGCCGCCCCGACGACCGTCGGAATCGCCACCGACCACCCGATTAGACCCATCATCCCCAAACCAAACCACACGCCCACCGGGGATCGCCGCGCCTCGAGCTTGCGGGCCGCCTGTGCCCCAACCTGCTGGCTGAAGGGCGTCTCTTTGTTCGCGTCGTTGGCTTTGTTTTCTTCATCCATTTTGGAAGTCCATGAGCCTCCGTACCAATCCGCTCTCCATCTTCGCCAGTACCGAGCGTGTGCTCTTCTGCTGCTCGTTCAGGCTGAGAAATTCTCGCTGGACCGCCGCGTGGAGTTGATCCAGATCCGTGCCACCGATGGCATTTCGGACCGAGACCAGAACGTCCGGACCCGCTTTGACCAGGACGCCTTGATCGACAGCCAGAAACACCTCGCCGTCCGCCTCGGTTTCATAGCTCAGAATTCCCGGGGCCAGTGCAGCCGCGCAGTCGAGTCGGTGCGGCAAGAGTCCAAGAAACCCTTGGAGGGTATGGGCCACGATGCTTGTCACTCCCTGCTTCTCCACAAAGACTTGGAACGGGAGGAGAACTTTGAGATTAATGGGTGTTAGCCCCCTGTCCGACTGCGGGCTCGGGCTTGTCGGTCCCCACGGGCTTCACGCGATCTGGGGACTTGGGATCGGCGGACTTGGTCGCCTTAGCGGTTTTGGCTTTTTCCTTCGCCTGGTCGATCGACCCGATCATGTAAAAGGCGCTCTCGGGATAGTCCTTGAACTCGTCCTTCAGGATGCGTTCGCAGCCGTCGAGTGCGTCCTTCAGGCTGACGTCCTGACCCGCAATGCCGCTGAACTGTTCGGTCGCGAAAAAGGGCTGGGTGAGGAATCGTTCCAGCCTGCGAGCCCGGCCAACGACCTTGCGATCGTCCGGAGACAATTGTTCCATCCCAAGCATGGCGATGATGTCCTTGAGCTCCTCATATTGCGCCAGCGTTTTCCGGATTTCCTGCGCCAGGAGATAATGTCGTTCGCCGACGATGGCCGGTGTGGCCATCTTGGAGTTGGATTGTAGCAAGTCGATGGCCGGGTACAGCCCCTCACTCGCCCGTTTGCGGGAGAGGACGATCGAGGCGGACAGATGCGAGAAGGTGTGGACTGCCGCCGGGTCGGTCAGGTCGTCCGCCGGCACGTAAACAGCCTGAATAGACGTGATGGCACCAGTATTTGTGTTGGCAATCCGCTCCTCCATTCCGGACAGCTCGGTGCCCATTGTCGGCTGATAGCCCAGGCGCGAGGGCATCTGCCCCATCAGGCCGGAAACCTCCATGCCCGCCTGAATGAAACGAAAAATATTATCGATGAGCAACAGTACGTCGAGGTGTTCGTCATCCCGGAAATACTCGGCCATCGTCAGCGCTGCCAAGCCGACGCGGAACCGGGCACCCGGTGGTTCGTTCATCTGTCCGAACATCATGACCATGTGCGGCAGCACACCGGCCGCTTTCATCTCGTGGTACAGCTCTTCTCCTTCACGGCACCGCTCGCCAATGCCGCAAAACATGCTGATTCCCTTTTGATGACCCACCATGTTATGAATCATTTCGGTGAGCAACACCGTTTTGCCCACGCCCGCGCCCCCGAACAGTCCTGCTTTGCCGCCGCGTTCCAATGGCACCAGCACATCGATGACCTTGATGCCGGTTTCAAAGATTTCGGAGCGGGTCGAACGCTCGATCAATGGCGGCGGAGCCCGATGGATTGTGCGCCATACCACATCGGCCGGTGCTGGCTGGCGGTCAATGGGGTTGCCGAACACGTCGAACATGCGCGAAAGAATTCCTTTGCCCACCGGCACCTTCAAAGGACCACCGGTGTCTTGAACGGGCATTCCGCGCGCCAGACCCTGCGTGGGGTTCAGCGCGATACCCCGGACGTGGTGATCATCGAGTTGCATCTGAACCTCGATGGCGATTTGTGCCTCCGTCCCACTACGCAGCAGCGTGTAGATGGGCGGCAAGTGGCCCTCAAACCGCACATCGACCACGCTCCCCCGCACCGACGCGACCACACCAAGGTGCGATTGCCGAGTTCCTTGCGCTGTTGTCGTCTGATCAGTCATCTCATCGCCTCGCTCTCGGATATGGGATGCTGACGTAGCCCTTGGCAGATGATCCGCAATACACATTCTCCCTACCGGTCTTTCTCAATCGCGGCGTCATACCGGCCACAACGTGCTGCTGTGTTGCATTTGGCCCGGTGAAGCAAGGCTCGTTGGGCTGCTTTGACGTTGATGTCGTGACCCTGCCAGATTTCCAAAGCAGGTTGCTGGATAGCGCGGGCAAACGAAAACGCCAGGGGCCAGGGTAGCCGCGACTTGAAGCGGAGGTTCATCGCATTTAACCGGGCTGATGCCAGTTCGGCAGCTTGCCCGCCCGACAAGAACGCGACCCCCGGCACGGAGGCCGGGACAACTCGCAGCAGACACCTCACCGTCGCATCGGCGACCTCATCTACTGTATTTTGCCTGGGGCTAGTTAATCCCGGAAGCACCATGTTGGGCTTCAGGATCAACCCCTCCAGCATCACCCGTTGTGTGTAAAGCTGGTTGAAAACCGTGCGCAGAACCACTTCCGTGACCGCGCGGCACTGTTCCAGGGTATGCTCGCCCTCCATGAGCACTTCTGGTTCGACGATGGGGACCAGTGCGGCTTCCTGGCACAACGCGGCGTAGCGAGCCAACGCATGCGCATTGGCCTCGATGCAACCCCGACTGGGAAGACCATCACCCAGGGCAATTACCGCGCGCCACTTGGCAAAGCGTGCCCCCATAGTTGAGTATTCAGCCAGCCTGTCGCGTAAACCGTCCAGGCCTTCTGTGATTTTCTCGCCAGGGTGGCCGGCCATGTCCTTGGCACCCATGTCCACTTTGATGCCGGGGACGATTCCAGCATCCGCGATCACTTTCACAAAGGGCGTGCCATCTTTCTTCTGCTGGCGGATCGTCTCGTCGTAGAGGATCGTCCCGCTAATGTACTCACCGAGATTGGGCGTGGTCACAATCAACTCGCGATAAGCGCGCCTCGCCTCCTCGGTCTGGGGAATTCCCAACCTGGCGAATCGTTTGTTGCAGGTGGGATTACTCTCATCCATCGCCAGAAGGCCCTTGTTCCCGGCAACCAGTATTCGCGCAGTGTCGACCAACTTCTGCGTATTCATTTGGACTGTCCCCACTTCCAGTTCCGGATTTCTGGTAGATCCTGGCCGTGTTGATCAATGTAATGCTTGTGCTCGATGAGCTTGTCCTGGACCATCTGCTTCAAATACGCGCCCTTGGCACCCAACTGCGGAACGCGATCGATTACGTCTTGCACGAGATGAAAACGGTCCAGGTCGTTCTGCACCCGCATGTCGAAGGCCGTCGTAATAGTGCCCTCTTCCTTGTAGCCCCGGACGTGGATGTTGCGATTGGTCCGGCGGTAGGTTAGCCGGTGGACTACCGAGGAGTATCCATGAAAGCCAAAGATGATGTGCTTGTCCTTGGTAAAAAGCGAATCGAAATCCGTTTCGCTCAGCCCGTGCGGATGCTCACTCGCCGACTGGAGCTTCATCAGATCGACGACATTGATCACCCGGATTTTCAGATTCGGCAAATACTGACGAAGGATCGAAACTGCGGCAAGGATCTCCAGTGTGGGTGTGTCGCCGCAGCAGGCCATTACCACATCTGGCTCAGCGCCCTGATCGTTGCTGGCCCATTGCCAGATGCCAATGCCCTCAGTGCAATGAGCTACAGCGGCGTCCAGGCTTAGCCACTGCGGGAGGGCGTGTTTGCCGGCCACCACCACGTTGACATAATGCCGGCTCCGCAAGCAGTGATCAAAGACCGACAACAGACAGTTCGCATCAGGCGGAAGGTAGACACGAACGATATCGGCCTTCTTGTTGATCACGTGATCGANNCCGTTGTGATCCTGCTGCCAGACGTGGGAGGCGAGCAGGTAGTTCAGCGAAGCGATTTTTCGTCGCCAGGGCAGCTCCAATGTGACCTTCAGCCATTTTGCGTGCTGGCTGAACATCGAATCCACGATGCGAATGAAAGCTTCGTAGCTATTGAACAGCCCGTGTCGCCCAGTGAGTAGGTATCCTTCCAACCAACCCTCGCACTGATGCTCGCTGAGCATCGAGTCCAACACACGTCCGGCGGGCGCGAGGAATTCATCATTGTTCACCACTCGGGCGTCCCACTGGCGGTTGGTGACTTCAAAAACCGCGCCCAGGAGATTCGACACCGTCTCATCAGGCCCAAAGACCCGGAAATTGCGCTGGTCCTGGTTCAGCCTGGCCACATCACGCAGGAACTGACCGAGGACGAGCGTATCTTGACCGTCAACGGACCCTGGCGAGGGGACATTGACTGCGTGGATGTGGAAGTCCGGCATGCGGAGGTCACGCAGCAGAATGCCGCCATTCGCGTGGGGATTGGCACCCATCCGCCGCACGCCCTTTGGCGCCAAGTCAGCCAGTTCTGGCATGAGTCGGCCATCTTCATCAAACAACTCCTCCGCCTTATAGCTCTTCATCCAGCTTTCCAGTTGCTTGACGTGATCGGGATGCTCGGCATCCACCAGAATCGGCACCTGATGCGCTCGGAAGGTGCCTTCAATTTGCAGGCCGTCGACGACTTTCGGTCCCGTCCAGCCCTTGGGCGACCTCAGGACGATCATCGGCCAGCGCGGTCGTGTGGTGTCGTTCTTGTTCCGCGCATTGCCGTGGATTTTCCGAATGTCCTCAATGGCTTTCTCCAGAGTGCCTGCCATGAGTTGATGCATCGCTTCCGGATCATCACCTTCCACAAAGTGCGGCGTCCAGCCGCAGCCTCGTAGGAATTGCTCCAACTCCTCATGCTCGACGCGGGCCAGAACGGTCGGGTTGCTGATCTTGTAGCCATTCAGGTGAAGGATCGGCAGAACGGCTCCGTCGGTGATGGGATTCAGCAACTTATTGGAGTGCCAGGCGGTCGCCAGTGGGCCTGTTTCCGCCTCACCATCGCCGACAACGCAGGCAACGATCAGATCGGGGTTGTCGAACGCAGCCCCGAAGGCATGGCTGAGCGAATACCCAAGTTCGCCACCTTCGTGAATCGACCCTGGCGTGGTCGGTGCCACGTGGCTGGAGATCCCGCCGGGAAATGAGAACTGCTTGAACAGCTTTTTCAACCCGGTTTCGTCCTGGCTGATGTCGGGATAAACTTCGCTCCAGGTGCCTTCGAGATAGACGTTGCCGACGATGGCCGGGCCACCGTGACCGGGACCGGCGATGTAGAACATGTTCAGGTCGTACTTCTTGATGACCCGATTTAAATGCACGTAGATGAAATTCTGGCCCGGTGTCGTGCCCCAGTGCCCTACGACCAATGGCTTTACGTGTGACAGCTTCAGCGGCACTTTTAGCAGCGGGTTGTCGTAGAGATAAATCTGGCCGACCGATAGATAGTTAGCGGCACGCCAGTACGCATTGATCTTACGAAGCAGATCTGGTGAAAGCGGGTCGTTGGTGGGTAGCAGGTTCGACACACCATTGTCTAGGTGTGTGTCGTGCTCCATGAGTTCAACTGACATTGGTTGCGCCTAAGTTGTTCAAGTAGGTAAATCCGTGCTCGCCCACGGCAGATTGATAGCAAGCGTTAATTTTGTTGGTGATGACTTCAGTTCAGATAACCAAATGTAATATTTGAGACTGAGCGCATGAAGTCAATCAACAGAGTCTTTCGTTCGGTTGACATCTGTCACCCGTCTAAGGAGCAGCCATCTCGGGCATCGGCTGAGTGACTTCGTTGCCTGGTATGATGGCCAGGCTGTCCGTTAACACGTAGCCGAGTACCATCACGATCAGCAACACCGCGATCCAGACTCGCCAATCGTGATGGGGCTTCCAAGAGTGGCCGCGAGGGTGCGTGTCATCGCGCGGTTTGGCACCTTCATTCCCCACGTCGTGCTTGTGCAACTTCATCTCCTCTCCATTTCAAGGCGATTGGGTCTTTTCCGACACCACGTTTGCATTCGCTAACTCGCGACTTCAGCGTGTTGGCTCTCACGGCTTAGGTCCGAGCTTGAGCCGAGATTTAGAACGCGGGATACGGACCTCGCGATCATCACCTCCTCGTCGGTGCGAATCACTCGAACTTTCACAGGCCCTCGGTCGGTCGAGATCAGGAGGGCGCTATTTGCGTTTCGGCCTCCATTCAAGGCGATCCCGAGGAATCCCAATCCCTCGCAGATACGGCTGCGGATTTCGGGGGCATTTTCTCCGATTCCCCCAGCAAACACCAACGTATCCAGACCACCGAGCGCAGCAGCGAAGGCACCGATCCACTTCTTTGCCTGGTAGCAAAACAATTCGATTGCCTCGGCGGCGCGAATATCAACATCCTGCCGTCCGAGTAGATCACGGACATCAGAGCTGATCTCGGAAACGCCGAGTAATCCTCACTTGTGGTTCACGAGGCTGTCAAACTGGTCAGCCGTCATCTCCTCGAGCTGCGACAGGAACCGGACCAAGCCCGGATCCAGGTCGCCTGTCCGGGTTCCCATGACCAAACCGGAGGCAGGGGTGAAGCCCATTGTCGTGTCGATAGAGTGGCCTGCCTCGACGGCTGCCAGGCTGGCTCCGTTGCCAAGATGCGCCAGGATGACGCGGCCACTGGCTTCCTCCGGGCTGGCTACACGGGCCAGTTCCTCCATCAAATACGAATAGGACAAACCGTGGAAGCCATAGCGGCGCACCCCCGTAGCCTCAAATCGCCGGGGGATCGGCACGATCTGGGCCACGCGCGGCATATCGTGATGGAATGCGGTGTCGAAGCACGCGACCTGGGGTAAGTTGGGATCACACATTTGGAATGCTTCGATTATCTCGATCTCACCCGGCATATGATCCGGGTCGAACAAGCTAATCTTATGCAGATCAGCCATCATTTTGCATGTAATACGTTCAGGTTGATGGTAATGATTCCCACCATGAACGACCCGATGCCCAACGGCGGTGATCTCCGTGAATCCGATAGAGCGTTCGAGCCATTCGATCAGCAGGCGGACAGCCACCTTCTGGTCTGGGACATCAACCCGACGTTCTTCCGCGCGACCATCGCTGGCCCTGTCCACGACGAATAGGGCATTATCCAACCCGATCCGATCGATCCGACCAGACACGCGCTGTGCGGACAGATTGACCTGCTCAAACAGTGCGAACTTGAGACTTGACGAACCGCCATTGATCGTCAGGATGCATGGGTTAGCGGGTTTCATGGATGACTCCTTCTTCGGTTAGCAATCCGAACGAAGCCAGCTTCCCGCACGTCGATTTGAAATCTGTGTGAAGAATGCTGCGAATCCCCAACCCTTCCGCGATCTGGACGAACATCGGAGTGTTTTCGATATAAACGATTTGCTCTGGGGTCGTCTGGGTGATGTCCCGGGCATACCGAAAGATATCCACGTCGGGCTTCCGGAGGTGAACAAAACTGGACGAAATGAAGCAGTCCACGAGAGCTGCAAGCTTGAACTGGCGAATGCGATAGGCATTGAGTTCACGCGCTTCATTGCTCACAACGGCGATCCTGAGCCCGTACCGAGACTTGAGCTGCGCGATTAACTCGATCATCTCGGGGTACGAATGGGATTGAGCACACATGAATTCCCAAAACTGATCCCGTGTGAACGACCTATCCTCATAGAACACCGTCCGGCTCAGGTACTCCTCCAACGTGACTTTGCCCTCTTCGTAGGTGGCAAAGTTCAGATGATGCCGATTGTCCATCTCAGCGAAATCGAGCTTAAAGTTTGTCGCAGCTCGTCTGCGCGCATGATGATCCCAGCCGTTGGTGAGCAATACACCACCGATATCCAGAAACAAGCAGGTGATCGGAGTCGTTTTTTGCATCGTTCTTTCTTCGGTCACTCTGATCATCGCTGCCACAGAATTCGTGCGTCTTCCAGGGGCACCGCAACCCCATCGCAGTGGGGAATGAGTCTCGCTGTGTAGTCCGTTGCTGGGCGGACCGTCGGCACGACTGCGCCGTAAACATAGGCACCGGACGCACCTGCCAACTGCCGAACGCGATTCATTTCCTGCCGCTCGGGAGCAACATCCCCGACTCCATCCGCGTAGAGTTCGACTCGCACCGATAAGGGATCAAGGTCTTGGAGACACACCTGAATCTCAAATCGATGCTGTTCGCCGTACGTCTCAAGCTTCATCTCGCCGAAATGGAGCGTGGCCCATTTTTGTTCCACGCTGTGCTGCCAATCGACCACTTGCCTGCCCCTTGCGCCTTTGTTCGCCGCGCGCTCACGGTAAGTGGCTGCTGCTGGGAGGTAGTGTTGCTCGGTGTATTCGCGCACCGTGCGGTCGGCGGAGAAACGCGGTGTCAACTGCGCCATGCTCTCCCGCATTCGCTTGATCCAAGCGGTAGGAATGCCGCTCTCGTCTCGGCTATAAAACTCCGGGATTACCTGCCGTTCGAGCAGGTCGTAGAGCGAGTCGGCTTCGACGGCATCCCAGGCGGGATCGTCGCCATGTTCCCGGCCGTCCCCTAACGCCCAACCAACCTCAGGGGTGTAGGCTTCGGCCCACCAGCCATCCAGTTCCGAGAGATTCAGGCCTCCGTTGACGAGAACCTTCATGCCGCTCGTTCCGCTGGCCTCCCAGGGTCGTCGCGGCGTATTGATCCAGACGTCCACGCCTTGCACCAAGTGCTCGGTCAGAAGCATGTCGTAATCACTGAGGAAGATCACATGAGGGCGGGCCTCGGGCCGGCGGATGAATTGGATCCATTCCCGAATCAGGGCCTGCCCGGCTTGATCAGCCGGATGGGCCTTGCCGGCAATGATGAGTTGGACTGGGCGTTCGTGACTCGCCAAAAGCCGCAGTAAACGCGCGGGATCGTGCAGCAGCAGATTCGGTCTCTTATACGTCGCAAAACGGCGGGCAAACCCCAGCGTCAACGCCTTCGGATCCAGGAGATGTTTCGCCGCATCAAACTCTTGGGGCGACGCGCCGGAGGCGGCCAGTTGCCGGGACAATCGTGCCCGTGTATACTCAACAAGCGCCGTACTCGCGGCGGTACGAAACTGCCAGAGCTTCGTGTCGGAAACATGGCGACAGTCCTGGTCCAGAGTTTTCTTGGTCCCCAGCCAGCGATCCTTGCCACAGGCTGCCGTCCAAAGATCATCGGCCGGGGCTGAGTCCCAAGTCGGCATGTGAACTCCGTTGGTCACGTGTCCGACTGGCACTTCGTCTACTGGCCAATGAGGGAAAAGCGGTTCAAAGATGTGCCGACTCACCTTCCCGTGCAGCCGACTCACACCGTTCACTGCTCCGCTGCCGCGGATGGCCAAGTAGGCCATGTTGAACGGCTCCGACAAATCGTTCGGGATCTGACGGCCCAGCGCCAGCAAATCGTGGATTGGAATACGAAGCTTTTCCTGAGCATAGCGACCGAGATATTGCTCGATGAGAGCTGGAGCGAAGCGATCAAAGCCGGCCGCCACTGCTGTATGGGTGGTGAACAGGTTGCCTGCTCGTGTAACGGTCAGTGCCACTTCAAACGGCTGGCCGGTCTCGTCCATGAACGTCCGAGCTCGCTCCAGAATGGCGAACGCCGCATGTCCTTCGTTCAGGTGACAGACTTCAGGTTGGATGCCGAGCGCGTGGAGCAACCGCCAGCCGCCGATGCCGAGTAACAGTTCCTGCTTGAGTCGTAGTTCCGGCCCGCCGCCATACAACTCGCTGGTAATCCCTCGATGTGCGGGGATGTTCGCCGCGTCGTTGCTATCCAAAAGATAAAGTTTCACTCGGCCGACCTGGACCTCCCAGGCACGCAGCCAGACCGAGTATCCCGGCAAGGCGATCTCCAACCGCAGCCACTCGCCATTCGTCTGGCGCAACGGGGAGATGGGCAACTGACTGGGGTCGTTGTATGGATAGAGGGCCTGCTGCGCACCGTCCTTGTCGATCACCTGTCTGAAGTATCCTTGTTGGTACAGCAGCCCCACCCCTACCACGGGCACGCCCAGATCGCTGTTGGCTTTCAGTTGATCACCAGCCACATTGCCGAGGCCGCCGGAATAGATAGGCAGCGCTTCGCTCAACATGAATTCCATACTGAAATAGGCGGCACAGGTCAGTGAACTCTGCGCATGGTTCTTTTGAAACCATGCGGGTGCCTCCATTGCTTGCCGCCGGTCCCGCACGAGGCTATCCACGTTCTTGCGAAAAACGGGATTGGCCAGCACCCGCTCGATCTGGTCGCGCGAAACCGTCTGAAGGACAACCCAGGGATTATGGGTGATTTCCCACAGTTCGGGATCCAGCTCCCGCCATACTTCGTCCGTCGCATGATTCCACGACCATCGCAAGTTCAGGGCCAATTCTGAGAGGGAATCAAACCCCTCAATTGCCAGGGTGGCGGGGCTGGTTACCAGTTTCCTCACTCGCATTTGTTCGCCCACGACCTCTCCTCCACGGCTTGTGCGTACCGGTCGGCGTGCCTACCTCAGTCGATCAAGGGCATTTCTTCCCCGGCTGTGACAGGGGGCTCCATGACGACTCCCCGTCTGATTACCTGCATCGTCAAGCCGAGACATTGGCCAGAGGCGGGTCGGCGGGTGCTCCGCGCGGGAGAGTTTTCGGCACATCGAGACGCGCTACGCCGATCCTGTTGTCGGCCATGCCGTAATAGACATCGAAGCGATCGGGCAAGCCGAGATCGTCACGACGATCAATGGCGGTGGGAAACACGACGTTCGCGACGGTCCCGATCCGTTCCTGTGGTAAGTCCGGCGTCAGCACGGGCTTCGGCGAACGATAAAGGATCACATGCGGATGCTCCTGGGAGAGGATGAGCACCCCCGCGGAGTAGCAGAGCTTGTGAGCCGTTGCGTCCGGCTCTGCCAAGTCATGGACGCCGTGGTAGACAATCATCCATCCATGTCGAGTGAAGATCGGAGGAGTGCCGCCACCGATCTTGAGGGCCTCCCAGGGTGCCACCGGACTGGCGAGCCGGCTATGCAAGGTAAAGTGGCAAAGGTGATAGGGCTCATCGCCAGCGTCGCCCAGAGGACAGTAGGAAATCCAGATGCTCTCCCGGTTGAGATCCACCAGATGGCACAGCGGGTCGCAGACTTTTTCCTCAGGACGAGTTCCTGGAAAGAGTGGCCGATGGAGGATGGCCATGGCCCGTTTCCCCTCAGGATCGGGAATGGCGACAGGAAACACACTGGCATCTTTGTTGTCCACCCCATCGAATGCGATGCCTTCATACGGGCGGAAGGTCGCGAGTCCTAAACGCTGCCAGTGGAACAGATCCTCCGAGAGGGCCAGGGCGATCCGCGGCCCCCTGGCTGAAAGTGCTGTGTAAGTCATCACATAGCGATTGAGATCTTCCCCAAACGTAATTCGTGGGTCTTCACAGCCTCCGCTCCCGTCCGGCCGCAATTCGTATTCCGCTTCCGGCTCCAGGGCGATGCCGAGGCGCTCGACGCCCTCGGGGTCGCCGGCCTCATTGAACTTCACACGTGCGATGCCAATGCGCGAGTAATTTCCCTTCGCAACCATGCGTGGGAAGAGGTAAAGCTGGCCATCGGGGCCACGAACGCCAGCCGGGTTCAAGATCCCTTCGATCTCCAGCGGATTACCCGGTTCCGGTTCCATCAGCACACCGAGCCGCTTCAACTGAAACCCAGCCATCGCTTCTCCTTACAGGATCTCGCTTACAGCATTAACCTAAACACGCAACGATTGTTTCGATGACCTGCTTCGTCTCGTCCGGATTCCTTACCCGGATCGAAACAACGCCAGCTTTCTCGGCCGGATAGTCGTTGCCGCCGGGGAACAGTGCATCTCCGATAAAGATCATCTCAGCAATTGCGATGCCAAGAATGTCTTGTAATTTTCTGATTCCATAAGCTTTGTCGACTCCGGGCTTCGTCACGTCAATGGAGGTCGCGCCGCCCAGTCGGACAGAAAACTCTGGAATGATCGTGTCGAGAATCTCCTTGATTTTTTTCCGCTTGGCGAACTCTGGATCCCAGTTCTTTTTTTCTTCCAGGGGTGCTTCTTGTCCCAGTGCGGAGAACGTAATTTGACTTCCCCGGTCTTCGATCAGCTTTCCCCAAATCTTCCCGGCCTTGAAGCCCGACAACCCGAGTGCCTTATCCAGAGAATGGAGAATCTTCTCGCGTTGATCATCGGTGAAAACATCAGAATAAATTTTGTTCCATGTTCCGTTATACCGAAAGAACTTTGTTCCACACGTTGGTAAGAGATATAATCGATCGAGGCGGTCGCCTTGCTGGAGGTGGGAGAGGACTTGCTTCTCGAATTGTGGCCAATCGCCGCCTGAGATCACTGCCACTGCTACAACGCCGAGTAGGTCGCGGAGGCGCCCGGCCATCTGATCGTCGATCGCCGATTTGCTTTCCGCGAGGGTGCCGTCCAGGTCGAACACGATCAATTTTTTCATGATAACTCCGGCACCGCGATTTCCAGGAGTGTCATACCCCCCTGCGGGTGACACATACACTTCCCAACGATCTTGGCTAAGAGCAGCACGTCACCTTTTCCGATGGCGTACGCAGCATCGCCGTGGTGCAATTGCCCCGCCCCCTCCACGCACACGAGAGCGCGCAGCGAGCCATCTGCACCGACGGTAAACGGGGCGTCACCGCGGTGCCGCCACAATTGGAACTGGGGACACTGGAAGAGACTCTCGCACCGCACCGGCGTCTCCGCTACGACCACTGGCGTCACCGGACTGACCTCGCCTTGCGCGTAATCGATGCAGGCAAGTGCTTCCTCGACATGCAGGGCTCGCGGGCGACCGGTCTTGGCATCGATCCGGTCCCAGTCGTAGAGGCGGAACGTCACGTCGCTGTTCTGTTGCACCTCAAAGACGACCACACCATCACTCAGTGAGTGGACCGTCCCGGCAGGGAGGAAAACCCCATCCCCGACAGTCGGGGTGAAGCTCGCGAGCTGGTCCGCCACGCACCGGTTCGCCACTGCCCGGCGCAGAGTGTCTGGGGTGGTTCCGGCAACCAGGCCCCCGTAAATGCGACCCTGTGGTGCCACCTCCAACACGACCCACGCTTCGGTCTTTCCACTCTCGCCGGGTGGGAGATACTTCGTTTGTGCGTCTGAGGGGTGGACCTGGACCGAGAGCTGGCCGCTGGCATCGAGGAACTTCAGTAGCAGGGGGAACCGGGCCCCGTGCTTTCCCTGAAACTCCCCCGGCCACAGTTCCCGCAATTCCCTGATCGTCCGGCCCTTAAGCGGCCCGTCAGCTACCCGGCTGGGGTGGTCGTCGCGGTCACTGAGTATCCACGCCTCGCCGATCGGGCCATCGGCGGGCAGCGGGGCGCTGAGTAGATCTGCCAGGCGCCGTCCTCCCCAGGGCCGGTACTCGTAGATCGGCCCGAATCTTAGCGGATAAAGGGGGATTTGACTCATGGCATGGACTCTGTTAGAACTCTTCCGCTTTCGTTCTTCCTCGCGGAGTGTCTATCTGTCCGGAGCGTGCCTCTCGGTTTGTATCACTCCTCTCAGAGACCTCACGTTGTCTGAGCTGCCTGTGCAATCCCCTCGTGAATCCACACAACAGCCTCCTCGCCCTGGCTCTCGTCGAAGTACCGGACCTTGGCAGTGGTGAACGGCTGGCAGAAAACTGCCATCCCCGCTTCCCACCGTTTGTCGCCGACGAGGGCCAGCCGCTCGATGTGCGCGAAGTGGTGCAGGTCGAACTTCATATCCTCCCACACAGCCCCCAGGGTCCAGCCGTGGAAGCCGTGCATGCGAACCAGTATCCGGATTTTGCCGTGGTCCTTCACTGCACGCTCCACCTCCGGAGTGAAGTTCGCATAGTCCTCCTTCGTAAGCTTGCCGCTCAGGTTCAAGATCAGAATCTTCCCGCCCGTTTCTTCGTGCAGTTCGACAGACATGGCATGATTCCTTCTGGTTGTTGAGTGGGACTCCACCATGGCAGGAGGCCGTTCATCTCCTACAGGAGCGACCCTGCGGTGGCTGGATTGGTGCGATACTAAACAGGGAACAGCAAACTCCACGCCGGATCACCGGGGGGCGTATGACCCGATTTGCGTTGAGCAACTATTAGGTGCTTTTCAGAATGTCATAAATCGTCGTCATTGTTCAACTTACGGGTCTGCGATTCCGGGAACTTGCTCGATGCCCCAAGCAAAATCTTCGACCGCGACCTTTCAATGTGCCTGTGCGGTCGAGTGCCGCGCGCAAACCATATCGCACACCCATCACCGGGCTCACGTTGATGTCGATAACCCTGATGGAATGTGTCCTCTCGCCGTTGCCTGTGTTGCTCCGACTCCGTTGATTGGTTCGGCTTGGGCCGGGTTCTTGAGCCCCAATGACGCTTCCCCGAGTTTCCCATTCATCGGCGTGGCGGCACTCGCGTTTTCCTTTCCGGTCTTCAAGAACGGGGCCAAGAGTTCGATCGGTAGCGGAAAGATGATGGTGGAATTCCTCTCCGAGGCGACCTCCGTGAGGGTCTGGAGGTAGCGCATCTGCATCGCCATCGGATAAGGTGTCATGATCTCGGCCGCCTGCCGGAGTTTGTCCGCGGCCTGGAACTCCCCCTCGGCGTTGATGACCTTCGCACGCCGGTCTCGTTCGGCCTCCGCCTGATGGGCCATCGACCGCTTCATCGGCTCGGGGAGGTCCACGTCCTTGACTTCCACGACCGAGACTTTCACCCCCCACGGTTCGGTGTGCCCATCAATGATCTCTTGTAGACGACGGTTCACCTTGTCCCGCTCGGTGAGCAAGTCATCGAGTTCCGCCTGACCGAGCGTGCTCCGCAAGGTCGTCAGCGCCACCTGCGAGGTGGCGAATAAGAAATCGGCCACCTCCAAAACGGACCGCATCGGGTCCATGACCCGGAAATAGAGCACAGCGTTGACGCGGACCGAGACGTTGTCTTTGGTAATGATGTCCTGGGGTTCGATGACTTTGGTAATGGTCCGCAAGTCCACGCGCACCATACGATCAACTGGATGGAAAACCAGGATCAGTCCGGGTCCTTTCGGTTTAGGTCTGGCCCGTCCCAGGCGGAAAATGACACCACGCTCGTACTCGTTCAGGATCCGTATGCAACTGGCAAGGTACATCGCGACCAGTGCCACGATGATCCCAAAACCGATGGCAGCATCGACTAGCCACATCACTGAAACTCCTGGAGTGTGTTTACTGCCACGCATCGATCACGTTCCAGGTACTCCGAAATGGCTTGAGATCAAGCGTTTCAGTCAGCCGAATGGGAACGTTCACGAGACTGGTCGCAGTAGTATCGGAGAAAGGAAGAGGATCTCAGACGGGAAACTGGAACCGAGTCTGTCAGGGGAAACTGCAGATCCGGCGACAGACGAAACACCGGGTGTCGGGAAATGCCCAACACGGGTTGGTCAGGTCAGACGGTCGGGCGGGCACAACGAGTGTCCGCCCTGACCAACCCGTCCACCCATGTGGGGGGATGGAAGGCGACCGCTTCGCCTTGACAGATCATTTTGGCCGCAGACCGCAGCCAGTCGAATTTCACTCTCACGGACACGAGACCGCGATGTCGTTCCGTACGGTGTTGACGCCTGGTGCGTTCCAGGCCGCGGTCCCGGCCTCGGCCTTCTCGCCCCACGATTGGACACTGCCAGACAGTGTCACTGTACCGCCTTCGGCCGCGACCCTGACATTCCCGGCGTCGATCTCGGCATTTCGCACCAGCGCCTTCTCGATGGCGTCCTTGACTGCCGCCGGCTGGACCGCTGGCTTGATGGTGATGTCGTTCGTGACCCCCTTCACTCCCGGCATGAAGCAGACGGCGTCACGGGCGGCGGTCCGCTGGTATTCCCAGTTCACGGAGCCCTTCAACGTGACCCAGCCCTGTGCCACGGTGGGCTGGATGTCGCTCGGCACCCAGACGTGCCACTTGAGGGAAGTGACGGCCGCCGCGGCGATTTCCGCGTCGGTCCGGGCATGTACCCCGTTGAGCTTGATCGTGATCTCCTCGGCACTCCCCTTGACTCCCTGCACACGCTGGGCCGCCCGCTCGACGGCCCACTTTTCCGCATAGGTCGCGACCGTGCCGGTAAGCGTCACCACTCCGGCTACGGCCGAGACTCCGATCTGGGCTGCCGTGGTGCTCGGCTCCCACTTGATCTCATCCATGACATCCTTCTGTAACTGCGAGTCGGTCTTCATCCTGAGTTCCTCTTGGTGAAACGCGGGCGATCCTCCCCGGACTAAACATCCGGTTGTTCTGACTGCGCGGCGGGCGTTCTCTTCTTTCCAGCAGGGCGGACCATCTCCCGGCCCCAGCGTCTGTGCCGGTCCGCTGGGATCGCATGGGAACTCCTCCCCCGCCGTGTTGGTCGTGAAGAGCTGCACCACACTGCCCGTCGTCGGCTCGATTTCCGCGGTCGTGTCTCGCACTTCCATCGCCGTAATCATCTTGATCTTTTGAAACAGTGTGACCGAGTCCTTGCTGAAGAGCTGTTGGTGGAACTCCCGAACCAGGGCGACACCGGCTGGGGTTCGCACCAGATTTCTCTCCCCGGCCGTTAAAGAACCGTGCATCGCGATCACGATTGTCTCCTCGTTCAGGAAGACAACCACCCATTTACGGCCGTGCTGCGTTCGTCGCTTCTCGAAGACGTGCGCCGCCCTGGCGATCTGCTGGCCGAAGGGCCGCTTGGAATGATCCACTTCTTCACTCCTGGCGGTCACGCGGTCGGCGAGGAGAGGTGCACGCCGACCGAGAGCCCGTGTCCTGCACTCACGGGTTCTGCGAGATCGAATGTTAGCCGTCCGACGGGTTGATCACTGTCAGGAGATGTTACCATCCCAGGTCAGGTTTTGCCTGATCCGGTGCCCACCAAGCCGGAGTTGCGGGTTGCCCTGGCCGATGCTCACGGGCTCGTCCATGAAGGGCGCAAGACCCCGATTGCCGCACAACCGAGATGGCGGTGGTCGACAAAGCCGTTGACGGGTTGCCCGCAAGTGATCCGAGCCTACTATTGCGGCTGGATGTGGTTGTGGGTGGGGCAATCCCTTGATGCTGGTGTTGACTGGGTTGCAGGCGATGGAAAGGCTGCGGCAGAAGTGATCGTGCAGCGATCTTGAGTACAAGGAATGGCCCTGGTCCAGTGACCAGGACCGAAAAGCATTTAAAACATCTTAACATGTATAGTTTAGACACATCCGACAATTACGTGCGACTCGTCAATCGCTAGTTCTTGTTCCCCGGTCCAAAGGGATTCCCACCTGGGAAGCCGCCACCCGGTTGGTTGCCAGGTTCAGTGCCGGACGACGGTGGCTCTGGATCCTTGAGGGTGATCTCCACACCCGACGGAGGAATGAGTTTCATCGCAGCGAGCCAGGCAGTGCCGAACTCCGTGAGGGTGGCGCGATTGTCCGTTCGAGTTGGACCAGTGGTCAGGTTAAACGCGTTCACGAACGCCAACAGCCGTGCATCTCGATCCAGCGGGAGATCCCGGGGGAGTCGACTCAACTCAGCCCGGTAGCGCTCCAAACCTTCCGGATGATTCTTCGCCAGGTAAAAGTACAGCGCCCATGAGGTTGCATAAGCCTTGGTCGTCAGAAAGTCTTTCTTGAGCCGCTTGAGCATCTCGGGATCGTCTTCAATCACACCACCGGGCACGCCTGGGAAACCTGGTCCTCCGGGTCCACCGAGTCCCGGCGGGCCAGATCCACTGAGTCCTGGAGGCCGACCCCCGAGACCCATCGGTCCTGGCGGACCCGATCCACCGAGTCCTGGGGGGCGAGCCCCAGGACCCATCGGTCCTGGCAGTCCTGGTCCACCCAGGCCTGGTGGACCACCTGACCCCGGAGGGCCGGCCGCAGAGGGTTTTTTCTTTGGTGGGGGCGGGGGCAACTTGGGGTCGTCAATATCCATCTGCTCCGGTGCAACGGCCGCAGCGAAGTAGGCGTCCGTGACGACATGGCGGACGAGAAGACCTGGGTCGGCATTCATTTGATTCTGCCGAACCAATTCGGAAAACTGTTTTTGGTGTACGAAATGGGGTGCTCCATATCCGGTCGTGAGAGCAAGAGTCACGACCGTCTTCTCCTCGTC
The DNA here is from genome assembly GCA_003136315.1 of Gemmataceae bacterium. GTDB lineage: Bacteria > Planctomycetota > Planctomycetia > Gemmatales > Gemmataceae > Urbifossiella. The sequence continues at coordinate 10,901 of PLDW01000283.1, read as the reverse complement.
CCCCTGGGTCGTGGTGGTGTACACTGGCCCTTTGGGGCGGTGGAAGAACGCTGCGGAACCGTCGGACAGCCATCGTGGGATATCGACGTAGCGGGGGAGTTGTCCGGTGGCGTACAGCAACTGGCGGCTCCCCTCCCGGCTGACCGCGGAGAGTTCGGCCTCCTCGTGAGCGTAGCGTTCAACCAGTGCCCACGTCATCATCCGGGCCACATCCTCGGGCTTCTTGGCATCTTTGATCGTGCCGCTGGTGTCAACGTGGGGGCCTTTGCCCTCCAGAAGATCGGCTCGGCTCACCCCCTCACGGTAGATCTGATGCACTTGACGTTGGAATGTTTGGCCGACCGAATCCAGTCGTTCGGGGGAGAGGACGACGAGATCGTATTCGGGTGCGTAGAAACCATCTGCGATTGCGGGTAGACCTTCGATCGCATGGTGCAGTTTTGAGACCTCAGCGGTAGTCCGGGCGAGGACGACCGTCATCGGTCGATCCGGGACAGTGAGGGCTACGCCGCGGGTTGCATTCCAGAGGAAGAACGCCTTGAAGTTGTCTTCAAGCTGGCTCATACGACGGAGAACCTCAGCATCGGGGGCGTCCCAGTAGAGGAGTGTGTAATGCCCGCGAGTGAGATCCTTGACGGGGTCGATGGCTGCAAGTGCGGACTTCCATCTGTCGGAATCCCCACGGAGTCGGGCCGAAGTGGAGATCGGTTTTTGGATCTTGAGGTAGATTTCTACAAACCGATCGACCTGGGGACTCGATTGTGACTTCTTCTCCTGGACAACTTTCACCAGTTCGTCGGCGTACTCAACTGCCTCATTGACCATTCCATGTTCGAGGGCTGCCGAGACAAGGTCCAGGAGGAGTTGACCATCGCCTGGGTTTTTCTCCCACCGGGCGTGCTTGGAGAGGACTTCCGACTGGTAGGTGCGGTTGGCCGCTGGTCGTTTGCCGAAGTCGGTGTACCACTGGATTTCGGTGTTGTCGAAGAACAGGTTCGCCACCCCAAACGGATGGGTGAGAGAAGCATCCCACATCGGGTTGTTGTAGGGATTGGTGATCTTACTCTTGAGGTAGAAATGTCTTTTTTCGGGAGGTTTGGTATAAGGGACGACAGCGAATATCGAACGGGTTGGATCGTGTTCGGCTGTGTTCGCTGCGTGCTGACCGGGACCGCCGGGACCACCGGAACCGCCGGGACCTGGAAATCCCAAGCCGGAACCCTTCCCCAAGCCGGGTCCCCCACCTGGCTTGGTGCCCGCGGGACCACTGATCCCACCAGGCCCTCCAGGTTTGGAACTCATTCCGCCTGGGCCGGATCCTCCAAACCCGGGTGCGGAACCTGGACCCTGGGGGGCGCTGCCAGATGCGGCACCACCACCCTCAACGATAATGCGGACAATTAGATACCCTGCGTCGGCTTTGGCCGCCGCGACGGTCGCCAACAGTCCGGCGGCAAACAGGAACCGCCTCATTCTAGGACACCTCCAACGGGGGCCGAGCCGGGGGGAAATGTTCGTGGACATCACTTTATCACTTTATTGTGGGACGCAGTAAGCTGTTGTGCAACGGCAAACCCCTGCGTGACTTCGATGCCGGCACGGAGTGAGGGTACCAACGAAAACTCCCCGGTCATTGCGCAGGGGATCATTCAAGTTATTTTTTCAAGGGGAGTGCGAGTTTCGGATTATCCCGATAGGGGTTGAGGGTCCATTTTTTGTCGACCCGAAGCTTCCGGTCGCGGAACTCCCGGAACTGATCGGTTTCGATCTTGGTGGCGGTCCCCTCCATTGGCACGAGGATTCGACGTTCAGCCTCTGCGACGAGTTCAGTAATCGGCGTTGGGATCAATTCCGGGGCAGAAGCAGAGGGTTTGTTCGGGTTAAAGTTCGGATCGAAGACGGTTCCCCAGGCTTTCAATGATTCGTTGAGCCGGGCTGAGTAACCTTTCCAGGGGAGGCTCTTGTCCGCAGGGTTTGCCGCCCTGGGGGTCGCGAAGCTGAGCAACCCTGTCGCCACGGCATCGCTCATCGCAAAGGCGTAAGGCTCAGCATTTGCGGCACCTTTGGGTGGCGACAAATTACAGATGCCGATCACCGCCTCGGCAGCCTCTGAGGGCGTGGGGGGAGGAGTGATCGAGGGGTCTTCAACAGCCACACGGGCGAGGGTGAAGGCCGGGTAGACAGTCGGAGCCTTCGGAACCGGAAATTCTGCGAATCGAGCTGTTCCCAGCGCCTTGATTGCCTGTCGCCGGATGAATGCGATGACTTGGAGCTGGTCTGGTGGGAACGAGGTCGGTTTGCCGTCGACCCCGAGTGGGGGAGGGAGGATCGAGTAAGGCATTTCGATCGCATCGCGCAGAGCAGTGAGGAGGTCAGCCACAAGTTTGGGTGGAGCGCTGTGGGAGCGGGTTTCCAAGTTGTTGATGTCGTAGGCTGCGAGGAGGTTTCCGGCTGCCTGATAGACGTAGTATTTGACCTCGGGGGGGGTGTCGGCCGCTGTGATCAACTTGGTCACGGTCGGGTAGTGCGGGTTCGCTCCGGATCGACAAGCGGCAGCGAGGATGCGTGTGGCGTTTACCCGCACGACGCGTTCGGAGGGCGAGTTGATAACTTTTTCGAGAGCATCGTCGAGGGCGGCACCGAATTCTCGGATATAGTCGGCTTGGTCCGGCCCCACGCGGTTGCCGGGTCCAGGAATGAGAAGGTGCCGATTGAGGTCGGCAATAAGTTGGTCCACCGTCTTGACCGGTTCGCCCTTGGTATTCGGGGCGAATTCCTGGGGGGTGGTATAGACCCGTAGGTTGCTGATGTAGTCAGCGTAGTATTTGGCGAGAGTGGCAAATACCTCCTTCGCCTTTTTTAACTCGTCCTTTGGGATTCCGGAGGGACTCCGGAAGGATGTCATTTCAGACGTCGAGGGCGACCTGGGGAGGTCATCTTTGACTGGCTGGCGGCTATTGACGGGAGGGGATGAAAGGATGATCGCGAACCAAGCGGCAACGATCAGTATCAATAAGTGTGATTGGGTGTGAGACATCGGTCCCCCAGGAGCAATGAAGGGCAGGAGGCGTAAAGGAAACAACCCCGTCATGTGGAAAGCGTTGGCGACATTCAGGAATGCTGACCGTGGGAAAGCATCTCCAGATGAGGCTAACGGCAGGGCGAAGAGGAATCAAGAGTCTGAGGCGAGATGGGGGGTAACGGGTTTTCCGTGGCCCGGACTATTTGGTACCTTCAACCTGGTTGCCAGGATGGGCCACATCGATTACAAAGCATGTGTCGAGAACACGGGCCGTAGCGCAGCTTGGCTAGCGCGCTTGCTTGGGGTGCAAGAGGTCGTGGGTTCAAATCCCGCCGGCCCGACTGTTCGGAAACCCCTGGGTGGTAAGGACTTACACTGCCACCCAGGGTTACCCCAAAAACTCACTGGGCAGGGAATAGGGCAGGCAACGCAGAAAACCCCCCGGTCCGTTCGTGGCGGACCGAGGGGCCAAGAGTAAGCCTTCCGGCTCACCCGTGTCTCAAAAACGGGGGGTTTACTCGATGCGGCAGCACAAGCCGTGGTATCGCAAGTCCAAAAACGCCTGGTTCGTCGAACTGGGTGGTAAACAGGTCCGCCTCGCCAAGGGCAAGGACTCCGAAAGGGCCGCCTTTGAGGCCTTCTACCGCCTCATGGCCACCAGGCCGGAAAATCTTCCCGCACCCGACAAAATCACCGTCGCAACGCTCTGTGACCTCTTCCTCGACCACAGCCAGAGACATCACGCCCCAGACACCTACACCCATTACAAGCATTTCCTTCAGAGCTTCTGCGACACCTACGGGCGACAAACTTCCTCCTCCGTCAAGCCATTCCACATCTCCCGGTGGCTCGACGCTCATCCAACTTGGAAGGCCGGAAGACGACACGCTGCACTCGTGGTCAAGCGCACCTACGCCTGGGCCGATAAGCAAGGCTTACTCTCGCCATCCCCCCTTCGAGCACTCGAACTCGACCCCTCCACCCGCCGCACTCGCGTCCTCACCAAGGCCGAGCAGGCGGAAATCCTGGCTGCTATCCGAGACCAGCCGTTTCGCGACTTCGTCCTCGCCATGCTCGAAACCGGCTGCCGCCCTTCCGAGGTCGCTCGGGTCACCGCCGCTGACGTCAACCTCGAACTCGGTGTCTGGATCCTGACCAAGCACAAGACCGCCAAGAAAACCGGTAGACCCCGCATCATCTACCTGACCCCTCCCGTTCTCGATCTCACCCGACAACTCATCGTCAAGCACCCCAAGGGAGCCCTCTTCCGCGGCCCCCGCGGCTGCCGATCGTTCTCACGGAATAACATCCGCTGCCGCTTCAAGCGGCTCCGCGAGAGGCTCCCCCATCTGAAGCACTTCGTCTGCTACAACCTCCGCCACACCTACGCGACTCAAGCCCTCGTTAACGGCGTCGGCGTCGCCCAGGTCGCGGAACTTCTCGGCCACACCTCGACCGAGATGGTCTCGAAGGTCTACGGGCATCTCGCCGACCAAGTCACACACATGCGGGAGGCCGCCCTCAAAGCAACTCAATCCTGAGCCCCCACCGAGGCGGCCCGTTAGCGCGGGCCGCTTTCTGACTCTCAGAACTGAATCCCGAAGAGTTGTCGAAGCAGGCTCGGACATTCCGCCTCATCCCAAGCCCCGAGCACGAACTGTCCGGCGAACACGAGCCAGGAAAAAGTCTGGAAGCTGGGCTGGTCCCTTGCCGTGTGGCTCCTGTCGGTTGGGTTGATCAGTCCATACCCTTCGCGGACCATTTTCCCGCTGAATCCAGAGATCTCCCCACGGAACCAGTCTGGAATTGCCCCGAGTAATGTCGTAACCCTGCGCGGAGTTTTCGCTCTCCAGGACGAGAAGTCGGTTGGTCGCACATTCACCATCTCGAAGAGCCTCGCCACGACCTTGTCCGGATCCTCAAGAAGAGGGTGAGTGGCAAACCGATCGGGTGAACTGAGCCCGGCCTTTCGCGCGAATCGTTTCAACACGCCGCGGCAGTAATAAATCCGGGCCGTATCCGCCCCGAGGAATTCGACGAGCCCGACCGCCATCAGTTGGAAGAGCGTCTCCATTGCCTCCACGAATTTCCCGGCGGTCCACTGCACAGTCTCCCACGCCGCATTCACATAGTGCCGACGGATCTGCTCTGCCGTTGCCTTCGCCAGCGATTCGACTGACATGGGTGCGATAGAGTATTGGCAAGGAACGGGCACGAAGGCCGTAAGCTTGCCCATCATCTCGTTTATGGCGATTTCGTAAACATCCCCCACTTCCAAGCACTGGACCCGGATGCCAGCTTTCATCACTGCCAGGAGAAAATCCTGGAAGCTATTCGTGCATCCTGCAATCGCCTGCTGGCTCCATGCCGCATATCGGAGATAATCCTCCCGCACGCACCCTACTCCCAACTTCTCTGTGCTCACCGACGCGAGCGGAATCTGCCTCCAGAGGGCGGTTGCGAGCCGGAGAGTAATCTGCTCGCGGTTCTGCCCTGGCATCTTGAACTCTGTCATCTCGTTAACAAATGCCAATGCATTTATTGGAGTTCCGTCTCGGGTGAATGGCCGGAGCACTTGCTGGGATTTTGTCACGCGACAACCTCGTAATTGTGGTGAAATCTAATAAGAATTGCGATAATTCAGTCTACATCACCCAAGGATGATGTGTTTGAGGGGCGGGTGGGCAGTTGGTGCCTGCACAACCCGTCGCGCTCGGAAGTACGCCTCAAGTTCGTTCGGATCGATAACGATCTTCCCCCGTTTCCCTTTCCCGCCGAGGCGGTAGTGAGGGAGGGTTCCCTCGGCACACAGTTGGTAAATGAGTGCCCGCGAGACGCCGATCTTTTTCGCCGCGGCTTTGACCGACAGGAGGTTGTCTGGAGTCATCGCTCACCCTCTTGGCCGGGGGCGGTGATGACGGTCGGCTGAGATGCTGTCAGATTGCCGGACAACGATTCTCCAGCCTGGCTCAGGCAGGGAATTATTTCGGCCACAGGTTTTTCCCCGTGCCAGGAGGAAGAGAGTGTGGGAATGGCATCCCGTTGGTGACATCCTGCCCGTTCGTGTCTTCCTCGGCGGTGAGTTTTCGCGAGCCACGCTTGTCTCTCAGCAGGAGATCCAGCGCTTGGTTTGCAGGCAGAGGGGTTCCAAGTTTGAGAATCTGTCCCCTTGGATCGGGCGAGCCGAGCGTTGGGTCGGTTTGGAGTTGCTCCACAGCCGAGGGCGCCACAAGACTCGGGGGAACCTCGAAGTGGTTCGTCCCAAACGACCGCCCATCATGGAACAGGTCTCCTTGCTGCCCAAAAAAGACAGCGACTGCCATAAGCACGACGAATTCTCCGAAAAGTGTCGTGCCCCGGGCCGCTCTGGATTCCATAGCCATCGAATTTACCTCCTCAGTGAATGCACCGAGCTTTAAATTGAGTGCCGATGCTGACTCAAAACTCACTGACCGATATTCGGTCAGTGTTTTCTTGGACCTTGGGGCGTGTTCTGGTGACGGGGGTTGGCCGCGACGAATTCCCCAGCTACACACGTTCTCCGCGCGAAAATCCTCTGACCAATCCCCACTCAAAAGTCGAGTTCCACTACGTCACCGTCAAACAGTCCCCGACTGATTTCGTTTCCAAAGACGACCCAGCCACCTTGAACCGCCCGACGGCCAAATAATTCGAGGTACGGCCCAGGGCTGGCCCGCTCAACGAGCGAGCGTATTTTCTCCGAGTGCTCCGTCCTGTCGAGGCAAACCCAATTCGGGATCGAGCGGTCGAGAAAAGTCTGCTCGCCCTTGACCCCGAGGAGGAGAAATTCGGCGGCCCCTCGCCAGTAATAACCCGTCCCCATCTGGTGGTGGGGTTTCACCCACACGAAGACCCCCTTGTATGCGAACCCCCAGGCATCCATCACTCGCTTCGCGTCGAACAGCAGCGAGTGGGTAGTCCAGAGGTGAAGATGACAGACTTCGCCGGCGAGAGCCGCAATGGGGAGTGCGGCAATCTCCTCGACCGTCATGGTCGAATAGTGGTGGGAAGCGGCCCCACGAGGCGAGCGATCGTAGTGCCAGGGTGGGTCGGCGTAGATGCAGCAGAACTTGCACCCCCGCCGCGTGAGGACACTGAGGTCGGTCACCAGATAACCGGCCGCTGACGCCATCCCTTCCCTCCACTTCCGTTGCCGGCCTCACTGACTATGAAACTGAAGAGCGAATAGGGTCGATGCGTTCAGTCGAAATGGAAAAACGTGGCTGATCCATCCGTGAGAATCGCATTGCATGGGGTTTCCTCACACAGCGATGGAACAACCTTTCGGAGGCAAGAACGGTTCACACCAAAAAAGCAGTCCTGAAATCTCGTATTGCTAAATGGTAAGTAAGCCAGAACGACGTGATCCTGAGAGGGACTACCCCCCGACAGCATCGCTATTCGCGCTTTCGGAAATGGCATTTTGAAAAGTGAACCCAAAGCCATGTCAAAAATGATTGGTTTCGGCGTAAGTTAATCCCATCGATGATGTTATGGAACAACCACCTGGCAGCCGACCACCCCGCGTGGGTCTTGAGGGGGATTGTGTCGCAGCATTTTTCCTGTTCGGACCAGTGCCGTGTGAGGGCATGGGCATTGCACATTAAATGCTTGACTTTTGAAACTAATGCAGCAGGACCGCAGCTAGGCGGAGCGGTAGCAGATGAATCTGCCTAGAAAATCGGTCCAGACGCGATGTGATCTCTCTCATTGGTCAGAGAATCGACCAAGAAATCCTTGCGAAATCGGTATTCCGATCGTTGACAGGCCCCTCCTCGCTGCTAAGTTGCGAAGGCAGGCCCTTTCACGGGGGGAGTCTTGAGTCTATCTCGAATCCGCCCAATCCCTTCCTTGCTGTCAGCGGTAATTCTGGGGTCATCGAAGAGCCTCGCTAACTCCTCTTCAATCTCGGTGTAAAACGTTCGTGTCGTGCTCGTACCCGGTGGAAATATCGTGATTTCGGTTGATGCTAGACCCTCATCTTGAACGGATCTACGAGTCAACCTCCGCGGATTATCTGTCGATTGGAATAAGGCGTATGCTTCGTTTGGGGTTTGAAACGCCCCCAACCGAGAATCGAAATAGTCCAACCGGACCTGCGGAGTGTGAAACGCCACTAACCGAGAATCGAAGTAGTGCAACTGTACCTGTAGGCGAACCTGCTCTGGTGTTCGCTCGACAGTTTTATCTTCATCAAGGCGAGCCAGAAATTGTTGGAAGTCAGATTTTAGGCCCTCGTGGAAGGCTTCGTATTCGTCCCACTGTATTCCGATCCATTTCGCCCATGCCCTGAGGTACGCTTCCGATCCGAACAGAAAACATAGGATGGCATTGTTCCGCACTGCTGCGCAAATACCTTCTTTCAGTAATTCCCAACCTTGCTCATTAAATTCAAGGGGACGGACATTTAGCGCCTGGAAAACATAGAGCCCGTTGTTCAGCGATCTAAATTGAGCATTAATCTGTTGCCACATCGCGTCCTCTTTTCCCCCAAGTCGAATTACACCGCCCGGAAGGAGAAAGTGACGTTCTGAAAGCTTAAAGTGAGCGAGGTACGCCTCACGCATTCTGGCCTTATCCCCATTGATGAGTGCCTTGATGATACTACTATGCTCTCTCACCACCTCGGGGCGATGATCGCCTGTCTGGTTGCAATTGATCAGAGCGAATGACTTTAGCAAGGGAAAGACTCCATCGATCTCGTCTCCCTGAACGAGTAATTCCAGGTGGATCAGTAAGTCTATAATGAGACAACCGACCCGAGCCTCATCGCCCTGGCTCCCTGCAAGTGTCTCAAACAGCGTGTGAAGCCTTTGGACCTCTGAGAAATCGCGAGCCGATTTTGGACGTGACAGTAATCTTATGCACGCCTCTACCTCTAGGTAGTAGCGATCGGCAAGTGTAGTTTGGAATGTAGAAATGTCAAATTGGAGGGTGGAAAACAATCTGTCAATTTTCTTGCCCATACCCATGCGTTCGAGCGATTGAAACACATCGTCGGCTTGGGCGATGGGAATCCCATATTCCCGGACTATGTCCTTGTCCTCGATAGTCTGGAACTTTCCCAACATAGCAGCACTGTAAAGCGCCGCCCAAGCGTCTTTTGCTCGGTCGGGCAGGTCAGGAGCGAGTTTCAGGGTTACAAGTCGATCGAGCAAACTCCTTGGGGTTGGCATTTCACTGCGATCGTTCGAGGGCTCCTTACTGGCGAGGGATCGCAGGGGCGGAATATGGTGCTTATGACCCGAGACGGAGGAGTCAAGCTCTGAAGATTTGGCAAACAGAGCAAAGCGCTTGGCCTCTTCGGCATTCTCTGGATGAGCGGCCTGTTCCCAGACCCCCGCTTCTATGTACCAATCGCCGAGTACTTCCAGTAGATCCTCATCGCGCAAGCGGTCTGCGATGGCCTCAATGGCCGCAGGATGGGTCGCATAATCCACTAGCTGGTAGTCAGAGAGCCAGCCGAACCCACGCTGTGCAATCTCCTGATCTGGGATGTCCCCGCTGTCCATGTCGGCAATGACATGAGGATCGGGCCTCACCCTCTTCCGGACGTTCGTGAGGGCGCTGCAGTAGGCGTCTAGTAGTGCAGGGTTCACCACCAATCGTGTGAGAAGTGCCACCACCGGTTGCTTGAGGTCTCCAAGGAGCATCCCCTGCTCAACGGATTTTACCCTGTCCACTAACGCCTCTGCGATTTGGTCGGGTGTCATAGGGGAAGATGTTAAAGTCGACACAGGCTGATTTCCATTAGGTGAAATTATTTATATATTATTTTTGATTAACGTAGCTGATATTCGCAAGAATTTGTTTTACGATCTCTTCGGTAAGATACGGTTCACGTTCGAGGTCGGCCCCTTTGCAATCGCGTGTTATGCCAATCTGATTTAGTCTTCGACCAACAGTAGGACGTGAGAAGCCAAGCTGTTCTGCGATCTGCTGCTGATTGAACCCTTGCAAATGGAGCGTAAGAATAATACGATATTGTCTCTCGCATTCTGGAACAAGAGAAATTAGCGCATTAATTTGTAGATTTGACAGATCTTTGAGCACCTCAGAGTTCGGAGCTGAGATGCTGCGAATCGCGGGCTTACTCAGATCATCGGGAAAATCTGCACAGTAGGTCAGATGTTTTTTCCTCTGGCTTTGCTGCTTAAGAAAGGCGAACGCAGCGTTTCGACCAGATTGATATACATATTTAGAGAAATCTGACCATGTCGAACTGCCCTCCGGTATCCCCTTTCTTAACCGTTCTATGAGAGATATTAAGACTTTTTGAACAATATCATTAATATCGGATTGTTGAATACTATATCCAGCACATGCAGCAGTCAAACGTGATATCACTTTAGCCCAAAATATATCCTCAGTGCAGTTGAAGCGATTGCATAGTACCGTAACCCATTCGTCAGGCATGGCAATGGCCCAATCTTCAGCGTCCGAGCGAAGATCCTCGTGAGGTGAATCGTCAATCTCGGGGCTTTTGGTGCAACGGTGGGCAGCACATCCTCAGCGACACGGCCAGCGCCCATTATATGCCTGAATTCCCAGGCAATTCCGCGGTTGTGTAGGAGAAAATATCTCCGTAACGGGCCACGGATTTCAGATTCCTTATGAAAAACAAGGCGATTTAATGCTCGCTAGCCTTATCCTCAGCGATTGTCCATCCCAAGATAATGTAACGACGCACGGGAATCTAGGCAAGAACCCAGACACCACGAAGCGTCGATTCCACCTTTCATACCTGAACCCGGCCGAACTTCCCCTAGGAACCCTAGGGAAATCGAATTTTTCAACAGTCTTCAATTGTTGTAGAGTCGAGAAGTAGCGCGGTACGAGTTGTGTAGTCGGATTCACT